>JAFIGE010000014.1 GCA_020831585.1 Opitutales bacterium | reverse complement strand
ATCAGAAGCACGGGACGGTGGGCACGTTCTGGGCGGAGCGTTTCCGCAGTGTAATCGTGGAGGCGGATACGGAGGCGCAAAAGATGGTCGCGGCGTATATCGACTTGAACCCGGTGCGGGCAGGTCTGGTGGAGAATGTGGGTGCCTATGCTTTCAGTGGTTTCGGGGAGGCGTGCGCAGGTGGCTCGGCGGCGCGGCGGGGGATCGCCCGGATCGAAGGCAAGATGACTTGGTCGACGAAATGGCATGAGCGCTACCGTGCGCGGTTGTGCAGCCGGATGGGGCCAGGAGCGCGACCTCTTCGGGGAGACCAAAAGACTGTGGCAGAAGGTGCATTAAAGGAGGAAACGATGTCAGGAGCCGTTGTGGCCCAAAGATCCAGGCTTCTTTCGAAGATCCGCGCCTTCAGTGAGAGCTGGGTGGTGGGGTCGGTTGCTTGGGTGGAAAGCTTCTGTGCGGCAGATGGCTGGCTGGGGTATATGAGGGGAAAGAAGGCCCGACCGGTTGTGGATGAGGGAGGGGCTGACTTCGCGACCGTCGCGACCTGGGTGAAACGCCACTGAAGAAGCCCCGATTCGGGTGTGAGAACCTTTGTGATCACACCGGCTTTTGGATTTTCGCCCATTTCATTCTTGCGTGCGTGAAGGAGAGTTCCTTTCGTTCGTCTCCTTCAACCCGGGGGGTCCCTATCGAGGGGCTGAGATTGGCGGATCTTCACTGCCTGACCCGTTGAACCTGATCCAGATCATGCTGGCGCAGGGAGGTCGAGTTAACGGCATTCCGTGCGGCGTGATTTGGTGAACAACCCAACCTGTATCGCCATCACCCGTATGCATAGATTATCCGCCTCCGCGCTGCTTGCCGCCGCCGCTCTCTCGACAGGTCTTTCGGCCTTTGCCGAAACCGACTCCCTCATCGTCGAACTGGACGAATTGGCCGTGGTCGCCGCTGCCGATACGGCGGCCAACCTCCGCGCCACACGCGCCGGCACACTCAGCCTCGCCCCCGGAGAGGCGGTGCGTTCGGCGGCCATGCTCACTCGCCCGGAGATGGACGCCTTCGCCGTGCGCCGCGTGGAAGACTTGGTTCCGCTAGTCCCAGGGATCTCCGTTCCCGCCCGCTTCGGCGTTGCCACCGTGCCCAATCTTCGGGGAGATGTGGCGGAAACCTTCATCAACGGCCAGCGCCGGAGCGGCAACCTCTTCGGTTTCCGCCCGAGCTACCACTCCATGGAAGCCATCGAGATCGTGCGCGGGCCGGGCAATGTGGTCCTCGGTCCCGGTAGCAAGACCGGCGGCCTCATCAACTTTATTCCGCTGGCCGCCGCGGAAACCACCCGACCGACCGGCGAGCTGTCCCTGCGCCTCGGCACCTGGGTGCCCTCCGGCGGAGGCTCCTATCGCGATGCCGAAATCGGGCTCCGGCAACGGGGCGAAATCGGACCCGCCTGGTCCTGGCAGTTCGCGTATGCGGGTCAGTGGAACGAAACCTTCTATCACCGGAACGACGGGCGCGACGACTTTCAGGAGCTCTTCCTCTCCCTCCTCTGGAATCCACTGCCTTCGCGCAAAGTGGAGATGTTTTTTCAATATCAATGGTCCGCCGCGCCCCAGACGCTGGGGGTGAACCGCCCCGACAACGATCTCCTGCGCCGCAATCTCTATTTCACCGGCGAACCCGATCCCACATTCGTGCCGCCCGATGATTTGGGGATCTTCACGCCGGGCGTCGTCGATCCGGGGCTCCTCGTTCCCGGCCCGGAAGACCGCACCCGCATCGACCGGCGGGATATTCTCCTCTCCCAAGATGATTATGCGAATGCAAACGCATTTTATGCCCAGACCATCTGGACGGAGGAGCTGGCTTCGGGGGATCGTTTGATCAACCGCACCCTTGTCGATCATGCGCACCGGCGGAAGCGCAACGGGTTTCTGTATCTGGAGCGGGCCACTCAGTGGACCTTCGAAAACCGCACCGAGTGGCTCTGGCAACCGGATGCGGGCGATGGATGGAGTGCCGTCTCGGGGGCAACAATCCGCTACGAGGAACGCCTCGGCTTCACCAATTACTGGAATGAGTTTGCCTACGCCTTCGATATCACGGCGGGGCGGGAATTTGATACACTCGCCCGCTTCCCCGCATTCATCGCACCCGGTGCGGTCGATGGTCCCGACGGGCAACCGTATTACAGCCCGCAAAGCCCCTTCGCCACGCCCGAGACGTCCGATTCCCGCCTGACCAACCTGGCGCTTTTCGTGCGCCCGGAATGGCAAATCACGGAAGGGCTGCGCTTGGTCACGGGCGTGCGCGGCGACCTTCTGCGCGCCCGCGCGCGAAATCCGCTCCCACCTCCCGGAGTAGCGCCCGTCCGCGCACGGGCCTCCAATGAAACCGTCGGCTTCGAAGGCGCGCTCCACTATCAGCGGGGCCCGGCGGCGCATTACCTCGCCTTCAATCTCATGTCAGCGGTGGGGGGCAACACCGTGAGCGACGGTCTGAATCTTTACGTGGAAGAAGGCATTCGTGCGGAGGATTTGGACAACCGTTCCCGGCTCTGGGAAATGGGAGGTCGCTACAGCCTCGGCGGCGGCGATTTGAGTGCGGGGTGGACGCTTTTCCGGCAAACCCGCGTGCGCCGCGACTTCTTTGGTCCGAGCGACGTGGAGAGCAAGGGCGTCGAGCTGGAGTCGGCGTGGAGTCCGGTTGGTGCGCGCTGGCGGATTTTCGCCAATGCGGCCTATGTGGATGCGCACTACAAAAACGCCTCTCCGGCGGAATTCGGGGGCAGCAGTATCGGCAATGTCTTCGCCCCCGGCACGGGACCGGAGGGATTGGGCAATGGCCTGGGCTACATCGGCGGCTTCTTTCTCAACAGCCTGCCGCCCGGCAACTACCGCTTCCCCGGGCACTCCCGGTGGCAAGTGAGCACCGGTCTCAGCCATCGCCTGACAAACAACCTCACCGCCAATGTGTGGTGGGTCTGGCGCTCGGAGCAGGATGGCAACCTGCGCCGCGAATTCACCCTACCCGCACAGAACGAGGGCAACCTCAGCCTCACGTGGGAACGAGCCGCCGACCGCTTTTCGCTCGATATCTTCAACCTCGGCAATTCTTCCAACTGGCGGCACAACGGCGACACCTTCTTCAACAACCAGTTTGTCGCCCGCGAACTCCCGCGCCGTATCCAGCTTCGCTATACACGGCACTGGTAAAGACGACCCCCGTCCGTAGTCGACCTGCTTCAGTGGTCGACCTGAGGCGGAAACACGCCGTTCGCCCGTCGTGCGCCTGCCTCGTCGCCTGCGGCGCTCGAAAGTGCCTAGCCTCCTTTGCGTCGCGATCCGGCGATGAATCAGCCGAACTACTTTCCACGGCCCCCCCCCGGACCCGATCCCTTCCCGCATCACCAAAATCGTGATTCCCATGGTTGAAGGTCCGGCGGGAATCGCCTTCGATTCTCCTATGCCTTCACCTCACGATAAGACAGCGCTCCCTATTGAGGAGATCCAGGCCGATCTCACCACAGCGCTGCGGGATTACCGGCGCTTCGTCCTCAGTGCCCCCACCGGGTCCGGCAAATCGACTCGCCTGCCGAGTATGATCCGGGAGGCAACCGGTGGCAACTGCGGGCGCATTGTTGTTCTCCAACCCCGCCGGGTCGCCGCCCGCCTGCTTGCCCGGCGGGTGGCTCAGGAGTCGGGCTCCCGTCTCGGTGACCGGGTGGGCTATCAGGTGCGTTTTGAAAATGTTCAGTCCGCGCAAACCGAGATTCTCTACATCACCGAGGGCATCCTTCTGCGACGGCTCGCCCAAGATCGGCGGCTATCGGACGTAGGGACCCTCCTCTTCGATGAGTTTCACGAGCGCCATCTCGACAGCGACCTCTCCCTCGCCATCGCCCTTGATCTGCAAAAGAGCCACCGGCCCGACCTCATCATCGGCGTAATGTCCGCCACCCTGGATGCCGACTTGCTGGCGGATCATCTTGCTCCCTGTGCCCGGCTGAACACCGACGGACGTCAATTTCCGGTGGACATCCGCTACGCGCGCGGGGCGGAAGCCGACGCGCGGACACCGGTATGGGAACGCGCCGCCACTGCTTACCGCCGACTGGCCCGCGAGGTCGACGGAGGCAGTTTTCTGATCTTCATGCCCGGTGCCTACGAAATCCGCCGCACCGTGGAAGCGCTGCGGGCAACCCCGGAAGCGAAGGGTTGCCGCGTGCTCCCCCTGCACGGTGAGTTGCGCCCCGAGGAGCAGGACGCCGCGATCGACGACGACGGCGGACGCCGGATCATTGTCGCCACCAACATCGCCGAGACCTCCCTCACCCTCCCCGGTGTGCGCGCGGTTATCGACAGCGGCCTTGCCCGCATTCCGAGCTTCGATTCACGACGGGGAGTCAACACCCTTCTCGTCGAAAAGATCTCTCGCGCTTCCGCCGATCAACGGGCCGGACGAGCCGGACGCCTTGGTCCCGGTATGTGCCTCCGCCTCTGGTCGGAAGCCGATCATTTTGCCCGACCCGCCAACCTTGCCCCGGAGATCCACCGGCTCGACCTTGGCCCGGCCCGCTTGCAACTGGCCGATCTTCTCACCCCATCGGAAATCACCCAACTTCCCTGGGTTGATCCACCGGAACCCGCTGCCTGGGGGCGCGCACATACCCTCCTCGACGATCTCGGGGCGCTTGATTCAGAAGCCCAGCTCACGCCCCTCGGACGCAAAATGGCGGCCTTTCCGCTGCACCCCCGTTGGTCGCGATTGCTCCTCGCCGGTCACGAAATGGGGGTGCTTCCGCTCATTATCCGCATGGTCGCGCTCTGTCAGGACCGCTCCCTTTTGCTGCCCCTGCCCAACGCCCGCGAGACAAACGCGCGCCTCGACAAGCTCTGCGGCGGACACCCCGTGACATCGGATCTCTTTCTTGAAGTGGCAGCATGGAGCCTCCTTCAGGCCAACCGCTTTGATCCCGAGTTTGCCCGCGCCACCGGCCTCCATGCCCAACGCGCCCGGCGTGCGGCCGAGGTGGCGGATCAGCTCACCCATATCGCCCGCCGTGAAGGCCTCTCCCTCGAATGCCCCCCAAACATCGACGAATCCGCTGCCCGCGAATGCCTTCTTCTCGGTTTTGCCGATCACCTCGCAAAGCGACTCGACAGCGTCACCCGCCGGTGCGCCCTCGTCCACAACCGGCGTGGTGAAATCGCCCCCTACAGCCACCTCGAAGAGGCCTCTTACTTCGTCGCTACGGAGGTGGAGGAGCGCCAGAAGGGACGGGACGTGTCTCTTTTGTTGGGCGGCAACACCGCAATCGATCCCGAGTGGCTGCGGAAGCACTTCCCGGACGACTTTTCCAACAAAACGGAAACGCTCATCGACTCATCCACCCGCCGGGCCGTCGCCCGCACACGCGTTGTTTTCCGCGACCTGGTCCTCAGTGAGAGGGATGGCGGAGAGGTGGATCCCGATATCGCAGCTGGCCTCTTCGCCGATGGAATTCAGGAAGGCGCTTTCATTCTCAAAAACTGGGGACCCTCTGTGGAAGGATGGATTGCCCGCGTGAACTTCCTCGCACGCGTGTGCCCCGACTACGGTTTCGCTCTCATCGAAAGCGCCGAACGCCGCTTGCTCCTCGAGCAAATCTGCCACGGCGCGCCTTCTTACAAAGAGCTGAAAGACCGCGACGTCTGGCCGACCCTTCACGCATGGCTGCCCGACGGACTCCTTCCCGAAGTCGACCGGTTGGCTCCCGAGCGAATCCTTCTGCCCAATGGCGCCCGCGCCCGTATACGCTATGAAGGCGACGGGGCCATCGTTTCCGCCCGTATTCAACAACTCTACGATGTGCCCCACGCGCAGCTTGTCCTCGCCGACGGGCGCCATCGCCCAAAAGTCGAGCTCCTCGCCCCAAATCAGCGCCCCGTACAGATAACCGCCGACCTCGACGCGTTCTGGAGCACCAGTTACCTCGCCGTGAAGAAAGATCTGAGGGGTCGCTACCCAAAACATGAATGGCGGTGACAATCGCCCCCTCCCCTCACTCCGGCCCGACGCGGGTGACTCGCCATCCGGCTGCCTTCAATTGAGAAAGAATTCCCCTCTCCAAAACCAAGTGAGCCACTCCAAGCGCAAAGAAGTGAACGCGGTCGGGCTCTTCGGCCAGGTGGGCAAGTATCCTTTCCGCCAAGACAACGTCTCTGCGCGTAAGAAGCGCGTCGCGAAAATCCGCACCTTCCGTAGCCGGCTCGCCCAACCATAGTTCCAATTGAACGGCCAGCGCCCCGGGATCACCCAATAGATAAAGGCTTATCAAAACATCCGTCGCATCCACTCCACTCTCGCGCGCGTTCCGAAGGTGCGCCAAGGTGTCTCGCAACATGTCTTCCTCATCGGCTGGCGTCATTCCGCGGAACACCGCCAATTGCTCTTCCACGGTTTCCAGCGCGCGCACCTCGCGCCCCTCCCAAAGAGCCCGCTGGTGGAGCTGGTGATCCAATGCCGTGAGGAAGGGATGGCGCAATCGCGCCTCAAGCGTGATCAACTCGACGGCAAAGGCCCACATCCGCCGGTCAGCAAAAGCGACTATCTCCAGCGAGGGATCGATGGCGGCCAACGCTTCTTCAACTTCAAGCAACAAGTCGCCGGACAGACGCCCGCGCAGCTCTTCTCCAGATGGTGCCTGCGTGGCCCGGTGTGCTTCCGATAAACTTGGAGGATCAAACGGGATCTCCGTATAGATCACCTGACTCCGCTCAAAAGCCGCGTTGACGGCAGGCGGGAGGATGCGCAAGCGCGGATCTCCCAAGTGAATGGTGCCAAAAAGGTAGGCCTCTGCCTCCCCCTTCTCCATACGCCACAAAAAGGGCGGCCCCTCCCAGGCAGCCACCGGGGTTACCCCATGGCCAAACAGAAAACCGAAGATCAACAACCGGACGAAGCCGACCCCCGGAAAATCCCGCCGAAAACGCCACGGACCGGGAAAAGCCATCCTTCTCAGTAGCTGAGGGCCACTCCACCGAGAACGACACCAATCAGCACCATGCCGATGCCGACGGCCCGCCCGCGCTCAGGTGCCATCAGGAGCCATTGCAAGGCATTTCGCAGATGGTAGGGAGCCGCTCCAACGATAATGGCTGCCACAATCACCACATAGAGAACCGTCACCAGGACAAGGCGCTGCGGCACATCATAGAGACCAAACGCGGCGGAGAGCCCCTCACCGGCAAAAAGAAGCAGCAAAATCGCCAGACCGCGGATGGGCAGCAAATCGCGCACATACAAAAACGATCCAACCGCCGTGGCCCCGAAAACCCCGATGAGGAGAATGCGAAAGCGAGTGAAATCCATATTAAACAAGTTATCCGCCGGAGAAAGGTTCCAGACCTTCCACAGGAACCACAGGGACGCCAGACCAAAGAAAAGATAGGCAGCCTGTTCACTGCGCGGAAAAGCCCGCAGGGCACCCTGCCACTTCGGCGAATTGCTGAGAAAAGCGATACCGGGCAAAAGAAAGGCAAGCGCCGTTAGAAAGGTGGCCAAAGTCAAAGTCATCGAAATCGCAAAAACTGAGGGGCCGCCGTCGAATGTCAATGACGGGGAGGGACCAAGTGGATCGACGGGATGGGATCGTAAGGGATGTCAAAGATGTTGGCGACCCCGCGTTCACGCGGACGCACGGCCCGCCGGTCGGCCCGCCACAGCGTTCCAGGCCACCCACATGGCCGGAATCGCCGTGCCGGAGGTCTTGGCCATATCGGGCGTGGACGACGACCTGCAATGCAATATAGCGCGGATCTCTCTCTCCAGTGCGCGCCCGAACTGGGAGTGCATCGGGGAAAATGCCTTAGGCTACCTGCTTCGTGTGGCGCGAACAAAGCAGGGGCATGATCGCCGCGAGGCGCTCCCTCTAGGCGAAATCGCCGCCCGCACAGGGTTTTCCAAACGCAGCCATCTCAACGCCGCCTTCAAAAAACGGTTTGCCCCCACCCCTATGTCTCTGCGCTGCGGAAAGGCTCGCGAAGAGGCCGCTTCCTACCAAACCGATTCGGAGGCTATCGCTCCCGCCGGCGGAGTGACGCCCTGAGAGACCGTTTTCCGGCATGCTTGGCAAACTTCGCCATTCCCCTCCGGATCAGTCCGGAAAATCCTTGCCCGTTGCCGCAGGGATATTGTAACACCTGTCTCAATAACATGCCCCGATCCTTTTTTCCGTCATGATGCAAACTGCCCAATCGCCCGCAGAGGACATTGTAAAGTCACGAGCCTCTTTCCTGGATTTCCTCGGGCGCAAAGGTCTGCGAACGACCAATCAACGCATGGCGATTTTCGAGGCTGCTTTTCAACAAACGGAACATTTCACGGCGGAAGGTCTGCTCGCTGTGGCCCGCAAAATAGACCGCTCCGTCTCCCGCGCCACCGTCTACCGCACCCTTCCCATCCTCACCGAAAGCGGACTCGTGCGGGAGATCGACGTGGGCCTTGATTACAAATTCTACCTCGCCGTGCGCGGGCGCCAAATTGACAAAGCCCAAGTCGTCGACATCGAGACCGATCGCATCTACGAAATCGATGCCCCCTTCCTCGAGTGGTATGCCAAGTCCATCGCTGAAAAGGTAGGGCTGGAAGTGGTCTCCCAACGCTTGCAAGTACAAGGGCGCCCCATTCGCAAACCGTTAACTGAAGAGGATGCTTGCCCGGCAAAGTGAGGGATGCAAAGGTTGATTATCGAAAAATGAAATCAACCGCATTCGAAATCGAATTCCTGGAGGGCATCGTCCGCCGCGAAAGCACCTACGTCGAGGCCCTCGAAATGCTCGCGACCCTCTACACAAAGAGTGGGCGCCTGGATGAGGGGCTCCGCATCGACCGAAAGCTCGTCGCCATGCAACCGGAGAATGCCACACACCACTACAACCTCGCCTGCAGCCTCGCCCTCAAGAACCAGCGAGCCCGTGCCGTCACCGCTCTGCGGAAAGCAATCTCTCTCGGATATGATGACTTTCAATGGATGTTGACGGACGAAGATCTCAAGCCCCTCCGCGGGCATCCGCGTTTCATTGAGCTGATGGAAGAGCTGCAGAGCGAACGTCGCCTTTAGCTTTCCCCCCGCGCCCGCCGGCCCCCGCCCCGTTCCCTTCGCATGATCTCAACCGCCGCCCCTCCTGCCGCCGTCTTCCCCCCGAAAACCGGGAACTCCCCGCTCAATGCCCTCCAGGAAGAAATCCTCGAGTTGAAGAAGGCACGCAATGCCGTCATTCTCGCGCACAATTACCAAATCGAGCCGATTCAGCGCGTGGCTGATCATCTGGGTGACTCGCTCGGCCTCGCCTATGCCGCCGCCAATGCCCAGGCCGAAACCATCCTCTTCTGCGGTGTTCACTTCATGGCGGAGACCGCTAAAATCGTAAACCCCACGCGACGGGTCCTTCTGCCCGATGCCAACGCCGGCTGCTCGCTCTCCGACAGTTGCCCGGCCGACAAACTCGCCGCCTACAAGGCCGCCAACCCACATCTCTACGTCGTCGCCTATATCAACTGCTCCGCTGCAGTGAAAGCTCTCAGCGACGTCATTTGCACAAGTGGCAACGCCGTGAAAATCGTTGAACGGGTACCCGCCGACCGAGAGATTCTCTTTGTCCCCGACCAAAATCTCGGGGCCTGGGTCGCCCGTCAAACGAAGCGACACATCCGCCTCTGGCCCGGCAGTTGTTATGCCCACGTGCTTTTTACTGTGAGCGCCTTGGAACGCGTGCGAACACAATACCCCCATGCCCCGATTGTCGCCCACCCTGAGTGTACGGAAGCTGTGCGCGACCTCGCGGACATCGTCTGCAGCACGGAAAAGATGGTGCACTTTTGCAAAGAGACACCTGCCAAAGAGATCATCATCGCCACCGAAAGCGGCATGATCCACCGCCTCCAGCGGGACATCCCGGAAAAGACCTTCATCGCCGGCCCAACGGACCGGTGCGCCTGCAACGATTGCCGCTTCATGAAGATGAATACGCTGGAGAAGGTCCGCGACGCCCTCCGCGACGGAACACCGGAAATCCAAATGGACGAAGCCATCCGCACCGCTGCCCTCACCCCTATCCAGCGCATGCTCGACTGGAGCCGCTGAGGCGCAGGGCTCACCGCCGAATCCCGCCAGACTGATTAAAGAATCGCTGCCCAAGCAAATACAATGTTCTGAACATTGCTATTGACATCTCTGCAAGCAGGCGGTTTGGATGGCGGGCATGGGTAGAAAATATTGTCGGAGACTGAAGTATCCACGGCTGGCTTGCCACCACCTTGTTTCGAGAGTGGTGCAGAAAAGGCGGCTGATGGATGAGGAGGCTATGCAGGCTATGCGCCATATCATGCGCTCGCAGGCGGCGTTTGCGGGGATGGAGGTGCTGACGTATTGCTTTATGGCGAATCACTTCCACATCTTCGTAAGGCTGGATCCGAAGGAGACGGAGGATTTGGACGATGCGGGGCTGGTGGGGCGCTTTCGGGCGCTGTATGGGGGGACGCGGTGTGCTTCGCTGGGATTGGATGCGGATGATCTGGAGGTCATTCTGAAGAAGAATGGGGACTCTGCTGAGGGCATCCGGCGACGCTTGAAGGCGCGGATGGGCGATGTCTCCGTCTTTATGCGGGAGGTGAAGACGCGGTTTACTTTGTGGTATAATCAGGAGCACGGGACGGTGGGCACTTTCTGGGCGGAGCGTTTCCGCAGTGTCATCGTGGAGGCGGATACGGCGGCGCAAAGGATGGTGGCGGCGTATATCGATTTGAACCCGGTGCGGGCGGGTCTGGTGGAGGATGCGGGCGACTATGCTTTCAGCGGGTTCGGGGAGGCGTGCGCGGGTGACAGGAGGGCTCGGCGGGGAATCGCCCGGATCGAGGGCAAGATGGCCTGGACAACGAAATGGCACGAGCGCTACCGGGCGCGCTTGTGCAGCCGGATGGGGCCGCCTCCCCGGGGAGGCCAAAGGGCCGCCGGAGCGACGAAGGGCGAAGCTGACCCTGGAGCCGTTGCGGCCGCAAAATCCGGGCTTCTTTCGAAAATCCGCGCCTTCAGTGAGGGCTGGGTGGTGGGTTCGGTTGACTGGGTCGAGAGCTTCTGTGCGAGCAATGGCTGGCTGGGCTATAGAATGGGAAGAAAAGCCCAACCGGTTGCGCCGGGCGGTGGAACTGACTTCGCGCGGGTCGCGACCGCCGTGAAACGCCACTGAAGAAAGGCCCGATTGAATTCGGCAAGCGTCCTGATTATACCCTCGTGACAACACCCGGCGGGTTTGTTCTTGCGAAGAAAGCCGGGGAACGAAAACTGCTCCCCCTGTCTCACTTGCAAAATTCTTTCTGTCTCTCCACACCGAATGCCGCAACCGGAACCAACGAAGTCTGATCGCCCGCTCAGCCTCTTTGAGGAGCTGAAGCAGCGTAAAGTGTTTCAGGTCGGAGTTTCTTACCTGATCGTGGGCTGGCTCGTGATTCAAGTGACGGTTGCTGTCTTCCCTCAGTTCGACATCCCCATGTGGGCGAGCCGCTTTGTTATCCTCACGGTGGCGGCGGGCTTTCCTCTGGCCCTTATCCTCGCGTGGGCATTTGAACTCACACCGGATGGCGTGAAGTCAACCCGTCGGGCCCGTGAAGCGGGCAGTCAGGAGGAGAACCTCTCTCCGACCCAAAACCGGAGGCGCACGCGGCTGGCCATTTTGGTGGGAGCCCTCATTCCCGCTTTTTCCCTGGGCATCATTCTGGGTGCCCTCGCCATCCGCTATTTTCAAGGAAGTGACGCTTACCCGGAGGCGGCGTCAGAACTTGTTGGCATCCCTGCGGATCTCGCATCATCCGCGGAGCCCTTGCCCTTCCAACGAACGGGAGAAAGCCGCCCTGTCCTGGCCATCCTTCCCTTTGTCAACATGAGCCCCGACGCCGACAATGCATTTTTCACCAGCGGCGTGCACGAAGACCTGCTCACCAACCTTTCGCGTATATCCCAGTTGCGGGTAATTTCGCGCACATCCGTGATGGGTTATGAACACACCCGGCCCAGTTTCCGCGAGATCGCCGAGGACCTTCGGGCCACGCACCTTGTGGAGGGATCCGTCCGCCGCGTTGGCGGGCGCGTGCGCATCACCGCGCAGCTTATCGATGTCCGCACGGAAGAAAACATTTGGGCCAACAGGTTTGACCGCGACCTCGATGATATTTTTGCCATTCAGAGCCAGGTGGCCGATGAGATCGCCCTCGCCCTTCGCGCCGAGCTCACTCCGGACGAAAGGGCGCGACTTCGGGATGCTCCCACCAGCAGCGTCGAAGCCTACGATCTCTTCCTGCGAGCACGGGAGTTGAATCGGGCGCGCGACCGCCAGGGTGAAAACCTAACCAAAGGCATCGAACTCCTGCGTAAAGCCCTCGCAATAGATCCGGAATTTGCCGATGCGTGGAGCTTGGTAGCTTGGTACCATGCCTCCAGCGTGCACTTTTCCGTGGGGGATGTCGATGAGCATCTGGAGAAAGCCGACGCGGCGCTGGCCCGCGCGCAGACCCTCGCGCCCGGCCACCCGAACACCCTGCTCGCGGAAACCTACGTGCGCTACCACGGACGCCGTGATTTTGATGGCGCGCTCGAAGATCTCGCCCGCCTGCGGGTGCTTGAACCAGAGAACAGTGAGATGCTTGCCGCCGAAGCTTTCGTTTTGCGCCGCGTCGGTCGCTACCGGGAGTCGCTTCAACGCCTCTGGGACGCCATCCGCCTTGATCCCCGCAACAGCAGCCTTTTGCAGCAGACACTGCTCCAAGTGCAACCAATGGGCAATCCTCATGAGGTATTGGAAGTCGCCCGCCGGCTCTCCGCGTTTTACCCCGAGGATGCCGACCTCAAGGACCTCATCTTTGGAATGGAAATGACTCTTCGCCCGGATATCCCCCGCGTCCGTGATTGGGTTGCGCAGAAGGAACTGGAGTTCGAAGGCAGCGGACAACTCCAAAACTTTGAGGCTATCCTGCAACTCGCCAGCATTTATCTGATCCTGGGAGAAGTAGACCGGGCGAAAGCCATCGCGCGCTTCGAGGATCGAGTCATACCGGAGGCGCGTCCCGCCTTCCGCCTATCGCTGACGAATTCCCTCTACCTTCACGCAAGGTTTGTTGGCGATGAAGCAGAAGCGGAGAAACAGATTTCGCGTTTGGAAAGGCTTCTGCCCGAAGTCACGGCACCCTCCGAAGGGATTCCCGAGGAGGCGCAGGGGTTCCACTTTGTTTTCCTGGCTTGGCGGCACTTGCTTGAGCTCACAGTGGCCGTTCACCGGGGTGACCATCAACGCGCACGCAAACACTTGGAGGAGATACGGTCTTTCCTGAGCGAAGAGCGCAGCCATCTGCGGACACTTTCCAACGAAGGCGGGCTTCGCCATCACTATTCCCGGGCACGCATCATCCTCGAGCCAGAGAGGGCCTACGAAGTTTTTCGTGCTGAGAGCGCGCGCGAACTGCCGGGGCTGACTCTTTGGTCCGTTTCCATGATTCCCCTGGCCTTCCCCTCTTTGATCAGCGATCCCCGCTTTCAAAGAGAACTCGCGGACCACCCGGCTGTGCTCGCCTACGTCCGCGAAGTGGCTCCCGGATACATCGACTGAGCTGACCACATCTTCTCGGCAACCCCATGCAAAGTCCGAATCACGCGGGGCTTCCCGCACCACCTCCCTTCACCTACCCCATCGTCTTCTTCGATGGAGTGTGCAATCTGTGCAATGGAGCCGTGGCCTTCATTATGGAGCGGGACGTCGGTGGCCAATTACGCTTCGCCTCCCTGCAATCAGACTTTGCGGCGAAACACCTCCCCGCCCTCGGGAAGGATCCCCTCGAACTCAACTCGATTTTCGTCCTTGTTGACGGCGTGCTGCTGAGCGAGAGCGATGCGGTTTTGCGCATCAGCGAGGAGCTTTGCCGTCCGTGGCGGTGGCTTCGTCATCTGCGCTGTCTGCCCCGTTTCCTGCGCGATCCGCTCTATCGCCTGATAGCCAGAAACCGCTACCGCCTCTTCGGCAAGCGTGAGGCTTGCCGAATGCCCAAGGCGGGCGAGGCGGAGCGGTTCCTGACTTAGGCGATCAGCGACTTGAAAAACTCCCTTAATTCTTCAGTCGAGCACTTGGATACGGAAGAAGACCCGTTCGCCGGGAGCGGGTGCGCCGCTCTCGTAAGTCATCTCCATCTCCGTGCCATCGCCCTCCATCTCCGGACCCACATTTACCCAACCTTCCGGATCAAGATCCGTTGATCGCTGAAGCTGGTAGCGAAGACCTGCCACAGAAACAAAGCTTACTTTAACATCGCTGGAATCGACGCGCAAAGCCACGCCCACCGGCACTTGCGGCACTGGCGTCTCGTCCAAATTCACCATCACCACATCACTCACGCCGGTGGAATCATCATCGTTCACGTTGATCGCGACCACGCGGTATTCGATGGTATCGGCAGAACCCGTCGGGGCAAGGAAGTCGACCCACGCCTGCGGATTGAGCTCGGAAATCATGGTCGGATGCGGGACAAGCGAGGCACCTTGTGTCGTATTGTTTGTGCCGCTCCACCGAATCTCCAAGGGATCCTGGATTGTCTGAAACATCTCCGTGCGAAGCAGATTAGAAAGCGGGCGGTAGGCGATGGTCAGCCAATCGCCACCATCGACCCGGCGCTCCACGCGGAAACCCAGCTCATTATCCGCCGTATCCACCCAGTCGATACGCACACTGCCGTCCGCTTGCAAAACAGCTGTGACTTCCGACGGCGGGCTCACCGGGTCGCTGTGGTCGGAAATATTGTAGTCGAGAGGCTCCATGGGCCCAAGATTGTTCGGTCCTTCTGCACCGAGCCCCAGAGTGGTGAATCCGGTGCCGGTGTTCCCGCCAACAATGGACGCATCCAGCAACCAGTTAAAACCTGTTTCCGGGCTGGCAGTCCGATTGGTGCCGAAAAAGCCAACCCCCCCGTGCGACCAGTTGCGAAGCAGCAGAAAGCCGAATTGCTGCATGTTCCAGGATCCGTGCCAGCCGTTTTCACCGATCGTCCCCGGTCCTTTGTTCGCCCGACCGTGCATGTTGTGGGAGAAGGCCCAGGAATAGACGCCGACGCGGTTGTGCTCCTGCGACATCACGCCCTCACCGTCGTTGCCGATCGAACCGGAATTAACGAGGGAGTTGCGGTGCGCCCAGAGATTGCGCCCGCCAAGGTCATAGCCCCGGTTCATGTAGTCGGAGGCGCTTGTCCCGTGCTGATAATCCCAGCCGTCGAAGGAGACTCCTTGCATCGTCACCCCCGTGGCCTCGGATGCGCCCGCCACGACGGTTGGATTCGTCACATAGTTGAAAGGGAAAGTGAGCCCAATCTGGAATTTCTCGGCATGGTTGTTCTTGATCGTGACCCACTGGCCGGAGATTTCGAAGTTTTTGTTGCCACGGTTAAAGACCCAGTTGTCCCGCACGATGACGTTCTCGAAATTATAACCTGTCCCGGGCATGATCACCGTGGGGTTATCCTGCTTACCCCCGAAATTGCTCTTGTTGATATCCACCCCGATGTGATTGGCGTAGTCGAAGAGGACAAGGCGCTCATGATTGCCTGCCTGGGAACGCGGGGTTTGGAGCATGCGGTGGATGAAGTTCTTCGTGGGCTTGGCAATGACGTTGTTCGCCACAAAAATGTTCGACCCGTGCACGCTGATGCGACCGGTAAAGCGGTAGTGCGAAAAGGCATCGGCCGGTAAGAACGTATTGTCGGGGCTGCGGCGGTCAGGATAGAACATATCGTTCCACGTCGCGCCATTATTGATCTTCACGTTCATGACGAGGCGACCGGAGCCCGCGAAGACCGGGTCGTGCCAGTTTTCGGCGCCATGGATGGCGTGCATGTAGTGCGTGCCGTCCGGGGTGTGCCCGGCCCAGGTTTCCCCAGGGGCGGCAAAGCCAAAGCCTGGCCAGTTGTCTTTCCCCACACCATTGAACCAGCGGCCTTCTTGCATGGTCGCCGGACGGTTGGTGTGGTAACCCCAGTAAACCGTGCCTCCCTCAAGGGTGACATTGACGATCCCGATGTTGTGCACGTCGGCCAGGTTGTCTTCGCCATCCCCAACGGTCATGCCGATGAAACTCCAGTGCGAGGGTACCTCACCCGCCGAATTCGGATCGCCGGTGACCGGGTCCACTCCACGCATGTGCGTCGGGAAGACGAAAACCGTTTCCGGATTGAGGTTATGCGTCACGTTGTTGGCAAAGTCCTCATGGGTTGTGTCTTCCGTGGACCGCACAACGGCTTGATTGGCCAAGGGCGTCTCGCCCCGGATGACCACACCGCTCTTGAAGCATGAGGCCACGGCTGGCCGGGCCAATTCCGGGACCAAAGCCCACGTCGGGCAGATCGAAGACATACGTGCCCGCCGGGTAAAAGAGGACACCGCCGCCTTGGGCGTGGAGTTCGTCGCGCGCATTTTCAAAGCGCTCGAAGTGATTGGATCCATTGGTGTAAGCGGACATGTCGATGACATTGTTCCAACGGATGGTTTCCGTCCAAGCGGGGTAGCCGGTGTCGGACCCGTAATGAGCGGAAACGGGATTGTAGGTCGGTTGGGCCGAGAGCCCGGCCATGAGCAGGCTAAAGGAGAAAAGACCGCAAGATAAACTCGCGATGAGGGATGGGGAATATCGCATAGAAGATGGGGAGCTTTCTTAGGTGGGGTTAGGATTGGGAACAGTTCTCCAAATGAAAGGGGAACCTTCGCTTCACATCTCCAAAATACGAAAAACCTGGCAAAAAATCTACGCAAATTCGCGAAGAAAAACATTCATTTTGCGAACACCCTGAGGCCGCCCGACCATGCTCCCTTTTGATTCAGCTTGCGTACAGAAAGAAACCGCTACCGCCTCTTCGGCAAGCGCGAGGCTTGCCGAATGCCCAAGAAGGGCGAGGCGGAGCGGTTTCTGACTTAAGGGATTTAAAGGCCGGTGTGCTAAAAAATTAGTCGATTACCTGGATACGGAAGAAGACCCGTTCTCCGGAAGCGGGTGCGCCGCTCTCGTGAGTCATTTCCATTTCCGAGCCGTCGCCGATCAATTCCGGGCCGACATCGACCCAGCTATCGGCCGCCAGAGTCGTTGAACGCTGGAGCTGATAACGCACGCCGTTCGCAGAAACAAAGCTAACCTTGATGTCGCCGGAATCGACGCGGAGGGCCACACCCACCGGCACTTGCGGCACTGGCGGTGGACCGGCTCCGAGCGCGGCCACTTCACTCACGCCCGTGGAATCGTCATCGTTCACATTGATGGCAACCACGCGGTACTCGATGAGGTCGGCTGAACCCGTCGGGGCAAGGAAGTCGACCCAGGCCTGCGGATTGAGTTCAGAGATCATGGTCGGTGTCGGAACAAGAGAAGAAGCGCCCTTCCGTTCGAGAGGATCCTGAACATCCGTAATTGTTTTGAGCAAATTGGAAAGGGGTCGGTAGGCGATTGTGAGCCAATCGCCGCCATCCACGCGTCGATCCACGCGGAAACCCAGCTCGTTATCCGCTGTATCTACCCAATCGATACGCACGCTGCCATCGGCCTGAAGCGTGGCGGTGACGTCTGACGGCGCACTCACCTCGTCGGCATGGTCGGAGATATTGTAGTCGATCGGTTCGTTCGGACCAACCCAATCGCCACCCGTCAGCCCCAGCGAGATACCGCCCGGGCCGGTGTTTCCGCCCACAATCGAGGCATCGAGAAGCCAATTGAAGCCCGTATCGGGGCTGGAATCGCGGTTTACGCCGAAGAAACCGACGCCGCCGTGCGACCAGTTGCGCAGAAGAAGGAAGCCGAATTGCTGCATGTTCCAGGAGCCGTGCCAGCCGTTCTCGCCGATCGTCCCCGGGCCCTTGTTCGCCCGACCGTGCATGTTATGGGAGAAGGCCCAGGAATAGACGCCGACGCGGTTGTGCTCCTGCGCCATCACGCCTTCACCGTCGTTGCCGATAGAACCGGAATTGACGAGGGAATTGCGGTGCGCCCAGAGATTCCGGCCGCCGATATCAAAGCCGCGGTTCATGTAGTCGGAGGCGGTTGTCGTGTGCTGATAATCCCAGCCGTCGAAGGAGACTCCTTGCATCGTCACCCCCGTGGCCTCGGATGCGCCCGCCACGACGGTTGGATTCGTCACATAGTTGAAAGGGAAAGTGAGCCCAATCTGGAATTTCTCGGCATGGTTGTTCTTGATCGTGACCCACTGGCCGGAGATTTCGAAGTTTTTGTTGCCACGGTTAAAGACCCAGTTGTCCCGCACGATGACGTTCTCGAAATTATAACCTGTCCCGGGCATGATCACCGTGGGGTTATCCTGCTTACCCCCGAAATTGCTCTTGTTGATATCCACCCCGATGTGATTGGCGTAGTCGAAGAGGACAAGGCGCTCATGATTGCCTGCCTGGGAACGCGGGGTTTGGAGCATGCGGTGGATGAAGTTCTTCGTGGGCTTGGCAATGACGTTGTTCGCCACAAAAATGTTCGACCCGTGCACGCTGATGCGACCGGTAAAGCGGTAGTGCGAAAAGGCATCGGCCGGTAAGAACGTATTGTCGGGGCTGCGGCGGTCAGGATAGAACATATCGTTCCACGTCGCGCCATTATTGATCTTCACGTTCATGACGAGGCGACCGGAGCCCGCGAAGACCGGGTCGTGCCAGTTTTGGGCACCGTGAATGGCGTGCATGTAGTGCGTGCCATTGGGGGTGTGCCCGGCCCAGGTTTCCTCAGGGGCGGCAAAGCCCGGCCAGTTGTCTTTCCACACACCATTGAACCAGCGGCCTTCTTGCATGGTCGCCGGGCGGTTGGTGTGGTAGCCCCAGTAAACCGTGCCTCCCTCAAGGGTGACATTGACGATGCCGATATTGTGCACGTCGGCCAAGTTGTCTTCGCCATCCCCCACGGTCATGCCGATGAAACTCCAGTGCGAGGGAACCTCACCCGCTGAATTCGGATTACTGGTGACTGGGTCAACTCCACGCATGTGCGTCGGAAAAACGAAAACCGTTTCCGGGTTCAGGTTATGCGTCACGTTGTTGGCAAAGTCCGGATGGGTCGTGTCTTCCGAGGCCCGCACAACCGCTTGATTGGCTGAGGGCGTCTCGCCCCGAATGACCACACCGCTCTTGAGCATGAGACCGCGGCTCAGGGGGCCGATGCCCGGACCAAAGCCCATGTCGGGAAGGTCAAAGAAATACGTGCCCGCCGGATAAAAGAGGACGCCTCCGCCTTGCGCATGGAGTTCGTCGCGCGCATTTTCAAAACGCTCGAAGTTGTTGTCACCATTCGTGTAGGTCGACATGTCGATGACATTGTCCCAGCGGATGGTTTCCGTCCAAGCGGGGTAGCCCGCATCGGATCCGTAATGAGCGGCAACCGGATTGTAGGTCGGCTGAGCCGACAGACTGGTCACCAGAAAACCAGTTAAAAGAAGTGCACACATCGGGCGCACTCCAAAGTTCGGAGAATTTCGCATATACAGGATGGGGGGTTGGGATTAAGAAGAAAACCGGAATGGGAGCAGAGATCCACAGTAAGGGAGAAGGATCTCAACCGGTTAAAGCATTATCTACGAGAACCACTTGAATTGAAAGTCTAATTTGCGCCAATCACATGCAAAAATGCGTAAGCCACATGCGCGGAGTCGTTCATCGATGAGACAACGCAGCCGCACGGTCGCGGTACATTTGCCAAAAGAGAATCCACGGATCGAGCGGGATGGCGTCGGATTCCTCGCAACCGGGCTCGGTCACCTTGAAAGCGAAGTGGCTGTGCTCGTGAGATCCATTCCAAACGCCGGCCCCATCCGCAAGAAGAGTACCCGCAGCCAGTGGTCGCTCTTCGGGCACACGCAGGCGCAGAAGGTGGTGCACCTGCAGAACCCACACAGAACCATCGCCCCATTCACAGAACCCGCGCCACCGGTTGTTGTTGTCGCCCTTTTCCAGGGAATTGAAGAGCCCGTGCCTCTGCACGGGCACCGGTGTCCAGATGGGCGTGCCCGCCGGATGGTTGATATCCAGCCCCCCATGGGCATCCGCACCATGATAGGGACCCATCCAGCAGTCAGAACCTTCATAACAATCCTCTATGCGAAGGCCTCCGCGCGGCAGAGGACACCACGGGTGCAGCAGCACCGGGCAGATGCGCGCACCCGCCTCCTGCACGGCAAAGCGCGCCGCCTTGCGGGGCTTGCAGGCCCCGTGGTTCTCATTCAAGTGATCAAAGAGGGCCGCCACGCCATCAAACCAGAGCCGCAATCCGAAAAACTCCCACGGCTCGTAAAAGCTCTTTTGGTTGCCCACCCAACGGACGAGATCGATCGCGTGCCCGTCGACGAGGATGCGCGCGTGCATGCGCAAGACCGTGTGCGCCCCAAATTCCGGCTCCTTGACCTTCTTCAAGGTCGTGTGGTCGATAGCGGCATGGGCCCTTTCCAGGCGGATGCGGCGGACCTGTCCGTTGGACATACGAAAGTGCAGCTCATCGCCAACATCGAGTTCAAAGGCCGTGAGGGATGCACGCGCCGTCTTTTCGAGGATCATGCATACATGAGAAGATACACAATGCGCGACCGGCAACTGTAAACCGGCGCACGGGATTGCGCGCAAAAAGTAGTCGGTGGGATTTATCCCCCGACAGCGCAACGGCAGGCAGTCCACAGAGACCCTGCGCTTTCGCGCGACGCCATCAACGTCGGTCAATCCGCACACCAATGGCCGCTGCGGGCCGGGGGCTGAAGCCGTCCCGGCTACGCCTGTCGCAACTGTTCGCGCTCCCAGGCAGTGCGTTTCTCGGCGTCTTTGGCTTCGGGTGCGCCATGGATCAGCACCGCGCCGCCTGCCCACAAACGATCCTGCAAGGCGGTGATGTCGACCTCGGCCACGCGGTCGTGCCCCGCCCGCAAAGCCAGAGCGGCGGCCGTTCCCGCAGCCTGTCCAAGGGCCATCCAACAGGGCTCCATCCGGAGGGTGCTGAAGCCCACGTGCGTGCCCGCCACCGCCACCGGCACGAGCAAATTTTCCACCTTCTGCGGCAGCATGACCCGGTAAGGCACCGTGTAGGGCCGCGCACTCACATTAAAAAAGCCTTCCAGATGCGGGCGGTCCGCCTCCCGCTTGCGCACCGCGTGCGAATCGAGCGCATAGTGGCTTGCCGTCACCGAATCCGCATGAACTGGGGGGCGCCCCGTCGACGCCAGGGGCAATACATCCTTCGCCGAAAAAACGTAGCGCCCCTCCAAACGGCGGCCTTCACGCACGTAGACCTGGCGGGGGAAATTTCCGTTGTCGGTGTATTCATCCGCCGCAAACCCCCACCGCGCACACCTTTGCCGGAAAGCCTCCGGCACCTCCGGATCATTGGCTGCAAACCAGAGGAGCCCCTCCGTGTAGTCCCGAAGACGCTGCGCGAAGGCGTCGCGAAAGGCCCAGGAGCCCGTCACCCAGCCTTGGTTTTCTTCGGGTAAATCCGTCGAAAGGAAGGCCAGGTGCTGGTTGTTCGCATCGGTCTTTCCATTCGGAAGAATAACCATATTCGTCAGCCTACCAATCCCCTCCAAATGCAGCTCCGGACCGATCTTGCCCGCCCAGCGGTTGGTGCGCACATCGTCAATCAGGGAAAGATACTCCTCGCGCACAAAACTGGGCGGCCGCTCAAAGGCCCGCTGATTGCCCGCCCGCTCCGTGAGGCACAACCGATAATTGTAAGCCTGCACACGATGATCGCCCTCAAAGGTCGAGGCTGGGTGCATCGGCTCCCGCCACCCCTGGTAGAGGCAACCCGCCATCTCCTCGCCCGTCTCCGCACGGCCCTCGCGTCCCATCCGAAAGGGCGCGCCCGCTGCCGCAAAAAGATCACCTTCATAGGTGGCATCGATAAATACGCGGCCTACACAAACAACCGTCTCCCCGGTCAGGCGGTTGCGCACGCGCAGACTCCGGAGCGCGCCGTCCGCCATCTCCACCAGCCCCCCGGTCGACGGAAACTCGTGCATCCGCAGCACCTCCACCCGGTCCGAAACCTCGGCCAGCATCGTTTCCAGCACCCGCTCAGCCACACTCGGCTCGAAGTGATACCCATCGCTGCAATCCCGTAACTGCGCCGAGTCCACACCATACATCTCCAGGTAGTGAGCCCGCACACGTTCAACAAACTCCAGAAAAAGCCCCCCCGTCCCCCCGCGCGTGCCGATATCGGTGGCCCCCAGGCCATTCGCCGGGAGCCCACCGATATGATCCGAGCGCTCGAGGAGCAAAACGCGGCATCCCTCGCGCGCCGCCGCTACCGCCGCCATGATCCCGCCAGGCGTCGAACCCAGCACAATGATATCCGTGCGCCGCTCCTTCGCGGCATTCAAAGCTGAACGTTCCATCCCGCTCATCGAAGTCACCCTCCCCCGCTGCTGTCCACTCCAAACAGCGACAACAAAATAAATCTGGTATACTGCCTATACTTTGTACGTTGGGTGAGGGTGTTTTTTGATGCGTTCTTGAAGTCGGGAGAAAAGGGTCCATGGTGAGGATGTGGATTTTGCAATGAAACGAACGGAGTTGGGCGAGCAGCTCGAACTGCTGCCGGATGCCTATGAGCGCCTGGAGTATGTGGTGGACCTGGGAAGGGCTCACGGTGGCTTGGCCGACGCCGAGAAGACGCCGGAGCGCAAAGTGGAGGGCTGCGTGTCGGAGGTTTTCCTGGTCTGCGCCGCCGAAGACGGCATTTGCCGCTTCCGCGTGGATGCCGATTCCGCCATCGTCAAGGGAATCGCGGCCATTCTCTGCCACCTCTACAGCGGGGAGCGGCCCGGTGTGATCATCCGCGAGGAGCCCGCTTTCCTCGAAAAATTTGGCATCACCCAGCACCTTTCGCCGAATCGCCGTAACGGGCTCACGCAGATTTACAAGCGCATGGTGGCCTTTGCCACCGCCCAGATGGCGGGGACCCCGGGCAGCAACTAGAGTCTCGCGGTGGACCTTCCCCCCGGGCCGCTCACCGATGCGCATTGCCATCTCCACGACGATCAATTGCGGGGTGCCGGGTTTTCCGTGGAACGTTGGCTGTGCGACGAAGCCCCGGCCGATTGGCGCGGCATCGTGAATGGCACGTCTCCCGCAGACTGGGAAGCGGTTCTTGCCCTCGCCCGCACCGATGCCCGCATTCTTCCTCAAATTGGTCTACATCCGTGGCGAGTTCGGGAGCGCCCCCGCGACTGGGCGAGCCGGCTGGAAACGCTCCTGATCCAAAACCCGCAGACAGGCGTGGGCGAATGTGGCCTCGACAAGTGGATCGAAGGGGCCGACATCACCGATCAGACACACGTTTTCAAGGAGCACCTCTCCCTCGCACATCGTCTCAACCGCCCACTTACGGTGCACTGCCTACGGGCATGGGGTCCCTTGCGCCAAGTGCTGGAGGGCACGCCGAACCGCCCCCCTGCCTTCCTTCTTCACGGATACGGAGGGCCTCCGGAGCTGGTGCCGGTTTTCGTAGACCTGGGTGCCTATTTTTCCTATTCTCCTTCGTTCGCCGACCCCCGGAAAACGCGGGCGCGGGCCGCCTTCCGGATCATACCCCGCGAGCGGCTCCTTGTCGAAACCGATGCGCCCTCCATGCCGCCGCCGGCAGACACGCCCGGAGCCCTTCTTTTGAAAGCGCGAGAGGACGGCCCGTGCCTCAGCCATCCCGGTAATCTCGCCGTATCGCTCCGCAGCCTCGCGGGATTACGCGGAGAAGACACCGAATCTCTTCGTGAAGCCCTCGAACAAAATCTGCGAGACCTTTTGAAATTTCTTCAGTGAGGCGGCTTCTCTCCTTTCAGGGGACAGGATGCAACCGCAAACGATGCACCGCCTCCCCTGGCAACAACGGCACGGCCCGCCCCTCAACCCAGTCAGCGTGTCCCGCGCGAAAAAAAGGTGAGAGGAAATGCCCGGAGTTGCCGCCCGGCATGTGAAACAGCCCGGAGACCTCATCGCCCGGAGAGACCACCATGCGAAAACTTGCCCCAAAGGTGCGACCCTGCACCCGGGGCGAAAACGTGCTGCCCGGCAATGGATCCGCTGGCATATCCAACCAGCGGGAAACCTGCGGCACCATGTTTGAAAAGGGGTGCCGCATATCCAATCGGTTGTATGCGCCCCAGGTCGCAGTCGGCATCCAGTTTCCCGCACCGTCAAAGGCAGTCTCCGCAATTTCGGCCAGTATCTCGCCGTGAAACGCATTCCAATCAGCCGCATCCAACGGAACGAGCGATGCCGGTTGCTCCAACATTACACGCCGCAACACCTCGCCAAAACCCGGCAACCGCGACGGATACACCCCCTCTCCCAGCGGTGCGAAAAGGTGGGTTTGGATCGCCCGCGAAGCGCGTCCATACCAGGCCTCCAGCAGACGGTAGGCCTTCGAGTCAACGGCAGCCGTCCCGTTCCAGTCGCGCAAAATCTCCCGCATTTTCTCAAAACGAGGTCCCTGGCCGGAATCAGCCCCCTCCCCTTCCGGGAAATCATCGAGCACCCCCATCAGGAGGTCGCGGTAGTCGTCGAAATAAATCGTCCGGGTATCCAAGAGCAGCGCCAGGAAAGACGATACGTCGTGTTCGCTGTGATCCAGCAATCGCTCCCGAATGCGCAAAGCCCGACCGTCCCGGGCAAATCCGCCCTCACCGATCAGGGCCCCGGGGGCTCCGCCCACTTTGCGGTGGTTGGCTGACCAAATAGTGCCGGATGGTGGATCCAAAATCACCGGATAGGCCGATGCCGGAACCCGTGCCGCCAACACCACATCGGCCTCAGCCGCCTCCAATGCAAACGGATGGGGCGTCGACGTGCGGTCATGCAAGCGGCCCAAAAGCGTCCAACCGATGCGTCCCATGCTATCGGCGGCGATCAGATTCTGCGTGGGGATCCCCCCCTCCGAGGATGCGGCGAACAGCTCCTGCAGGGAATTTGCGGCTTCCAACTGGCCTAAACCGGCTGTCAAACGGCCTTGCCCCAAGCCCAGCCAAAGAAGGGCGTAAACCGAATCCTCCTCCTCCCCATCCGCCGTAGCCGCCTCCGGTTGCAATCCTTTAGAAGCGGATGACGAAGCCGAAGGCCGAACCGGCCCCCAGCGCGTCGTCTTCACCTCGTGGACCACGGCTTCGCGCTGTCCCTTCACGAAAATTTGTTCACGCCGCCGTCCAAATCGCTCCCGCCCATCGGGCGTCAGATAATAGCGCGAATCCGCCGGGTCCACCTCCACCCGGACCAGATCACTCATGCGGGCATAGCTGTTGGTGAGGCTCCAGGCCACCCGTGTGTTCGAGCCGGCGACCAAAAACGGAGCCCCTGGAAAAGTCGCCCCGTGCAAACTGCGCACCGCGCCTTGATCCTCGTAGAAGAGGGACATTCGATACCACGTGTTTGGCACGGAGAGGCCCAAATGAGGATCCCCCGCAAGGAGAGCCCGTCCACCACGGGTGCGCTCCGGCCCCACCACCCATGCATTGCTTCCAAAAAAGGGCTCCTCGCCCACCGCGCCTCTGCGGGCAAGGCCCTCCGCGCTCCCGGAAAATCGCTCCAATACCTCCGCCCAAGCTTCCGCCGGAAAGGGCATGGCCCCGGTATCCACATTTGCATCCTCATCCAAAGGTGCCTCACCAAAACGCACTCCGTGGAAAAGAAAGGTCATCACTTCCTCCGGCAATACGGTACGCGCCCGCTCTGCTGTCCACCCCATCCGTGCCTCCGCATCCTGCAAAACGTAAGCCATGGCCACCGCCACGGCCAAAGTGTCCCGCGCCTGCCAAGGCTGCGGACGCTCGCGCAAAAGCCAATACTCCGGCGGACGCGATCCCAGCGAGGCCAAGCCGGCATTCACCCCCTCCGCGTAGGCCTCCAAAAGGGCCTTTTGCCCGGCTGGCAGACCCGCAAACATCTCCGCAATGACCTCAGGCCCCGCGTGCAGGCGCCGCCGCCTGTCGATCGGAAGCGCCACGGCACCTATCAAGGCCGCCAGCTCTCCCGACCCCAAGCGACGCTGCAAATCCATCGAAAAGTAGCGGTCCTGAGCATGCACGAAACCCGTTGCCCTCGCCAAATCAAGGCGATCCGCCGCACGAATCGTCACGACGCCCAGGGCATCGCGCTCCACTTCCACCCCTGCTCTCAAGCCCGTCACCCGCACCTCACCCTCCAGAATCGGCAAACTCGCCCGAAAAAGCCACGCCATCGTCGCCCCCAGCCCAGCGAACAAAAGCACAACCAGCACCGCCACTCCCAAACTCCACCTGAATATCCGGAAACGCCCCATGCCGCCAATCTGCACGCAGACCGTCCCTTTTCAACCCCGCACTTTCTCATCACACACAAAGCTACAGACAAACAACCACGTTTATTTCCTTGACGCAAAGATAGAGAGTTGAGGGGTGTGCGCAAAAATTTGACGAGCCGGCAGACATACGGCAGACATACCACGTTTATTTACTTGACACGAGGCGGAGATGGGTACCCCAGAGGTGTGTGCAAGAATTGGCGAGCATGTCTGGCGACCAGGCCAGGTGCCTCCGGGTTGATACCGAACAAAGGCAAAGTCAGGCGAAGCTGCCGATTTTCATCTTGTGCGGTATGCATTGATTATGCGAACTTCGAAATTCAGCGTGAATTATCAGTTTTTTTAAGAAATGCCATCAGCCAGTCAGCACGAGATCGCCAAGCTCCTTAACCTTTCCCAACCAACGGTTTCCCGTTCCCTGGCAAATCACCCAGCGATCAATGCGGACACCAAGGCTTTGGTTTGGGAGACGGCCGTACGGCTCGGGTATCAGCAAAAAGTCAACCAACTTCGGAAAGGCAAAGGGGCGTCCAAACCCATCGTGATCGGCATCGTGATCTCGATTCCGCAGCAGTATCAGAGCAAATCGGAAACTTTTCAGCCGGTCTTGCGGGGTATTTCGGAGAAGAGTACTTCGGAAAACCTCATTCTGGATGTGTGTCATTACGAACCCAGCGACATGAAGGGCAAGACCCTCCTGCGCCGGATCAAGCAAGTGGGCTGGCAGGGAGCGATTCTCTTCCACCCGATGTCCCGGGAGGTCGTCGAGATGATCGGACGCGCCATTGCGTGTGTGACCATTATTGAAAATTACAAGAGCGATCATATCGACTGCGTGGATGTCGATCAGTCCGAAGGAATACTTACCATGGTGCGTCATTTGGTGGCGGCGGGCCACAAGCGCATCGGCTTCTACAGTTGGATTTATCAACTGGAGACACCGTGGGTGCAGCACCGTTTGGGGAGTTTTGTGGAGGCGCTTTACCGCTGCGGCCTGAAATTCCGTGAGGAAGATTGCATCAATATCCACCTGACGGACATGCTCAAACCGGAGGAAGCCGCCGCCGTGGCAGCCGAAAAAATCAAGCATGGGGATGTGACGGCATTTTGCTGCGCGGCGGATCACCAAGCCTACAGCCTCATGGCCGACTTGGCGCGCCATGGGCTGAAGGTCCCACAGGATTGCTCGATCACCGGTTTTGATGGAATCGTCCCCCCGTCGAACCATCCCCCGGTAACAACCATCCGCGTCCCATATGACGAGCTTGGCCGTTCGTCGGTGAACCAGCTATTGCGTCGGCTGGAGCAACCGGCGGCGCCGCGGCGGCACCTGCTCGTAGACGGAGAGTTCATTGCCGGTGCCTCCATTCTCCCCCACTCCAAGTCGGGCGAGAATGGTGAGTCTGGCGAAAAAACAGCCAAACGGCCCACCGGGGCAAAACGCCGTTAGGAGACGTCGTCTTTCTATTTTCCGCGCGTTGGCGGCCCCGGCTCAGGCGGTGAAATACCCGTCCTGCCGAAGGCGGTCGATCAGGTCGCGGGCCATGCCGCTGCGGTTCATGATGTAGAGATGCACGCCGGCGACGCCAAAATCCAACAACTCCCGGATCTGGCGATGGCTCCAGGCAACACCGGTTTCGCGCAGGGCGGCGGGGTCGTCACCGGCGATACGCAGGGCCTCTTCCAGTTCCTCAGGGAGGGTTTTGCAGAATCGGCGGGCCTGGTCGGCCGAGCGGATAGGCATGAGGCCGGGGATAATGGGCACCTGGATCCCCGCCGAGCGGCAGTTCTCCACAAACTGGAAGAAAGCGGCATTGTCATAAAAGAGCTGGGTGGTGATGAAGGCGGCCCCGGCATCGACCTTTGTCTTGAGGTGGCGGATGTCGGTGGCGGCGTCGGTGGCCTCCGGGTGGACCTCGGGATAGCCGGCCACGCCCATGCTGAACCCCGGAAAGCGCTTGCTCAAAAAGCCCACCAACTCATTCGCATAGGCAAATCCTTCCGGATGTGGCTGGAAATCAGTCTGACCCTTCGGCGGATCGCCGCGCAACGCCATAAGGTTGCAAAAGCCCTCCGCCGCATAGCCTTCCACGATTTCCGCGATCTCGTCCCGCGAAGAGCCCACGCAGGTCAGGTGCGGCATGACCGCGAAGCCACAGTCGTCCTTGAGGATGCGCGCGTAGCGGAGAGTACGCTCCCGCGTAGTCCCGCCCGCACCGTAGGTGATGGAAACAAAGTCCGGCCGGAGCGACTCGCGGATTTCCATGGCCGTGCGCACGATTAGTTCACCTCCCGCTTCGTCTTTCGGGGGGAAAAATTCCACCGAAAGGACCGGTTTGCCCCGACCAAGCATGTCCGCGATGCGCTTGTTTTCACTCATAACGCATCATCAAATCCGGATAAGATGATATGTAAAGCGAAAAGTGCGGGGGTTCGAAACTTGCACGGGGCGCGGGAGTGTGCCCAATAGGGAGAATGCGTTGGAAGTGTGAGGCGGCTTATGACGGGACGGAGTATGCCGGTTGGCAGTCCCAGCCCAATGGCAATGCGGTGCAGGATTTCATCGAGCGGCGTCTTGCTGTGATCTTCGAGCGCCCGGTGCGGATCCATGGCGCGGGGCGGACGGATAGCGGGGTGCATGCGCGCGGACAGGTTTTTCATTTCGACGGGGATTGGCCACACGGGGCGGCGCGCTTGCTCGTGGCGCTGCGGGTGGGGTTTCCACGCAGCCTGCAAATTATCTCGGTGGAGCATGTGGGGGCGTCCTTTCACGCGCGGCTTTCGGCGGTGGGCAAGCGCTACCGCTATGCCTATTATGCGGGACACGCCTCGCCCTTTGAATACCGGTATTATTGGTCGCTGGGGAGGCGGTCCCCGGACGTGGAGGCGATGAACCGGGGGGCGGCCCACCTGATAGGCGAACACGACTTCAGTGCCTTCGGAGCGAATCCGCGCGATGGGCGGCGGGAAAGCCCAGTAAAGACGCTGCGCAAGTTGGTGGTGACGCAGGATGGGCGGCGAATTTTCCTCGAAACAGAGGGTTCCGGCTACCTCTACCGCATGGTGAGGAGCCTGGCCGGTTGCCTTCTCGATGTGGGCATCGGCAAGCTGCGCCCGGAGCAGGTGGGCGAGATCCTCGCTTCCCGGCAGCGCACCTCCCTCGTGGCCACCGCCCCGGCGGACGGATTGAGCCTCGAAAAGGTCTTCTACCCGGAAATGGCCGACGCCTCGGTGCCGCCGGATCGCGCTGTCATTGAATCGGAGCCATGAGCCGTGCCGCGCGCGCACCCACGCGCATCCAGAGGGGGCGCGTGTAGTAGGCGTCGGTTTCCTCCTCCCGCGAATTGGCGAAATCCTGTTCCATCACCGCGGCCATGCGCGCGGTGAACTCCGGGCAAAGGACGGCGAGCAGCATCTCAAAGTTTATGCGGAAGGAGCGGTTATCGAGGTTGGCCGTGCCAATCACGGCGAGGCTGTCGTCGACCACCATCATTTTGCTGTGAAGGAATCCCGGTTGATAGCGGAAGAAGCGCACCTTGCGCAGTTTTTCGTCGCCCGTGTAGGAAATCGAGCTGAGCCAAACGAGCAGATGGTCGGGTCGCTCGGGAAGAAGAATGCGTGTATCCACACCCCGCAGGGTGGCCAGCTGAAGAGCGGTCACAATCACCTCGTCAGGCACGAAATACGGGCTGTGAATCCAAACGCGCTTCTGCGCCGAGTTGATTGCGTGAAGAAAGGAGAGAGAGATGGTCTCCCGATCATCTGCCGGGCCGCCGGGGATCACGAGCATACGGCGCGACTCCTCGGCCGGGGCGTCGGCCGCTTGCGGTGCCCAGTTCCACTCCGGCACCGCCCCGCAGGCCCAATACCAGTCCTCCAGAAAGACCAACTGGATCGACTGCACGACGGGGCCGGTGACACGGGCGTGCGTATCCCGCCATGGCCCCATCTTCCGGTCTTTTCCGAGATACTCCACACCGACATTGTGCCCGCCGATCCACGCGGCCTTGCCGTCAACGATAACGACCTTGCGGTGATTACGGAAGTTGAGGCGGAGGCTGTCGCTGATTCCGCGCGCCGCACCAAACTCACCGATGTGAGCGCCCGCCTCGCGCAAGGGACCGAGAAAGCCCTCGAAAAGGGCGCGGCTGCCGATTTTGTCAAAGAGGAAGTAGACGCGCACGCCCTCCTTCAGCCGCCGAATGAGGCGCTCCCTCAGCTCCAGTCCAAGCGCATCCGCGCGAATGATGAAAAACTGCACGATGACATAATCGCGAGCCTCCTCAATACCCTCGAAAATTGATCGAAAGGTGACCTCACCGTCGACGAGGAGATCAATGGCGTTGTTCTCTGTGAAGGGAGTGCGCGTGAGGCCCTCGATCGTGCGGAAGCCTTCGGGGGTATCTTCGGGGGACACGAGAAAACGCTCCATCCGGCGAACATATTCACGGTGCACGCCTTGAAGCGCGGCCACCTTGGCATGGTGCGCACGCACATATCCGCGAAAGCGGCTACCCCCGAAAAGGAGGTAGAAGGGCACTGCGAGGTAGGGAAAGGTGAGCAGCACCACAACCCAGGCAATTGTCCCCTGAGTGGTACGATTGGTCATGATGGCGTGCCCGGCCGCAACAAAACCCGCCAATTGCAGAAGCAACAGGGTCAGACCAATGATCCACCCGATCGAAGAAGCAATCGTCTCTCCCCATTCAACCATAAGGTCGATTGATACCTTATTTCGGCGGGCAAACAACCCCAATTCGCCGGGCATTGAACAGCCGGGTCCAATAACGCGGTTCGTCACACAGGAGAAAAACCGGACGAACGATATGGCAACGAAGCCTCCGCGAGGGGGATTACCCCATTCATGCGATGCCGGCCTCCCACTCCCTGCGCTTCTTATCCCATTAGCATTTCGGCAGGTCTCCCAAAGGCAGCCTGATAACCGGCTAAGCATGCCTCTTTCTCTTGGACAAGCGACAACCAAGCCATTAGCCACCCTTCAGAATTTAAATCAATTTAAACAGTATTCCTTATGCACAATTGCACCTGCCGGACCCGTAGAGCTGAAAGGAAACATGCCTGTGTCGGGGCCGCCCCGGATTGGGCGACGGAATGAGATAACGAAAGATTAGCCATCGATTGATCGCTCCACAATCATCTTATGAAAAACACTCCGGACAATCCCTTTAACGAGCCGCTTCCGGCAAAAGCCCTGGACCGCCGCCACATTCTCGTGGCAGGAGTGACCCTGCTAGCCAGCCTCGGGTCCATTTATGCGTGGAGCTTTTTCACGCGGCCGCTGCAAGAGGCATACCACTGGAGCAACGCGCAGATTTCTATCGTCTTTAGCCTCGCTGTGGCCGGGTTGGGCTTTTCCGCGCTGTATTCGGGGCCGCTGGTTGCCAAGCTCGGCTCCCGTCGCCTGATGAAGCGTTCCGCGGTTTTTTTCGTCTCCGGCTACGTGATTGCGGCCGGAGGCCTCTACCTGGGGTCAGGGGTTGTGGGGAGCGTTGACTCGCCTCTGATCAGTTGGTTGAGCTTTCTCATTCTCGCGTTTGGCTACGGAGTGATTGGCGGCATCGGTTTGGGTACCGGATATGTGACGGCCGTCTCCACTGTGGCCGGCTGGTATCCTGATAGGAAGGGATTTGCGACGGGCCTCATCGTGATGGGCTTCGGCATGGGAGCCCTCTTTATGAGCAAGGTCTTTGCACCTTTTTCGATGTATATTTCCGGAGGAAATGTGGCGAATGCCTTTCTCTTTATCGCTGCGGTCTACGCTGTCATCATGACCCTCGCCTGCCGGTTCATTTACAGTCCCCACGCCGCCGTTACGGTGCTGCAAAGGCCCACTATCGCGGATACCTTCGCGCATCAAACCCAGACCCGTGTCCGCCTCTGGTTGGTATGCTTTTTCTACAGCGTAGCGGGACTGGGAATCATTAGTTTGCTGTCGCCTCTAATGCAAAATTTGATGGCAACGCGGAACCCCTCCATGGGAACGGCTGAACTGGCCGCCGCCGGTGCCACGCTGATTGCTTTTGCATCAATCGGAAACAGCGTTGGGCGCCTCTTCTGGGCATGGATTTCGGACATCATCGGCCGGGTGAATGCGTTCACCATTCTCCTTGGCACCTCGGCAGTGGCTTATCTCTTGATGCCCCACATCACCACACCGTTTCTCTTTGCCGCCCTTATCTGCTACGCCATCGCGTGCTACGGCGGTGCTTTTGGAACGATCCCTTCCCTGATCAGCGACCTCTTCGGGCCCAAACGGATGTCTTCCATGCACGGCTTGGTCCTAACCGGTTGGGCCGTCGCGGGCCTGACAGCCCCACCCCTCTTTGGCTACATGAATGACACGATTCCGCAGCACGCCGCAACAGTCGCGTATTACATCTGTGCCGGGTCCCTCGTTTTGTCCACCGGTCTTGTCTACACCTTCCGGACCTTGCACCGGGAATGCGTCCAGCATGCACCGGTGAAAGGGTCGGAAGCACCCGGCCCCCTCCGAGGAGCGATGGCCAGGGAAGCGGCAAAATGATTCCTCCCGCCCAGGATCGCCCCGTCGAACCTTTCCGTCCCGACAACCCGTCGGGCAAACGCGCCGCATGGTGGCAAAACGCCGTGGTGCGCTGGATCATTGATCACGATGACAAGCGGAGCTTTCTCATCGGCTATGTGGGCCTGACGATTTTCCTCACGATTGGCATCAGCTTGTTCTGGTTATTCTTTCTGGTCGGGGTACACCTCTGTTTCGAATGCCTGAAAAAAAATGACGACGGTGTGTTCGAACCGCGCCGCGTCTTGGCTTTCGCGCTTTGGGATATCAAGTTCGATGTGGTGCTCCTTACGATGGCCTTGGTTTTGCTGGTCGTGACCGAGGTTCGCTTTGGTATCGCCGGAATCGCCGGGCTTGCCCGCTTCAGCGCGGTCTTAAGCCGTTTCAGCGGAGCGTCCCGTTCGTTTGTCCCGATTAAAGACCTCGTGTTGGCCTTTCGCATTGTCTGCACAAGGAAAATGGATCGGCGGGACTCTTTGCAGCGGAAACTGCTTTGGCTGAAGGCCGAAAAATTGGCCGACCAGGCAGCCATCCGCGAAGCCGAGCGGCGACGAATCCAAACCTACCGCTTTCCTTGGCAAGCACCGTGGAGATACACCTCCAAGATCGCCCTCGGAATCATTGTCCTGAATATCTCCATCATTACCGGAGCCTTGGTTATGGCACCCGACCCCTGGACTGACCTTCTTCCCGTTCTGAAAAAGGAGTTTCATCCTTGGCCGGGTTGAAACGCCTTCCGAACCGCCCACTCGCGGGCGAGGATGGCGTAGATTTCCAGGTCGACGGGTTGCCCGTAAAGCCACTCGGCCTCGCGTTGGCAGCCCTCGTGGACAAAGCCGAGCCGCTCCGGAATGGCGCGGCTGCGCAGGTTGCCGGTGGCGCAGCGGATGGTCACGCGGTTGATTCCCCGCTCCTTGAAGGCGTAGTCACAGGCGGCGATAACCGCACGCGTCATGCGACCCCGCCCGCCGTATGCCTCGCCCAACCAGTAGCCCACACTGGTCAGGCGGTTGGCCATGTCAAAGGCGTGAAAACCGATCATGCCCATAAACACGTCCCCTTCGAACAAGCCCAGGGAAAAGCCCTGGCCCCGCGCAAAGCCTTCTATCGACTCCCGCAAATGTGCGCGGGTCTGCCGGGCGTTCACCGCCGCATCCACCCAGGGCAACCATTCGCGCAAGTGCGCCCGGCTGCGGTCGATCTCGGCAAAGACCCGCGGGGCCTCATCGGGCATAAGCAACTCCAAGCGGAGGCCGTCGCCCGCATTAATTTGAAAGGGTTGGTTCATGGGAAACATAGGGAGTCATTTCGGTCCGACCGCCTCCGGTCCCCCCGCCTCTTCGGCCTGAAGCGTGTGAACGAGGCGCGGCAAAGCCACCCCGGCGGGCTCCGCGATGCAGGTGAAGCGATCCGCGTCCACGGAAGGCGGAATGTGCGGATCAACGAGAAAACAACGGGCGGCCGTCTGAGCGAAATCGATCAAACCCGCCGCCGGGTAGACCATCAACGACGTCCCCACAACGAGGAGAACATCCGCCGTCTCCACGAGTGCCTGCGCGGCCGGGATGGCGGTCACGGCTTCGCCAAACCAGACGACATGGGGCCGCAGGGGCGAACCCCGTGCGCAGCGGTCGGTCATCAAGATATCCCGCCCGTTCAGCGGATACAGAAGGGAAGGATCAATGCTGCTGCGGGCCACATCCAGTTCCCCGTGGAGGTGCAGAACCTGCGTTGAGCCCGCCCGTTCATGCAGGTTATCGATGTTTTGTGTGACGATGCTCACGCGGTGGGTCTTTTCCAACTCTGCGAGGGCGCGGTGCCCGGCGTTGGGTTCCACGGAGTAGAGCTGTCGGCGGCGAAAGTTGTAGAAATCGAGCACACGTCGGGGATGCGTCGCCCAGGCTTCCGGCGTAGCGAGATCTTCCGCGCGAAACTCATTCCACCACCCGCCCGCCCCGCGAAAGGTCGGCACGCCGCTTTCCGCGCTCATGCCCGCACCGGAAAGCACGACCACATGACACCGTGGCCGGCCGCTCACGCCCGCACCCCCGTTTCGATGCCGGGCAGCTCCCAGCCGCAGGCAGTCGCGATTTGCTCAAAGAGCGGGGGCGGAGGCGCTTCCAGCCGGAGCGGCGCAGCTCCGGCCTCCAACCCGATCGCCAGCCGCGAGGCGTGGAGGGTCATGCCATCGGTGGAGAAATGGGCGCGGAAAAAGCGGTTGTGGCGGCCGTCGCCATGCACCGCATCGCCCAAAACCGGGTGGCTGATGTGATTAAGGTGACGCCGGATCTGGTGCCAGCGACCCGTCTCCGGAACGAGCCGAAGGAGGCTGTAGCGCACGGTCGGAAACGGCCCCACCGCGTAGGGCAACTCGCCGTGCGCCAGCGGGTAAACATGGGTGCGGGCTTCCTGTGGCGGGCCGCCGTCGGGCGGGACCAGGGCATCTTTAACCACTTGCTCCGCGCGCACCCACCCGCGCACGATGGCGAGGTATTCCTTGTGCACACGGCGCTCGCTGAATTGCTCCATCGCCCGCCGCGCGGCCTCCGGCGAGAGGGCAAAGAGGAGGACGCCCGACGTCTTCCGGTCCAGGCGGTGAACCGGCCAAAGCGGGCGGTCGAGGAGGTTGCGGAGCACGGAAAGGCAATTGCGGCGATCCCCCGCCATGGCCGATTTGTGCACGAGCCATCCCGAGGGCTTGTTCAGGGCCACATGGTTTTCATCCTTGTGCAGGATGTGGGACATATCGATTCTCTCCAACTTGACCATGCGCCACCAATGCATCGAAGAACGCGCGCGGGTCAATGCAGGTCCACACCATGTTCTACCTTGTTCTCGTATCGGTCATCTGGGGGCTCTCGTTCTCTCTCGTGAAGGGTCAGCTGAGCGGTATCGATCCCGCTTTCATCAGCTTTGCCCGTCTCCTGCTGGCCTTGCCGCTCTTCCTGCCCTTTTTCGTTTGGAGGGGATTGGATGGAACCGTCGCGACGCGGCTCGCTTTTATTGGCGCGGTGCAATACGGGCTCATGTATATCTGCCTCTTTGCCTCCTTTGCTTACCTTGCCGCCTACCAAGTGGCGCTGTTTACGGTGACCACGCCCCTGATGGTGGTGCTCTTCGCACACAACGGCCAGACGCGGCGGCTGGCGTGGGCCCTGATCGCCGTCCTGCCCGCGCTGGCCGGGGCGGCCATCATCCAATACAAACCCGGCGCGCTTGCCCTGGAGTCGTGGAAGGGATTTGCCCTCCTGCAAGCCTCCAACGCCTGTTTCGCCTTCGGTCAGGTGGCCTACAAACGGCTGCGGCCCGCCTTCGGCAACCACGCCGACCGGCAGGTCTTCGCCCTCCTTTACGCCGGGGGCGTCGCCATCACCTTGCCCGCAGTCCTTTGGACAGGCGGCTTTTCAAGCCTCGGGCGGCTCGATAGCTCCGGTTGGCTCACCCTGCTCTACCTCGGTTGGATAGCCTCGGGGATGAGCTTTTTCTGGTGGAACCGGGGTGCCGTCCTCGTTCAAGCCAAGATGCTTGCGGTCATGAACAACGTAAAAGTGCCCCTGGCGGTCGTGTTTGCCTTCGTTCTGCTCGGTGAACGCCCCGAATGGGTGCCACTGCTCATTGGCAGCGGCCTGCTCGTCGCAGCCCTCGCTCTCGCCACCAGGCGCGACTGAGCGGGGACCGCGACGGCGCAGTCGATCAGAGGGATCTGCCGCAATCTCCCGCCCGGATCAGGGAACCGTCACGGCGGTGCGGAAGAAGACGGGGCCCTCCTCCAAAGGAAGAGCGGATTGGAGCCGCACCCAATTTCCGCCCGGAATCTCTTCCGCAGGCGTCCAGCTGGTTTCACCGGTCAGGAGAAAGACTTCCGCCGAGGTGAAAACAGAAAGATCGCTGTCGGCTTGAAGGATATCGATCGTGGCCCCATCCAACAGAAAACGGGTGTTTACCGGATCCCACGTGGCATCCACGGCCAGATAGACCGACAGTGTGGCGTAGGTGAGGCCATCCTGATCCACGATGGTTCCGGTGAATGGCAGATTAGCGAGATCACCCTGCAAAGGATGACCGCCGAAGACCCACTTTTGCACATTTGTGAGACCGTCCCCTCCAAGGCTGGCAAAGGGATCGGCATCTTCACCCGTAATTCCAAAACCAGCCAGGAAAAGATCCAGCGCTGAAAGGACTTGGGGGAAATCGAAGTCGGCGAGGAAGCGGGCTGTGACAAAATTTCCGTCCGTGCGGCTGGTCGGGAGAACAAGGAGGCTACCCGCGCCCACGGGCAAAGGCGCGCCAATGTAGTCGGTATCGGCACTAAAAAAGCTCGTGCGGAAAAAACCACTGCCGGAGGAATCCGAGATCCCGTAGACCTGCCCACTGGCAAAACTGGCCAAACCGTCGGCGTCATCAAAAGAGACATCCGTCAAGCGCACCAGACGGGCGCGGAAGGTTGGGAAGTCGGCATAGAGCTGCTCAAGCGTCAGGTCGATGGGCACGGGCAGTAGCCCGACGCCCGTAACCGTCGGCAACACACCCGTGGGAACAAACTGCAACATGTCACCAAATTCTCCGAGGGTGCCGACGAGGCCGGTCAGCGCGTCACCCAGTTCGTAATTGTCACGCGCGGCCAGAAAACCAGCGAAATCATCAATCATGATACCTGCGGCGGCATCCTGCACAAAGGCCTGATTACGGAAGGTGATGGCGGCGGTGAGCACCACTTCTCCCGTGATCCGGTAAAGGCCGCCCACCTCCGCGCTGGCAAGGGCGGCAAGATCCGGCACCTCCATCGGGAGCACGTAACTGCGGGAGGTTACCAACGCGAGCGTCTCATCCCCCGTGGGCTCCAGAGGGAAGGCCCGGGCGCGCACCTCCGACGTCTCCGTCACAAAAAAAGGTGCGGCGTAAACCGGTGAAGCTTCCGTTGGATCCGTCCCGTCGAGCGTAAAGTGAATGGCAACCCCGGCATCGGGTGTCGAGAGCTCGACTTCCACTGGCTCAAAGTAAGTCCCGGACTCCGGCGTGATCACCACCGGCGAGAGAAAAACCCCATCGGCCCGTTCCACGGAGACGGCGGAGATCCCGATCTGCCGGGCACCCTGCACGCCGGAGGGATAGAGGGCGCGCCAAACGATGGTAAAGGTCTCGCCCGGAGCAACGGAAAGGCCGCCGACCGTCGCTGAGATCCCTACCCCGTCTCCGTCCGCCGTGGAATAGGCCAGGCCGGGGGCCTCCACTCCATTCACAAAAACTTCATAAGCGGGCAGACGGCCCGTCAATTCGAGACGCTCGGCGCGACCGATGTAGGAGATCGTTACTGCGCTGAGCGCCGTCCCGGTTCCGTTTTCGAGGGTAAGGATCTTCTCAATGGAGTTACCGTTGGCCGTTAACTGAAAGCCGAGGACATCCGCGTCGCCCCGCAAGCCGCTGCTCGCACCAGACCCCCAGGGACCGAAGTAGCTCACATTGGGGCCAGCCACACTCCAACCGGCAGGCAGGGAAAGTTCAGAATCAAAAGAACCAAAATCCTCCTCGTAGGGCCCGTCCACTGTAAGAACCGGGGTGAGCGTGAGCGTGCGGAACACCGCCAAATCGCCCAGCGCAACGCCATCTTCGTATTCGGCAAAGGGTTGCACCAGATAGATCACACCCGCGGAAAGACCGCCGATCAGCGCTTCAAAGGACGCACCCGGATCTCCCGTGCCCACGACAACAGTCGTCACGGTCGGATCAATGGCCATCTCCGAGATCAGAAAACCGTAGTCACCGAGATCCTCCGCGCCGACTGGATCGAATGAAACGCTCACGCCCAAACTATCCGACGTTCGCGATTCCAGCACCACATTTCCGAAGGTCGGAGGGAGGGCATCGGGTAGACCCGTTAGCACCAAATCACGCAAGCGCTTCTCCGAGGGGCTGTCCGGGCGGGTAAAACGAATCTGCATGGTTTCTGAAAACCGGCCCAAGAGCAGTTCGGCACTCAGGTAAGTTGCACTCGTGGGCACCGGAGAGACACCGGCCGGCATCCAGCTCATCCCTCCGTCGATAGAATACTCGACGGTGATCGGCCCATCCGGACCTTGTCCAAACTTCGCCACCGTAAAGGTCAGGAGGAAACTTTTGAAGGCGGACCCGTCAAAGACCGGGGAGGTCAGGACCGAGTCTATCTCCGTGAAGCGCGCATAGCCTCCCGCAACTGTCGGAAAGAGCACTGACTCCTCCGTCCAGCCGGCGGGCAGGGCTCCATCACGAAGACTTTCTGACCAGATGACTTCCGCCGCACGCAGACCGCTTAGGCTGGAAAGCAGAAAAACGAAGGCAAAAAAAAGGGCGCGAATACTGATGAGATTCGTGCCCGACAAAACAGATGTGGAAAATGAGCTACCAGTGGTCTTCATAGTGATTTGTAACAGGAGGATGAAAGAAACCGCATTCAAACACCTCCCCCCTCCACGTCAACCGAAGCGCGTCACTTTTCTGTGACAGCTTTGGGTGCCCCCTAATACAGGCGCAGCTTGGGTAGATCCTGACCATCGAGAAGACCCACCGGGCGACCTTCGGCATCCAACACCACAAGATCGTTGACCCGTGAGTTTTCGAGAATCTTCAGGGCCTCGACCGCCAGCGCCGTGGCTTGGATCGTCCGCGGTTGGCGAGTCATGTGCTCCGCGACCGGCAAATCCAATACATGCGGAAATGTTAAAGCAAGGCGTCGGAAATCCCCGTCCGTAAAGACGCCCGCAAGGCGGCCACCGGGGCCATCGCAGACGGCCGCCGTACCGCACTTGGCTTCCGTCAGGGCCAACAAAACGGTCTGAATCGAAGCCGACTGCTCCACCGCGGCAAAACGCGCTCCCGTGCGCATGATGTCCGCCACCCGCAGCAAGAGCCGCTGGCCCAAAGCGCCTCCCGGATGGAAGCGGGCAAAGTCTTCCCTCGAAAAACCCCGCGCGCCCATATAGGCCATGGCCAGCGCATCCCCGAGGGCTTGCGCCGCCGTCGTGCTCGCGGTCGGAGCAAGATTCAGGGGGCACCCCTCGTGTTGATAGCGAAAACGAAGAACCGCGTCCGCATTGCGTGCCAATTGCGAGGTCGGCTCAGCTGTAAAAGCGACCACCCCGACCCCAAACCGGCGCAACGCGGGAAGCAGTTGCACGATTTCATCCGTCTCTCCGCTGTTGCTCAGCAAAAAGGCAAGGTCGCCCGACATACACAAGCCGAGATCCCCGTGAAAGGCTTGCAGCGGATCGAGAAATGTAGAGCGCACACCGGTGCTGTTAAACGTGGCCACCAGCTTTTGGGCCACCGCCACATTCTTTCCCACACCCGAAAAAATCAGCTTCCTTCCGGCACACACCGTCGCGTGAACACGGCGACTGACATCCAGAAATTCCTCTCCGAGATCCGCTGCCGTGGCCTCAATGGCCTGAACCTCCCACCGCAGACAATCTTTTGCCAGGGGCAGAAGACGGGCCTCATCGGGCAGTTGGGGTGTATCCTCCTTCAATTCCACACGCCCACTCAACCCCCTGCCCCGTTCTCTGGCAATGCCTAAGCGCCCGGTCATCCACCCGCCCGCTCGGCGAGAAACGCCCTGCGAAAGGAGGGAAGGAGCGTGCCCTCCGCATCGCCCTCCGCAAGCCCGCACAAATGAAAGAGCGCTGAACGCACAAGCGCGTCTGGATGGTAACCGCCCTCCAATACAGAAACAACCGGACAATCGGGAAAAGAACGGGCGAGATTCCAAGCCCGCCGGGTCAGATCATAGTAGTCTGCCTCCTCCAAATCGACCGCACTCAGCGGATCAAGCCGGTGCGCATCAAAACCACAGGAAATCAGCAACAGATTCGGCTGAAACGCTTCCACCGCCGGAACCACCTGCTCATCCCAAAGCCGCCGATAATCCTCCCCCGTGGCCCCGGCGGGCACCGGCAAATTCAAGTTAAAGCCCGCCCCCGCCCCACTCCCGCGTTCCTCCCGCCAACCCGTGTGCGGATACAAAGGATGCTGATGAATGCTGATGAACAACTCTCCCGGACTCGCATAAAAGCTCTCCTGCGTGCCATTGCCGTGATGCACATCCCAATCGATAATACAAACGCGCTCCCGGCCCAGCGCCTCACGGGCATAGACGGCCGCAATCGCCACATTGTTAAAGAGGCAAAAGCCCATAGCCTGCTCCGTGCGCGCGTGGTGGCCCGGCGGACGACAACACGCGAACGCGGCAAGCCAACGACCGCTGCACGCCGCTTCCACCGCCCCAAGAGCAGCCCCGGCCGCCAAACGCGCAACTTCGAAAGATTCCGGGGAAACCAACGTCTCCCCAAAATCCACCGAACGCAGCCCTTTGAGCGCGGCCTCCTCGATAAACCGCCGGTAATCCGCCGTATGCACCCGGTCGATCCAGCGACTCGGAACCGCCCGGGGCTCTATGAACCCAACGTGCGCGCCCAGCGGACCACGGCGCACAGCCGAAGCGATCCAACGGGCCCGCTCTGCTGTCTCCGGATGCTGTTGCCCTGTGTCGTGATCCGCAAACTCCTCCGCATAAAGAAAGGCCACCTTCAACATCCCCCCCAGCCTCTTCGATCAGCGCGCACACGGCAAGCCCGTCTTCCAACCCTTCGCCCATCGTGAAAATCTTCTTGAAATCCTTCGTCAAACAAAATTGAAAGCGTATTCTCACTCAAACTGTTGGGTTACCTTAACGTCTAAACACAGAAAACATGAATAAGTATGCGGCTGAATTCGTAGGCACATTTTGGCTGGTTCTCGGGGGCTGCGGCAGTGCAGTTCTCGCGGCGGCGTTTCCGGGAGTCGGCATCGGCCTCCTGGGCGTTTCGCTCGCATTTGGTCTCACTGTCCTCACCATGGCGTATGCCATTGGGCATATTTCCGGCTGCCACCTGAATCCCGCCGTCTCGGTGGGTCTCTGGGCTGGTGGCCGCTTCCCGGCGAAGGAGCTTCCGCCCTACATCATCGCCCAGGTTCTCGGCGGTGTGGTCGCCGGGGGAATCCTCTACCTCATTGCTTCCGGGCAGGCAGGGTTCTCCGTTTCCGACGGCTTTGCCGCCAACGGCTACGGCGCGCACTCCCCCGGCGGCTATTCCATGCTCTCCGGCTTTATCACCGAAGTGGTCATGACGATGATGTTCATTCTCATCATCCTCGGGGCGACCGACAAGCGGGCCCCCGCCGGCTTCGCACCCATCGCGATTGGCCTTGGCCTCACGCTCATCCACCTCGTCAGCATTCCCGTGACCAACACCTCCGTCAACCCCGCCCGCAGCACCGGCGTGGCCCTCTATGTCGGCGGCTGGGCCATCGGGCAGCTCTGGCTCTTCTGGGTCGCTCCCCTTATTGGCGGAGCCCTCGGTGCCCTCGTCTATCGGTTCATCGGAAAACCTTCCGACTCGAAATAATCCGGCTCTGGCAACTCCCGTCGCCTGAGCGGCAAAAAAAGCGGACCTTCTGTTAAAGGAGTTCCGCTTTTTTCTTGCTCCGGGTCGCCGCCCTTACGCAGTATCAAGGATTTTCCCGTCGACGACCGGCTGGAAAGGAAATGAAACCTAACCAAAACACCTAACAATCAACAACCTAACCTCCCTTTAGGCCGTCCGGACACTGAGGTTCGCGCGTTCCGCCGGGGAGCTTAAACCCACAACCTATGTCCTCCGTAATGGAAGAACTCCTGGCCCAAAGCACGTTCCAAAACTTGGAACAGGGCCAGATCATTAAAGGCACGATCACCGAAATCCGCGAAAACGAAGTTGTCCTCGACATCGGCTCCAAGGCCGAGGGGATGGTCCCGGCGCACGAATTTATCGATGTCGGTGAACTGCAGATCGGCGAAGAAATCGAAGTTTATCTCGAGCGCGTGGAAGACCGCGACGGCAACCCCGTCATCTCCTACGAAAAAGCGCAGCAGAAGAAGAACTGGGAAAATATCCTCTCGAAGTGCGAAGAGGGCACGATCGTCAGCGGTCGTGTGCGCAGCAAAGTGAAGGGCGGCCTCGTCGTGAATATCGGCGTGGATTCCTTCCTCCCCGCTTCCCAGATCGACGTGCAACCGCCGAAGAATCTCGACCAATACGTGGGCCAGACCTACGACTTCAAGGTCCTCAAGATCAATCTCGACCGCCGCAACATCGTCATTTCCCGCCGCGAACTGATCGAAGAGCAGCGCCTCGAAAAACGCCGCGCCCTTCTTTCCAACATCAAGCCGGGCGATATCCGCCGCGGTGCCGTGAAAAACATCACCGACTACGGTGCATTCGTCGATCTCGACGGTCTCGACGGCCTCCTCCACATCACCGACATGTCCTGGGGCCGCATCAACCACCCGAGCGAAATGGTCAAGGTGGGTGAAGAGATCAGCGTCATGGTCATCGAAGTCGACCGCGACCGCGAGCGCGTCTCCCTCGGCCTCAAGCAAACCACGGACAATCCGTGGGACGGCATCGAAAACCGCTACCCGGTCAACGCCAAGGTGCGCGGCAAGGTGGTCAACCTTGTTCCCTACGGTGCCTTCGTCGAACTCGAAGAAGGTGTCGAAGGTCTGGTGCACGTCACCGAAATGTCCTGGACGAAGCGCATCAATAAGCCCAGCGAAGTCATCAAGGTGGGCGACGAAGTGGAAGCGGTTGTTCTCGGTATCCAGAAGGAAGACCAGAAGATCAGCCTCTCTCTCCGCCAGCTCGAAGCCAATCCGTGGGACATGGTGCGCCACAACTACCCGGTCGGTGCCCGCGTGCGCGGCAAGGTGCGCAACCTCACAAGCTACGGCGCCTTCATCGAACTCGAAGAAGGTATCGACGGCATGGTCCACGTCTCCGACATGTCCTGGACGCGGAAGATCAACCACCCCTCCGAGGCGGTCAAGAAGGGCGACGAGATCGATGCCCTCGTCCTCGATGTGGATCCGAGCCAGCAACGCATCAGCCTCGGCATGAAGCAGCTCGCGACCGATCCGTGGGACGAAATCGACACGCACTTCAAGATCGGCGACGTCGTCAAAGGCCGCGTGGGCAAGCTCACGAGCTACGGTGCCTTCATTGAACTGAAGGAAGGCATCGATGGCCTCGTGCACATCAGCCAAGTCAGCGAAGAGCGCGTGGAAAAGATCAAGGATCACCTCAAAGTGGGCGAAGAGATCACCGCCCGCGTGATCAAGATCGACCGCGACGAGCGCCGCATTGGCCTGAGCATCAAAGCCGCCAACTACAGCGAATCCGAACTCGCCGCCGAAAAGGCCGCCTTCGATTCCCTCGGTGGTGACGAGCTCACGAGCCTCGGCGACATTCTCGACGAAGCGACCCGCTGAAGTTAGCGCACCCATTGGTGCGACCAAACGTTTCTTTCCAAGCCCCTGCCGGTTCTCCCCGGCAGGGGCTTCGTTTTTATTGCGGGTCCCTCATTTCACCAGGTCTCCGTCGCTGAGCGTCGGCCCAAATTTCCCACGCCCAGCCGAAACCCCACCCCAAAAGGCATCAAAACCGAAGACCCCGCCTGCCCTTCGCCTCGGTGCCCCCCCCCCTCCCACCCCCCCCCGTCGCGACCGCAGCAAAACGATGGTCACCTGACGAAATTTTTGCCAGGCGCCTTGGAGCAATGTTTTTGTCAGGTGACAAAACTAATGCTGTGGGGGCGGCGAGGGGGCGAGGGGGCGAGGAGGGGGGGGGCTTGGGGTTACCGCTTCAGTTCGCGGAGGCGCATTTGGTAGTAGATGGCGGGGTAGATGAGGAGTTCGAGGAGGAAACTGGTCAGGAGGCCGCCGATCATGGGGGCGGCGAGGCGGCTCATGGTGTCGGCACCGGCACCGGTGGCAAAGAGGAGGGGCAGGAGCCCGGCGATGGTTGTGACCACGGTCATGGTCTTGGGACGGATGCGCTGCACGGCCCCATGATAGACCGCCTGCCAGAGGGCGTTGCGGTTGGTCAGGCGGCCTTCTTTTTTGAACTTCTCGTAGGAGGTATCCAAATACAGGAGCATGATGAGGCTGGTCTCGGCGTCCAGGCCGAGAAGGGCGATGATGCCCACGACCACGGCCACGGAGAGGTTGTAGTCGAGCAACCAGAGGAACCAGATGGCCCCGATGACGCTGAAGCTGAGGGTGAGGAAGATGAGGAGGACGCGCGCCCAGCTGCGTGTGGCAAGGTAGAGGAGCAGGACAATACCGATGAGCGTGAGCGGGATCGCGACCATGAACTGAGCCCGGGCGGACTGGATATATTCAAACTGTCCCGACCAGACGAGGGAATAGCCCGGTGGCAGGGGGAGCTCGCGTTCGATAAGGCGTCGCGCCCTCTCCACGTAAGTGCCCACATCGATGTCGGCGATGTCGATGTAAACCCAGGCGGAGGGGCGGGCGTTTTCGCTCCGGATCATGGAGGGTCCGTCGCGCAGGCCCAGGCTCGCCAAATCGCCGAGGGGCACCTGTGCCCCCGTGGGCGTATCGACAAGGAGTTGGCGCAGCATGGGGAGGTTGTCGCGAAGCTCCCGCGGGTAGCGAAGGTTCACGCTGTAGCGGTCGAGTCCTTCAATCGTTTCCGTCACAGGCATGCCGCCGAGGGCGCCGGCGATGACTTCCTGGAAACGGACCATGGAGAGGTTGTATCGGGCGAGGGCCGCGCGATCGGGCGTGATGTCGAGATACTTGCCACCCTCGGCCCGCTCCGCGAATGCGCTTGTCGTGAAGGGTCCCAGCTCGGGGTCGGTGGCGATGATTTGCTCGGCCCGCCGGGCGAGGTCCGCCAGGGTACCCAGTTCAGTGCCCATGAATTTGATGCCCACGGGCGTGCGAAAACCGGTCGAAAGCATGTCGATGCGGGCGCGGATGGGCATCGTCCAGGCGTTCGCCAGGCCGGGGATTTGCACGGCGGAATCGAGCCCCGGATGGCGGCTGCCGTCGGGCAGTTCAAAGCCGTAAATCAACTCGTCCATGGTGATGGGCCGCGATTCCGAAAAAACCTTTGCGGGTGCCCATCGCATCCAGCTCGGCCAGTTTGTGAAGAAGCGCGGGCGGGGAACATGCCGCCATTGTTTCATGTCACGATGGAGCGTGATCGTAGTCTCGATCATGTTGAAGGGGGCGGGATCGGTGGCGCTCTCGGCGCGTCCGATTTTGCCTTTCACGGCCACGACCTCGGGGAAAGCGGCGATGAGCTTGTCGGTCTGCTGCAAAAGCTCCACCGCCTTGGTGTAGCTCAGGCCGGGCTCGACAGTCGTGGGCATGTAAAGGAGATCGCCCTCTTCGAGAGGGGGCATGAACTCCGTGCCCAATTCGCGCAGGGGCCAAAGCAGCGTCACGGCCACGGCCGCAACGGATGCAAGCAGCAGAGGAAGGCGGAAGCGGATGGAGAGCGCGAGGAAGGGCGCGTAGATCGTTTCGAGGATGCGCGTGACGGGATTCTTGTCCTCTTCGGGAATTCGCTGGGGCGCGAAGAGGATGAGGACGAGCAGAATCCAGCCGACGGCGATCCATCCCCGCCAGGGAAGCAAGACCTCCAGAGGTAGCAGAAAGACCACGACGGCGGGGATCAGGGCAATGGCGGCCAGGGTGAGCCACCGCCGCCAAACAGCCCAACGCTCGGGGAGAACGTGCTCCTTCACGAAATAGACCATGAGCACGGGCGTGAGGGTGACCGCGAGCACCGAGGCGGCTGCCATGGCAAAGGTCTTGGTGTAGGCGAGGGGCTTGAAGAGGCGACCCGATTGCTCGCCCAGAATGAAGATAGGGAGAAAGCTGATCGTGATGACAAGCAGGCTGAAGAAGAGTGTCGGGCCCACTTCTCGGGCGGCATCGCTGACGACCTCGACCTGTGTGCGCGTGGCGCGGCCCTCGCGCGCGGCGGCCTTTTCGGCTTCGAGGTGCTTGTGCGCATTTTCCACCATGACGATGGAGCAATCGACCATCACGCCGATGGCGATGGCGATGCCGCCCAAGCTCATGATGTTGGCATTGATCCCCATCAGTTGCATGGCTGTGAGGCTCATGAGCACGGCGGAGGGCAGGACGAGCGCAGCCACAAGGGCGCTGCGCACGTGCAGGAGGAAGAGGATCATGACGAGCGTCACGGCGAGCATCTCCTTGAGGAGGGTGTTGCTCAGGGTGGCGATGGAGCGGTCGATAAGGTCGGAGCGATCATACCCCACCTCAATCCCGACCCCGGCGGGCAAGGCGGCTTCGAGCCCCTGCAAACGGTCTTTCACGCGGGCGATGGTGTCGCGGGCATTTTCGCCGAAGCGCATGATGACGATGCCGCCGACGGTTTCCCCCTCGCCGTTCCAGTCCACCATCCCCTGGCGGATCTCCGGGCCCACGTCGATGCGCGCGATTTCGCCCAGGAGGATGGGCACGCCTCCCTCGCCCACGCCCAGCGGAATGCTGGCCAGGTCCTCACGCACTTGCCGGGTGCGGGCCCGCATGAGGCTGATGCCATCGGTGGGAAGGTCGGCAATGATGTCCTCATCGAGCGTGCCCAGGTAGCCGCGCGAGCGCACCATGTATTGGGTCTCGCTGATTTCAAGGGAGCGCCCGCCCGTGTCGAGGTTGGAGGCGCGGATGGCATCGGCGATCTCACCGAAGGTGAGGCCGTAGGCGAGCAGCACGGCCGGATCGACGGTCACCTGATACTGCTTTTCGAAGCCGCCGACGGTGGCGATCTCGCTCACGCCCCGGACGGCGGTCAGTTCGTAGCGCAAGAACCAATCCTGCAAGCCGCGCAGTTCGGAGAGGTCGATATCGGGCCGTTGTAGCGGCACACCCGATACCGGACAAGTGGTTCGGCCGCCGTTTTCCGGAAAGACGCGGAAGCGCACAAGGCGGTCGCGCGTGGCGGGATCGTTGGGCAACTCATCAGGAGCGGTGAACCACGTATCCGTCAGCGGGTCGTGCCAGAATCCGTTGGGGAACTCCGGCGAATGCAGGCCGGTGGTGAGGACATATTGGTAGACCCAGCCGACGCCGGTGGCGTCCGGTCCGAGTTGGGCCGAGGCTGTATCGGGAAGGCGGGGGGCGATGGTGCTCAGTTGCTCGAGGACGCGGGCACGCGCCCAGTAGAGGTCCGTCCCGTCCTCAAAAAGCACATACACAAAGCTCACGCCAAACATGCTGTAACCCCGCACATCGCGGGCATCGGGCACGGCGAGGAGGGCGCGGGCGAGCGGATTGGTCACCTGATTTTCGACGACCTGCGGGGCCTGGCCGGGAAACTCGGTCACCACCACCACCTGCACATCGGAGAGGTCGGGGATGGCATCGACCGTGAGGTTGCGCATTGACCACATGCCGAGGGCGGCAACGGCGACGGCGAGGAGCAGAACCAGGGCGCGGTTCCGGATAGAGGCATCGATGAGCCGCTCAATCATGGGGGTGTCCTCCGTTCATCGAGGTGGCGCGGGGAAGGTCGCGGCGCTGGTCGGCGCAACGGAGCATGGCGGGGCCCCACAGGGGATTTTCCAGCGGTCCGGCGATTTGAATCCACCAACCGTTTTCCCCGAAGGTCGGGAACATGTGGCAGCGCGCCGCGATGAGGTCGTCGCCGATCTGCTCCGGCACGCCGGTGGCTTGAAGGAAGCCCGTGAGTTCCTCGCCAAGGATGGCAAAGGCCATGCGCGCGTCGGCAAGGTTGTCGCTCCGGCGGATTGTTTGCGTTGCCACACGCATGCGGCCCAAGAGATCATCGCGGTGAAAGGCGTGGGGCGTGTCTGCTGTGCCCGCATCGGTCAAGCGGTCAAGGGCACCGGCGAGGCGGCCGGCTTCTCCGGGAACACCGCTCAGGCTATCGCCGACGAGGCGTTTGCCGATGGCGAGATATGCGCGCAAGGCTTCAGCGAGGGCAGTCTCCCCGGCCTCCCCCAGGCGCATGGAGGGAAACTCCGTGATCTCGCCCAGCGCCACTTCCTTCGCCGACGGTTCCTCCGCCTGCGCGGTAACGGGCGCGGGGGTCTCTTCCGGCCGCTGCCCGGTGCGCGGGAGGGCGAAGCGGCGGTCCTGACAGGTGAGCATGCCCTGCCCCATATAGGGGTTGGCGGTGGTGGTGTCCCGCTGGAACCACCAGGCCATGTCTCCCAGTTCGGGGAACATCGGGCAGCGGATCTCGTGGACCTCGTTCGCATACTCCGGGGGTAGACCGGTGGCGTGGAGCAGTTCGCGCAGCGGATCGCTCAAGTCGCGCAAAGCGATGCGGGCCGAGCGCACCGACCGCGCCTGTGCAAGGGCCGTGGCGGCTTCGCGCATCTGTGCGGAGGATTGCTTTACAAGGTCGGCCACGATGGGCGGGAGGCCCCCGAGGGCATGGATGGACGCCGCAGCGGCCTGCATCCCTTCGGCGGCGGCAGCCACGCCATCGATGTGATCGTGAATGAGCGGTTCGATGGCTTCGAGATACGCATCGAGTAGGCGGGTGAGCCCGGCACCGAGGCCGGCGGGCATCGTCTCCAGCACGGGCGTGGCCTCCACGGGTGCCTGCACGCGCTGTTCCGCCGCTGTTTCCCCCATAACCAACTTGAGAAGCGATTCCCGCAAGCGGCTTTCACTGTCGAGGAGAAACTGACCGCTCACCACGACCCTCTCATTCACGCTGAGGCCGCTCAAGATCTCGACCATGCCGCGTTCACTCTCCCGACCGATCCGCACCTCGCGCGGCTCGAAACGACCGTCGCCCCGACTGATGAAGACGATCTGACGCACGCCCGTATCGAGCACGGCCTCGCGCGGGACTTGCCGCACATCGGCATCGCCGGTGTCGTCGATTTCCACGCGGACAAACATGCCCGGCTTGAGCCGCCCGTCGGCATTGTCAAACTCGAGACGCATGCGCCCCTGCCGCGTGCGCGGATCAAGAGTGGGGTAAAGGTAGCTCACCTCCCCGTCGAGGCGCGTCCCGCCCGGCTTGCCCACCACCGCTGTGGCCGGCATACCCTCGCTCACGCGGTCGAGTTGGCTCTCGAAAATCGTCGCGAGCACCCATACCTTGCGCAAATCGGCCAGCTCGAGGAGGCGACCGCCTGAGGGGATGGACTGCCCCTCAAAACCGTTCAAGGCCATGACCACCCCGTCCGCCGGGCTGCGCAACTCCACTGTCCAAGGCACCTCCCCGCTCGCTTCGATGGCTTCGATCTGCTCTGGCTGGAGACCGAGCACGCGCAAACGCTGGCGGGTGGCGCGGGCTTCCGCGCCCCGCGGGTCGCGGCGGGTGAGGGAGAGGAGTTCGTTGAGCGCACCGAGGATTTCCGGACTGTGGATTTCCGCGAGGACATCGCCCTCGGCCACCCGCTGCCCCACGTAGCGGGCATGCAGGCGCTCGACAAAGGCCGGTGCCCGCAGAACGACTTCGCGCCGAAGGCGTTCGTCCACCTCCACCGTGCCCACGGTATGGAGGGAAGTGCGGAAGGCACCTTCGGTGACAGCGGCAAGGCGCACGCCGATGTTGGCCACGATCTGCGGGTCAATGGCCAGCTCACCCGAGAGCATCCCGGGATCGAGGGGCGTCAGCTCCATCCCGCAGACCGGGCAGAAGCCAGGCTCCGGCCGGATGATCCACGGGTGCATGCCACTGATATACCACTGGCCGTTGTGATCATGATCGCCAGTGTGCCCGACGGTGTGGGCCGTGAGCCGCTCCCAGAGGCTGCCGAGGGGCTTCGCCAGGGCGACCCCAAGGAGCAGAAAGAGCAGCCCGCCAGCGACAAATACAAGGATCGTCGAGAGGCGGGGACCGGCGCTCTCGGGAGACGGGGGTGGCTCGGAGGCCGGACGCCGCCCGGGCGTCGATGCAGGCGTGGAATCGGGTGTGTTCATTTTCGGAAAGGGTGGGTGCGGATGGAAAAATGGGTTCAGTGGTCGCCGAAGATACGGCGGAGGACGGCGCGGGCGGTGTAGGCTTCGGCGAGGGCCTGGCGGTGGGTGCGTTCGATATCGAGGAGCACGCGGCGGGCGTCGATGAGGTTGAGCAGATCGCTGCCGCCCGCGCGGTAGGCGCTCTCCTCCGCTGCCAGGGCTTCGCGGGCACGCTCCATGAGGCGACCCTCGTAGAGGGCTAGACGGCGTTCGGCGTCGCGGAGTTTGTCCTCGGCCTGACGGATTTCAGCAAGGAGGCGACGGCGCAGATCGAGGTGGTCGGCTTCGAGGGCACGCTGTTCGGCGCGGGCTTCGCGTACGCCGGAGCGGTAGCGCTCCCGCCACACCGGCAGGCTGACCCCCAAGGTGAGGCGCACCTCGTCGCGTCCGCCCCCGCGTGCATCCATCCATTCAGCACCGACGGAAAACCCGGGGCGTCCCTCGCGCTGAGCCAACTCGATGGCGACGCGGTTCCCCGCGAGGGCGCGCTCAATTCCCTCCAGCACGGGATTGTGCGCGAGGTTCAGGTCGGCGAAAGGAGGGGAGTCCTCCCCGCTCACAAGCTCGGTCAGGGGCTGGAGTGAAGGGAAGATTTCGGCGGGGTTACGCCCGGTAAGGGCATCGAGCTGCGCTTGCAGATAGGGCCGCCGTGCCTCCAGGCGGAGCTGTTCGTCTTCCAGGCGAATCCGCTCCACCTCGATGCGGATCAAGTCCGCGCTGGCCGAGCGCCCCGCTCCCAAGCGGGACTCCACCACCCCGGCCACCGTGTCCAATAGCTCCTTGTTCTCAGCCACGAGGCGGATAGATTCTTCGAGCAGGGCCAACTCGGCATAGCTGGTGCGGATCGCTTCCTCCATACTCAGGCGCACCGCCTCAGCTTCCTGAAAACGCACCCCGGTTTGCGCTTCCGCCACGGCAGCGCGCCGCGATAGTGTGCCCGGAAAGGGAAACGCCTGGCTTACACCAATCGTCTGCCGCGTCTCCATGCGCCGGAGGTAGTAACCATACATGAGCAGGGGGTCGGGCAGTGTGCGGGCTGGGCCAACGCGCTCGCGGGCGGCCTCCACGCGGTGGGTGGCGGCGGCCAGCGCGGCATTGTGCAGACGGGCATGGGCAATGAAATCATCCGGCCCGGCAGGGGCGGGCAATGCATCCGCCCGCACAAAAAGAGGCAGGACGGCAAGGAGGGCAGAAGCCCGGAGAAAGGGTGTGTTCATGGAATGAGTTGTTGCGAACAACGGGTTCCGCACGTGCGGCACAGAGGGAAGGAAGGGAGCTGAGGAGATTATCCGCGCCCAAGACGATGACGGGAAGGAAACCCGCCCGGTGTAAAATGCCTAATGACCTTTAACGCGGCCCTTTGGCTCTGCCCTCAAAGAAGGTGAACGCAATACAACAACCTGTACGAGACCCCGCCACCGAATCGCACGGGGTCCATAGGAAGACTTCCGGAAGGCGCGATCTCCGGCGGTTTCGCCAAAGCTATCTTTCCGGTAATAGGCGGGGCGGCCGGCAGGCAGGTAGAGAAAGCTTCCACCATGAGCGGATCAGCGAGCCTTTCCCCGCAAACGAAGAGCCCGCAGGCACCCCCGCCCGGACACGAACCAGATTTACCCGGATCGGAATCCGGCGCAGGCACCCCGCAGCAGCCCGCAGTCTGCTCAGGTGCCGCTACCCAGGCGGCCAAATCACAGCAGCAAGCTGACGACAAAAACGTCGCCAAAAGAAAGATGCTTGCCAGCCAGACCTTCACAAAAAGCACTCAAGGCAAACTGCCCTGCCCTGTCAATGACCACCTCGTATCGCTTCACCGGCGGGGCGAAATCACTTTATTGTTAGGCAATCCGGCCCCTTGACTTAAAACAGAATCCATCACCAACTTGGAACTGGGAACTTTTTTTAATGTTCTGAACATTGCATCATTGACAGAGGCTAGGCAGGTGTTTGAGTGGCATCATGAGCAGGAAGTTTTGTAGGCGGCTGAAGTATCCACGACTGGCTTGCCATCACCTTATTTCGCGGGTGGTGCAGAAAAGACGGCTGATGGATGAAGAGGCGATGGAGGCGATGCGCCATATTATGCGCTCGCAGGCGGCGTTTGCGGGGATGGAGGTGCTGACGTATTGCTTTATGGCGAATCACTTTCATATCTTTGTGCGGCTGGATCCGAAGGAGACCGAGGATTTGGACGATGCGGGCCTGGTGGCGCGGTTTCGGGCGCTGTATGGGGGGACGCGGTGTGCTTCGCTGGGCTTGGATGCGGATGATCTGGAGGTGATTTTGACTAAGAACAGGGATTCCGCTGAGGGGATTCGTCGACGCCTGAAGGCGCGGATGGGGGATGTGTCGGTCTTCATGCGGGAGGTGAAGACGCGCTTTACTTTGTGGTATAATCAGAAGCACGGGACGGTGGGGACTTTCTGGGCGGAGCGTTTCCGCAGTGTAATCGTGGAGGCGGATACGG
>JAFIGE010000179.1 GCA_020831585.1 Opitutales bacterium | reverse complement strand
TCATCCATCAGCCGTCTTTTCTGCACCACCCTCGAAATAAGGTGGTGGCACGCCAATCGTGGATACCTCAATCTCCGGCAAAACTTCCTGCTCATGTCCACAACCCAAACATCAACGAATCAAGCATGTCAATTGCAATGTTCAGAACATTTAAAAAATATCCCTAGAGCCGGATTTGGCTCTACGAGGAGGCCAGGCTGGATTCACTGCCCCGCAAACGCGGCAATGAAATACCCGGCGACGAGCGCGGTCCCGATCACCCCGGCGACATTCGGCCCCATGGCGTGCATGAGGAGGAAGTTGCCCGGGTCGGCGCGCTGGCCCTCCGTGTGGGAGACGCGCGCCGCCATGGGCACGGCACTCACCCCGGCCGATCCGATGAGGGGATTGATGGGGTTCTTGCTGAGCTTGTTCATGATCTTCGCACCGATCACACCCGCTCCCGTGGCGATGCCGAAGGCGACGACGCCGAGGAGAATGATGCCCATGGTGCGCAGATCAAGGAAGCGGTCACCGCTCATCGTGATACCCACGGAGATCCCGAGGAAGATGGTCACGATGTTGATGATCTCGTTCTGCGCGGATTTGCTGAGGCGCTCGACCACACCGCACTCCCGGAAGAAGTTGCCGAGGAAGAGCATGAAAATGAGCGGCGAAGCCGTCGGCACAAGAAGGATGCAGGTCGTCATGACGAGGGCGGCAAAGACGAGCTTTTCCGTCTTGGAGACCTTGCGGAGGGATTTCATGCGGATGCGGCGCTCTTCCGGTGTGGTGAGCAGGCGCATGATGGGCGGCTGGATGAGCGGCACAAGGGCCATGTAGGTGTAGGCCGCCACGGCAATGGGCGCGAGAAGATCCGGCGCCAGTTTGTTGGCGAGGAAAATCGAGGTCGGTCCGTCGGCCCCGCCGATGATGCCGATGGCCGCCGCTTCGGGCACAGTGAAGGCGAGGAGGGTTGCCCCGACGACCGTAAAGAAAACCCCAAACTGGGCCGCCGCGCCCAGCAGAAGGGTGCGCGGATTGGCGATGAGGGGACCGAAATCCGTCAAGGCCCCCACCCCCAGAAAGATGATGGGCGGGAAGAGTTCCAGATGGATGCCTTGATAGAAATAGTAGAAGAGCCCGCCCGATCCGTCATCGCGGAAGTCCTGATCATATATCTTCATCCCCTCGAGGATGCCCTCGGTGGGAAGGTTGGCGAGGAGCGCGCCAAAGGCGATGGGCACGAGGAGGAGGGGCTCGAAGCCCTTCCCCACAGCGAGGTAGAGGAGCACACCGACGACACCCCACATGACGATCATGCGCCAGGTAAGGTCGTCAAAACCGGTGGTTTCCCAAAGTTCGATGAGCAATTGCATGGCCGGTTTCCGGTCTTATCCGATGGTCAGGAGAACCTGACCCTCTTCCACACTCTGGTCCGGATTGACGGCCACGCTCTTCACCGTGCCGGCGACCGGAGCGGTCACCACGGTGTTCATTTTCATGGCTTCGAGGGTGATGACCTGGTCGCCCGCATTGACGGCGGTGCCGACGGGCGCATCAATGGAAACCACCTTGCCGGCGAGCGGCGAGACGACATCGCCTTCGCCTGCGGGGCCACCGGCGGGGGCGGCGGGGGCCGGCGCGGGAGCGGCACTGGCGGGGCGGGGGGCCGGGCGCGCGGGAGCAGCCGAGGCCACAAGCGGGCGCACCTCTTGCTGGCGGCCGTCGTCGAGCGACTCCGCGATAACTTCAAAGTCTTTTCCGTTAACGGAAATGCGAAAGTGTTTTTTCATGAACGGGAAAATTTCGGTGTAAGGGAGAAAAAGTTAGCGGATCTTGTGGGAGGCAAAAATCTGACGGCGGCCTTCGCGGCCCCAGTCGGTGCTGGCCGGGCGGATGGAGACAATCCGGGCCCCTCCCTGCATGCACATCGCGATGGCTGCCGCGATCGCGGCGACTTCCTCATCGGTGGGGGCACCCGGAGCCGTGGCCGCCGGGGCGGCCGATGGGCTCTGGGATGCGGTCGGCACCGAAAACGGCGCGGAAGCCACCGCGGCTTTCGCCTTCGCCACCTTCCTGGCTTCGAGGGCCATGAAGGTTTTTCCGATGAGCGCCGTCATTCCCCAAAGCAAAAGCAGGATAATGACGACGAGGAGGAAACCCCGCAGGTGTTCGAGGGAATCGAAAATCGCGTGGGTCTGTTCTTCGCTTATGGCCAACAAGAGCATGGAGAGAAAAGGGAGCGGAAAGGAATCAAAGGCAAAAGAAAACCAAGTAGGTCAATGAAAGGAAGGTCCTCTTTACAAGGGAATATTGCCGTGCTTCTTGGGCGGACGGGTCTCCCGCTTGGAAAGAAGGCTGCGCAGCCCGAGCGTGACCATGCTCTTCGTTTCCGCCGGATCGATCACATCCGTGATGAGGGCGTTGCGCGCGGCCTGATAGGGCGTGGCAAACTCGTCGCGGTATTCGGCGAGGAGTTTTTTCTTCTTCTCTTCGGGGTTGGCGTCGGCCTTGATTTCCTTACCGAAGATGATCTGCACCGCGCCGTCGGCCCCCATGACGGCGATTTCCGCCGTGGGCCAGGCATACACGAGGTCGGCCCCGAGGTCCGAGGAACACATCGCGAGGTAGGCCCCGCCGTAGGCTTTGCGGAGAATCACGGTGATCTTGGGCACCGTCGCGGAGGCATAGGCGAAGAGCATCTTGGCCCCGTGGCGAATGATGCCGCCGCGTTCCTGCGCAAGGCCGGGGAAGAAGCCCGGCACATCCACGAGGTTGACGATGGGCACCTGGTAAATGTTGCAGACGCGGATGAAGCGCGCGCCTTTGTCCGAGGAATCAATGTCGAGGCAGCCCGCCTTGAAATTGGGCTGGTTGGCGATGATGCCCACGACCACACCGTCGATGCGGGCAAAACCGGTCACGATGTTGCGCGCGAAATCGGGCATGATCTCAAAGAAGGTGCCGTCGTCGACGAGCACGCTGATGACATCCTTCACGTCGAAGCCCGACTTCGGGTCCGCCGGAATGATTTCGTTGAAGCGCTGGACAGGGCTCAACTGCAGCGGCTGATCGAGATGGTGCGGCGGGTCCTCGATGTTGTTGGAGGGCAGGTAGGAAAGGAGCTGCTGGGTGAGTTCGAGCGCGTGACGGTCGTCCTCGGCGATGAGGTGGATATTGCCGCTCACGGAAGCGTGCGCTTCGGCCGTGGCAAACTGCTCCAGTTGCGCATTCTCGCCCGTGGCCGCCTTGATCACCTGCGGTCCGCAGATGAACATGTTGGCGTTGTCCCGCGTCATGATGAGAAAATCCGTCAGGGCCGGTGAATAGGCCGCGCCGCCCGCGCAGGGACCGGCGATGATGGCGATCTGCGGCACGAGGCCGGAAAGCTGCACGTTGCGGAAGAAGATTTGCCCGTATCCGGAAAGCGAATCGACGCCCTCCTGAATGCGCGCGCCCCCGGAGTCGTTGATGCCCACGACGGGCATGCCCGCCTTTTGCGCGAAGTCCATGAGGTCGCAGACTTTCTTCGCGTGGATGCGCCCGAGGGCACCGCCACCGACCGTGAAGTCGTGCGAATACGCCGCCACCGCCCGCCCGCTGACGTAGCCGATCCCGGTGACGACGCCGTCGCCCGGAAAGAAGCGCTTGTCCATGCCGAAGCGTTGGCAGCTGTGCTCGGCGAAGCGGCCGAATTCCTGGAAGGTATCCGCGTCAAAGAAGGCGATGAGGCGCTCGCGCGCGCTCAGGAGGCCCTTCTCGTGGCGGGCGGCAATCTTGTCTTTGCCACCGCCGTGGGCCACGGCTTCGCGCCGCTTGTTCAGGTCTTCCAAAAGAGAGGGATCAATGGGCATATTTCAGGTCTCCGGTAAAGCGGGGATTCAAAAAAAGAAAGCTCAATCGTGCGCGGGTGCACCGGGAGCATTCATACAAAATTCGGTGAGGACGCCATGCGTCGATTTCGGGTGAAGAAAGCCCACCAGCTTGCTGTGCGCGCCGGGCACGGGCTTTTCGTGGAGGAGGCGCACGCCTTTGCCGCCGGCGTGATCGAGAGCGGCCTGCACATCCGCCGTGTGGAAGGCCACGTGGTGCACGCCCTCGCCGTTCTTTTCAAGGAACTTCGCCACCGGGCTATCCGGAGCGGTCGGTTCGAGCAGCTCCAGGTAGGTCTGCCCCACCTTGAAAAACGCGGTGCGCACCTTTTGCGAGGGCACCTCTTCAACCCGTTCACAGGTCAAACCGAGGACACCTTCATAGTGCGGGAGGTTTTCCTCGATGGAATGGACGGCGATGCCGATGTGGTCGATATACTCAATCATGGGGAAAATCTTTGCGTTACGGCGCGAATCTCTACGGCAGCGGCCTTTGAACAATCAAGCCCAAACATAACTTTTTTTAATACCGGGATTAAAATTGATAAGCTGACCTTTTGAATTAGCTTGCCAATGGAAGGAGCCGAGGGCATCACCCCTCAGCGACAATTTCAACTTGGCAGGATTAGATACTTGAATAGAAAAGCTGAAGCTATGGACGACTCAAAAATAACCAAGAAAAAAGGCCTCGCTCTCGCCGAAGCCTTCCCCCCGGCGGATGACGCCGCCTGGCGCGCCGAGGCGGAAGCCATCCTCAAAGGCACGCCTTTTGAGAAAGCGCTCATTACCCCGACTTACGAAGGCTTCAGTCTCGATCCGATTTACAGCGCGAGCGGTGCGGACGCCCTTCCCCACCGGCAGGAGACACCCGGAGCGGGTTTGCGCGTGCGCGGCCAGAGCGCGGCCGGCTACCACGGAAAGGGCTGGAAAATTTCCCAGGAAATCATCGAGGGCACCCCGGAAAGCTTTTCCAAGGTGGCCCGGGCCGAGCTTGCGGGGGGTCAGAACGAGCTGAATATCTGGTTTGATCTGCCCACCCGCACGGGTCACGACCCGCTTGGCGAAGTCACCCCCGGCATCGCCCGTTGCGGAGTTTCCGCTTCCACTTTGGCGGATTTTGAAAGCCTCTTTGAGGGCATACACCTCAACATGATCTCCGTGTTTTTGCGCGCGGGTCACGCCCCGGCCGCCGTTTTTGCCCTCTTCGCCGCCCTCGCCCGCAAGCGCGGGCATGACCTCGTGGAGCTGGAAGGGGCCGTGGAATGCGATCCCCTGCACATGCACCTCGCTCCCGGCGGGGGCATCCGCCCGTGGTCGGTCCTCCTCGATGAGATGGAGGGGCTCCTGCGCACGGGCCTCACCACCCTCCCCCGCTTCCACATGGTCACCGTCCAGGGCCACGGTTACCACGACGCCGGTGCCTCCGGAGCCCAGGAGCTGGCCTTTGTCCTCGCCAGTGCCCTCACCTACCTGCGCGAGATGGAAGCGCGCGGTCTCCCCGTGGCCGAAGTGGCCGCCCGCACCCGCCTGTCTTTTTCCGTGGGCTCACCCTTCTTCCTTGAAATCGCCAAGCTGCGCGCCGCCCGCCTCCTTTGGAACCGCATCCTCGAAGTCCTCGGCGTGCCCGAAGCGGGCCGCCGCTGCCACCTCCACGCCCGCACCAGCCTCTTCAACAAGACCCGCCTCGACGCCCACTCCAACATGCTCCGGGTGACCAGCGAAGCCTTCGCCGCCGTTCTCGGCGGGTGCGACAGCCTCCACATCGGTCCGTTCGACGAAGTGCTGCGCGAGCCCGACGCCTTCTCCCGGCGCATCGCCCGCAACGTTCACCACATCCTCGCCGAGGAGTGCGACCTCACCAAGGTCATCGATCCGGTCGGGGGTTCCTATGCCATCGAGCACCTCACGGATCAGCTGGCCGCCGCCGCCTGGAAGATTTTCCAGGAAATCGAAACCGCCGGCGGCATGAAACAGGCCCTCAGCGACGGGCTTCCGCAAAAGTGGGTGCGCGCCACAATGAGCGCCCGCCGCGGCAATTTCCACCGCCGCAGAGACATCCTTGTCGGCACCAACCAATACCCCGAGGCCCAACCGCGCACCCTCGAGCCGCACGCCATCGACTTCAACGCCATCGCCCGGGCCCGCACCGATGCCGTGCAGGCCCATGCCGCAAGCCGCAACACCGCGCAGGTCTCCGCCGCCCTCGAGGCCCTCAATGCCGCCCCCACCCCGGCCAAACGCATCGACGCCGCCATCCACGCCGCCGGCGCGGGAGCCAGCCTCGGTGAACTCTGCGAAGCCTCCCGCGCCGCCACCGCCGACGTCCTCGAAGCCATCTCCGTCGAACCCCTCGAATCCCGGCGCCTCGCCGAGGACTACGAGGAACTCCGCGCCGCCGCCGCGCAGACCGGCACCCCCGCGCGCATCCTCCAGCTCAACATCGGCCCCTCCCGCCGCTACCGCCTCCGCGCCGATTGGACCACCGCCTTCTTCCAGGTGGCCGGTTTCACCGTCGAGGCCGACGAAGATTTTGCCGATGCCGACGCCGCCGTGGCAGCCGTGCGCAGCCAAAAGCCCGCCATCGCCATCATCACCTCCGACGACGAGACCTACGCCGCCACCGTGCCCGCTCTCGCCAAAGCCGTGAAAGCGGCCCTACCGGAGGTGCACCTCCTCCTCGCGGGCGCGCCCGGAGAAAATGAAACCGCCTGGAAAGCCGCCGGGATCGACGACTTCATCCACGTGCGCGTGAACAACTACGAAGCCAACAAAAACCTCCTCACCCGCCTCGGTCGCACCCTTCCCCGCTGATCCGCCAACCCGCCTTTCAAAATGAAAAACTTTGCCGAAATCGATTATCGTTCCACCGGGACCGCCGACGCCACCAGCTGGCCCGACGCCTTCGCCCGCGCCACCGGCCAGGCCCCGGAATCCCTCACATGGGACACCCTCGAGCAGATCCCCGTGAAACCCCTCTTCACGGCCGCTGACTACGCGGGCATGGAGCACCTCGGCTACACCGCCGGCATCCCGCCCTTCCTCCGCGGGCCCTACGCCACGATGTATGTCAACCGCCCGTGGACCGTGCGCCAATACGCCGGCTTCTCCACCGCCGAGGAATCCAACGCCTTCTACCGCCGCAACCTCGCCGCCGGGCAAAAGGGCCTCTCCGTGGCCTTCGACCTCGCCACCCACCGGGGCTACGACAGCGACCACCCGCGCGTCGTGGGCGATGTCGGCAAAGCGGGCGTGGCCATCGATTCCATCCTCGACATGCGCATCCTCTTCGACCGCATCCCCCTCAACAAGGTGTCGGTCTCCATGACCATGAACGGTGCGGTCCTCCCCGTCCTCGCCTTCTACATCGTCGCCGCTCTCGAACAGGGGGCCAAGCCGGAGGAACTCGCGGGCACCATTCAGAACGACATCCTCAAGGAATACATGGTGCGCAACACCTACATCTACCCGCCCGCCCCGAGCATGCGCATCATCGCCGACATCTTCGCCTACACCTCGCAGAACATGCCCAAGTTCAACTCGATTTCGATATCGGGTTACCACATGCAGGAAGCCGGGGCGACAGCGGACCTCGAAATGGCCTACACCCTCGCCGACGGCCTTGAATACATCCGCGCGGGCATCGCCGCGGGCATCCCCATCGATGCCTTTGCTCCCCGCCTCTCCTTCTTCTGGGCGCAGGGCAAAAACCACTTCATGGAAGTCGCCAAAATGCGCGCCGCGCGCGTCCTCTGGGCGAAGATTGTCAAGGGCTTCAACCCCAAGTCAAACAAGTCCCTCGCCCTCCGCACGCACTCGCAGACGAGCGGCTGGAGCCTCACCGAGCAGGACCCCTTCAACAACGTCGCCCGCACCTGCATCGAAGCCATGGCCGCCGCCCTCGGGCACACCCAGTCGCTCCACACCAACGCCCTCGACGAAGCCATCGCCCTCCCCACCGACTTCTCCGCCCGCATCGCGCGCAACACCCAGCTCTTCCTCCAGGAGGAAACCGGCCTCTGCAAAATCATCGACCCCTGGGGCGGCAGCTACTACGTCGAAAGCCTCACCCACGAACTCCTCACCCGCGGTTGGGCGCACATCGAAGAAGTCGAGGAACTCGGCGGCATGGCCAAAGCTATTGAGACCGGCCTCCCGAAAATGCGCATCGAAGAAGCCGCCGCCCGCCGCCAGGCGCGCATCGACAGCGGACGCGAAACCATCGTCGGGGTAAACAAATTCCGCCTCGAAAAGGAAGACCCCCTCGACATCCTCGATGTCGACAACACCGCCGTGCGCGAATCCCAGATCCGCCGCCTCGAAAAACTCCGCGCCGAGCGCGACGACACCAAGTGCCGCGCCGCCCTCAACGCCATCACCGCCGCCGCCGAATCCGGCCAAGGCAACCTCCTCGCCCTCTCCATCGAAGCCGCGCAGGCCCAAGCCAGCCTCGGCGAAATCTCCGACGCCATGGAAAAAGTATTCGGTCGCCATAAAGCCGTCATCCGCTCCATCAGCGGCGTTTACAGCCGCGAATTCGCCGAGGGCGGTGCCGTCGATCAGATCCGCCAGCGCACCGACGCCTTTGCCGGGCGCGAAGGCCGGCGCCCCCGCATCCTCGTCGCCAAAATGGGTCAGGATGGCCACGATCGCGGGGCCAAAGTCGTCTCCACGGCCTACGCCGACATGGGCTTCGACGTCGACATCGGCCCCCTCTTCCAGACCCCCGAGGAAACCGCTGCCCAGGCCGTCGAAAACGACGTCCACATCGTCGCCATGAGCAGCCTCGCGGCCGGCCACAAGACCCTCCTCCCCGCCCTCGTCGCCGCCCTCAAAGAGCGCGGGCGCGACGACATCCTCGTCGTCGCTGGCGGCGTCATCCCCGCCCAGGACTACGACTTCCTCTACGCCCAAGGCGCGCAAGCCATCTTCGGCCCCGGCACCGTCATCACCACCAGCGCCGCCAAACTCCTCGACATCCTCGAAACCCAATACGGCCACCGCGACGGGTGACAACAGCGAGACACAGACATTCCTGCCTGTGATCGCGTCAACTTCGGCCCGAATCGCTACGCCCGCCTCCATTCAATCCAAACCCGGTTAAACCTTGGAATCCAAGAAATCCATGGTCATAAACCAACGGGGCCCTTTTTCTCGAAATTCAGTTTCCTTCCTTTTTCAGCCTTTCCTTGGCAAGCGATTTCAGCCAAATTGGCGACCATGAGAACACTCAAATTCACAGCCATCATTGAGGGCGACGAGGAGGGCTATTATGCATATGTCCCGGAGCTGAAGGGCTGCCAAACCCAAGGCGACACCGTGGAAGAAGCCCTCGCCAACCTGCGCGAGGCCGCAGACTTGTATCTGGAAACCCTTTCGCCCGAAGAGTTGGACGCGATGGCGAGTGGGCCAAAGACGGTCCTGTCGACCTCCCTCGAGTTCAGTCATGCCTAAACTTCCGCGCCTTACGGCTTCAGAAGCCGAGCGCCTACTCTTGGCTGCGGGCTTTGCCCACGTCCGTTCAAAGGGGAGCCATCGCATTTATCAGCGCCAAACCGAACGGGTGGTCGTCCCCTTTCACGCCGCCCGCACCCTCCATCCGAAAATCATCAAAGAAGTCATGGAGGCGATTGGGCAATGACCCCGGACTCTCAGAAACAGTGCCCGCCCGCACCGTCGCCCACCAGCGCCGCCAAACTCCTCGACATCCTCGAAACCCAATACGGCCACCGCGA
>JAFIGE010000013.1 GCA_020831585.1 Opitutales bacterium | reverse complement strand
CCTCATCCATCAGCCGCCTTTTCTGCACCACCCTCGAAATAAGGTGGTGGCACGCTAATCGCGGATACTTCAATCTTCGGCAAAAATTTCTGCTCATTTAGCCATCCCAATGGCGAAAAAATGAATGTCAATCTCTATGTTCAGAACATTTAAAAATTATTATCGTTGACCCTCTTGGATCACATTTTGAGGTTACCCTTGCGCGGTCCGGGCGCGGTCTGAAGGGGTCGTTTTTGGGGCGCGGGTGATCTACCACCACTAATCATGTTGCTATGAATGTCTCCACAAACGAAACCCCATCGCCTGCGCCAAAGCGGCGAATTTGAGCCTGTTCTTTATCCTCTACGCGGTCTTTGTGCCAGATCATGCGGCGGCCACGTTCGGACGCATGCAGCTGAGCGCGACGGAGAACGCCGGCTGGTTTTATGTCATGGCGGTGGCGGGCTTTCTCGTCTTCATCGTTTTTCTGGGGGTCTCGCGCTTCGGGAGGATCAAGCTCGGAACGATTTTCGGGGTTGGATCCGTCTCTCGGTTTCGGGGTGATCCAGGTGAATGCGGGCCTCAACTATCTTTTTGATGTGCCCGTTTCCCCCGCGATGCAGGTCGGTTTGATCGCAGCTATTACAGCGGTGGCGACCCTCTCGGTGGGGCTGGGTCTGGATACAGGAATCCGGCGTATTTCAGAACTGAATATCATCTTCGCGGTCATCCTCCTGGTCTTTGTGCTCATCGCGGGGCCGACGATCTTCCTTCTCCAGACCTTCGTGCAAAACACGGGAAACTATCTGTCGGGGCTCTTCCGCGAGACCTTCAACCTGTATGCCTACGAGCCCACTTCGTGGATTGGCGGGTTGACTCCGGTTCACTCGTGGTGGACATGCTCACATCGGGCGGGGAAGGGGAGTCGCCCACCTGGCAGCGGATTTTCTGGGCCATCATCGAGGGGATTGTGGCGGCGACGCTTCTTCTTGCGGGCGGGTTGGGGGCTTTGCAGGCGGCCACCATCGCCAGTGCGCTGCCTTTCACCGTGATCATGGTCTTCATGTGCTGGGGCCTCTATCGAGCGCTGAGTATTGAGGGGGTGAAGCGCAGTGCAGCCAACGAAGGTCGCCTCACGCCCCTTGGACACGGGGGGCCGCGATCATGGAAACGACGACTGGAGATGATCGTCTCTCACCCCAAACGCCCGGAGGTGGAGGCGTTTTTGCTCAAGAGCGTTGAGCCGGCTTTTTCGGAGGTGGTCGGGGAGTTGCGAAAGCGGGGATTGGAGGCGGCCGTCAACAAGGATGAGGACGGTCGACTCTGGATCGAGGTCAGGCACGGGGAGGATGTCGATTTCTATTACTCGGTTCACCCCCGGGCTTACGAACCCCCGGCTTTCGCCCTCGACGATACAACGCCCCGTCGCCTCGAAGAGCTGAAGTATTTTCGCGCGGAAATCTTTTTGAGGGAGGGGAGCCAGAATTACGATATCATGGGCTGGGCGCAGGAAAGCATTATCAATGATGTCCTGGATCACTACGAGCGTCACCTGCGCTTTATTGCCTCCGTGCGCGGAACCAAGGTTACGTGAACCCGCCCAACCCTAACCAGGAGCCCACCCAAATGAATCGATTCCGCTGCACACACGCGCTGAGCCGCTGGCTGGCCGTCCTCCTTCTGTTTCCGCTCCCCTCACTGCCCGCCCGCAGCAACCCCGATGCGGATGCGCTGGAGGCACGGATCGCGGAACTCGAAGCGGAGTTGGCCGAGGCGCGGCATCGCCTCGATCAGGTTCGGCGATGGCCCGCCGAGTCAGCTTTGCCACAAGACACCGGGACTTCGCCGGATGGGGAGCCACCAGCCCTTCCGCGGGATCCTTTCGGCGGGCGGTTGCGCATCGGTGGGGCCGTGCGGGTGAACTACGCCATCGGTTCTTATGGAGAGGCCACCGGTGCACCGTCGCCCGCGCGGAGCGACGGCGGGAATTTTTCCCTCGATACTTTTCGGGTGAATGTGGCTTACGATGCTGATGCGTTCAACGCCCGCTTCGAGTATCGCTTTTTCGATGGTTACCATTTTCTCCACACGGCCTACGCGGGGTGGGCTCTATCCGGTGGGGCCGAAATGCGCCTTGGGGTGCACCGGGTGCCCTTCGGGCCGGGGCCTTACGGGGTTTCCCAGAGTTGGTTTTTTGATCAACATTACTACCTCGGCCTGGCTGACGATATGGACCTCGGGATCGCCTATTCCGGCCAACTGGAAGATTGGGATTTCGATATTGCTTTCTATCTTCGCGACGAAGGTTCCTATGCGGGTAATTCGCGCAAGAGCGCCCGTTACTCCTACGATGTGGTAAACGAAAGCGGCCGGGGATACGAGGAGCGCAACCAGATGAACCTGCGCATGCGGCGGACATTTGCCCATCGGGAAGGAGAGACGGTGGCGGGTTTCTCGGCGCAATATGGAGAGCTGCGCAGCAAGGGATCAGCCAAAGGCGGAGATCACTACGCGGGCTCGATCCACTTCGTGCACCAGAGGCGGGCCTGGACCCTGGCGGCTCAGCTGACGCGCTACACCTACCGTGTCGATGCCGCTCAACCCCTCGGAACGGCAGCGCTTGTGCAATTCGGGGCGTATGATTTTCCCAATACCGTGGCCGCCAAGGGCTGGATACCGGCGATTTCCCTGAGCTATCGCTGGCAGGCCGATGCCCTCGGGTGGCTCGATTCCGTCACACCTTACATTGAATACAGCTCGGTGCGTAAGCGCGCGAAAGGTTTCAACGACAGCCAACTCTTCATCATCGGAGCGGCTTGGGCGCGCGGAGGATGGTATATCTACACGGACGTGGCTCTCTCCGATGGCAACGAATTTGTTGGCGGGGAAACCGCCTTCGGCGATCGCCTGGGTGCCAACGCCGACAACCGCTGGCAGCATCGTCTCAACATCAATTTTGGCTACTACTATTAGGCCGAAAGGTTGAAGCATTAGGCGGAAGTTAGCATTCACTCTCCCTCCCGGGACTCAGCCCCCACCGACCTTGGGGCCCTTCCCGACAAGGGTTCAGGGGGAGCCGTTCCGCTCTTCTGCGCCCGCTGGTCTGCAATCGCTGGTTAGCCAAAACAACCAAGGGCCTTGTGGCTTTGAGTCGGGGTGCAAATCCAGTGGGCTGAATGAGGGGCATGGCGCGCAGTTTATTGTTACAGCTATAAAATAATCGCGATGGAATGGCTCTGAAGTAACCTGGAGTGGAGTATAAAAAAGTCCTCTCCTTACCCCTACATTCATGAACCGCTATCTCGCCCCACTCGTTTGTCTATGGCTTGCCGGAGCGGCTGTCGCCCTGGCCCAGCTCACCTACCCTTTTCCGCAAATGGTCCCCGACGAGTTCATGGAGCCGGGTTTCCATGAGTCGGTGCGCGAAGCAGCTTTTCCCCAGCCCATGCGGTCGGCCATCAGCTCGTTCCGCACGATGATCAATAACGCCAACGCGGATGCCCTCTTCGAGCGCCGGACCTTCACCGGAAGCCGCGTGTTTCAGGGGGAAGGGTCTTTTTCAACCCAGACCCTCGACTACGAGATCATGTATCCGCACCCCGATGCGGAGATGCCGCCGGGCGGGTTTCCCCTGGTCTTCACCACCTATGGACGGGGGGGATTAGCTGATGCCATGGCCCTCGATGCCTACCGCGAGCATTATCCGGCCTACGTGGTGGCCTTTCTCCACAGCGAGCGCCCCGGTCCGCTGCACTCGCCCCCGATGTTCTTCGACTACGCGCTGCTCTTCCATAAGGTCTTCGATTACCTCTTCGAGACATATCCAATCGATGAGGACCGCATCTATGGGTCCGGCCACTCCCGCGGCGGCTCCGCCATGACCATCCTCTCCCACGCGCGTCCGGAACGGCGATTGATCACCGCCGCCGCCCCCTCAGCCGGTGGCTTCCAGGATCTCCTCGGCCCCATCGAAGACATCGCCCACATCAAGTGGTTTTCCTTCCAGGGGGCCGACGATGGCAACAGCAACCCAAACGGCTCCCGCCACGCCTTCGACCAACTCGAAAAAGCGGGGGCGCTCGATAACATTTTCTGGTGGGTGGAAAACACCGGCCACTCCCCGCACAATCTCGGTTGGAATGTGCACGAGGTGATCGCGTGGATGTTTGCGCAGACCAAAGCGGATCTGCCCCTGCGCCCGGAGGCCGTTCTCCATATCGATGTCACCGATACCCCCGTGCCCCTGACCTTCACGGCCGATGCGTCCGCCTCCACCGCCAACAATGGCGGCACCATCGCGGGTTACACCTGGCAGATCTTCAAATCGCAGGAAGCGATTGCCGACTACAGCGACCGCTACCTGCACGGCTGGACCCTGGACACCGGTTTTCAGGGCGCGGAGGTCATCAGCACAGGGTCCACCGCCACCCGCACCCTGGAGGAACCCGGCACCTACTGGCTGCGGGTCATTGTCGAGGACGACGCGGGCAACCGCCGCGCGGCCACACAGGAAATCCACGCGCGCTCCGCTGTGCCCACGGCGCGTTTCACCTTCTCCCGCAACCACGAGGCCACCGGGCGGCCCCTTCACTTTGACGCCTCCGCCAGTGTCGCCGAATACCAGGCGACAATCACCGGCTATGCGTGGGACTTTGGCGACGGCCACACCGCCACCGGCCCACAGGTGGCGCACACTTTCGCCACCGAAGGCGTCTTTGAGGTGGAGCTGACCGTGACCTCTTCGGCTGGCGAGACCCACACCGTTTCCCAGTCCGTCACCATCACCGAAGCCTTCCCGGGCTACCGCTACTTCCGCTTCGTCGGGCTCACCGCCCACCAGACCTGGCGTATGCCGACGATCGGACTCTTTGCTTTTCGCACCGGCTCCACCGTCTTCCCGAGGGAACCCATGACGAGCAACAACTCCCTCGGTATCACCCTCACGGCCACCTGGGACGCGAACCAGGTCTGGCGCATCTTCGATCAGAATCCGACCAACCGCTGGACCCACCACAACTACTTCACCCCCGGCGGATGGGAGATGGACGTGGGCGAAGACCAACGCTTCGTTCCCACCGGCGTGAATATGACCATGCCCTCCGGCAACGACCGGTGGTCCGATTTTGATCTCCTCGGTTCCGTCGATGGCGGGACCTGGGATACCCTCTGGACGCGCCGGGCGGCCGTGGATGGCCTCATGAATACGGCGGGAGAAGCGATTGAGTTCGCCGGCGTCCCCTTCGTCGAAGTCACCAACATCGGCGAAGGCCCCTTTCTCCAGGGCACCGCCTTTGAGGTGCAGGCGCACACACGCGATCTCAATGACATCACCGAAGTGGCCTACTTTGCCAACGGGGACTTCATCGGCTCAGGCGCAGCGACAGCCCCCCACACCCTGATTTGGGAGCCCATCATGCCCGGCGACTACGCCCTCACGGCGGAAGTCACGCACAACGGAGGAGCCACCCGCGTGGTGACGCATTTCCCCACAACCTTTTACCTGGAGCGGACGGACGATCTCATTCCCCTCCCCCCGATCATTGAGCAGCAGCCGTCCTCCGTCAGCGCATTCGTGGGGAGCACGGTTACGCTCGAAGCGGAAGCCACCGGCTTTCCATTGATCACGGGGTATCAATGGTTCAGGGACGGCGGGATGGTCTTTGATAATGCCCGCATCTCCGGTGCGCAAAGCCCCGTGCTCACCATCACCGACCTGCAAACGGCCGACCAGGGCAGCTACACCCTTGAGGTTACGAACGACGAAGGCACCTCCACCACCCAACCCGCGCAGATCGAAGTCCTCGTCTTGCCGGACCTGGCCCTCTTCATCGACTTCGGAACAAACCATACCGCACCGGGGGGCCACTGGAACTCCCTCAATGCCGCTGCCAGCCACAGCGGCCTCATCAACTTCGCCGACGGTTCACCCACCCCCATTGTCATCGATATGATCACCACCGGCGGCAGCGGTATCCAGACTTCCGATAACAACACGGCCTGGGGAAGCCGCACCGTCGCTCCCGACTGGGCCTCCATCGATGCCCTCAATGACCGCCTCTGGGTCAATCAGGGCCACTCCGCCACGCTCCGCTTCCGCAACCTCAGCCCCGCCCGCACCTACACCCTCGAAATCGCCTCCGGATTCGCCGGGACCGGAAGCGCCGGAGCCGAGCCGGGAATTTTCCAGGTGGTGGGTGCCGACGGCCCCGTGGAGGGATTCAACGCCCATACCGGCACCAGCCTGGGCACGCCGGTCTTCTGGACCTCGCGCGGCCCCAGCGATGGCGGCAACCCACCGCATTCGGCCGAAGGCTGGATGATCTGGCATGAAGTCACCCCCGACGCGGATGGCCGCATCGATGTGCTCCTCTCCGCGCCCTCACCAAACCTCGCGCGCGTCTCCCTCAACGCCGCCCGTCTCCTCGAGACGCCTCAGCCAGCGGACGGGCCCGCCCCCGGCACCCGCGCCGCCTGGCGCAAAACCCACTTTGGCAGCACGAGTGCCGAAGGCGATGCCGCCGACCTCGCCAGTTTCGCCAAAGACGGCCTCCCCAACCTCCTCAAATTTGCCCTCGACCTCGATCCGACAATTCCGGCGACCGGCCTGGATCGTGCCGTCGTCGAACTGGTCTACGAGGGGAGCGACGGACCCTTCGCCCGGCTGCACCTGCCACCCTTTCTTCTTCGACCGGAATTGATTTACACGCTCGAGTATTCCCCGGATCTGATCGATTGGACGCCGCTCGCCCAGGCCGTCGGAAGCACGGACCCCTTCGAACGCGTCGAGGGTGCACCCGCCCTCGATCCCGTGCGAGAGGGCGATACAATGCGCGTTCCCCTCACTCCCGAAGTCCTGGCCAGAGGATTTTTTCGCCTGACGATCACCGTGGTCGATTAGGCTTGTAAGGGAAGGGCCTGGGCAAAGCCCTTACGGCATACAGAACGCCCCTACGCACAATACGACCGCTCCATGGGGCTCAAAAGGAGGCAGATGGGGGTGATAAAGTGAGTGCCCACAAGAGAAATGCCCCCTCAAAACCAATTTTTGCACGCGCAAACTGCTGGTATTGAGTGCCTTAAAAAGAAAGATGGCATTTTTAGTTGTTTTCCCTCATCCGGAAAGTCAATCTGATAGACCGAATAAGAAGTCGTTCGCTTCGCCCGGCCCTCTACACCGCGCTCCGATCAGCGCGCAACCACCTCTATCTATGAAAAACCGATTTCTCCGCGAATGCGCACTTCTCTATGGTGCCCTGTTTCTCGCTGCCGCTGCCACCACCCAAGGTGCACCGCTGAAAATCGCCCCCACCTTCGACTCCGGTCCGGATAGTTGGACGAATGCCGCCGGAAGTGATGCCGCCTCACCGGTCGTGTGGCTGAGGGCCGACGAAGGCCTCATTCTTGATGACGAAGGGCGCGTCCTTCGCTGGGAAGACCGCTCGGGCAACAACAACCATTTCGAGCAGCCGGTCGCCGCCAAGCGCCCCCGTGCCCTCGCTGAGGGCATGCGCGTGAACGTGGGCGACCTCTACGGTTTATCGTTGACGCAAACGGGCAACACCACGACGACCCGCACACTGGGCAACGACTTCCTCGTCGACGAACCGATTGAGGTGACCCATCTCGCGGCCTTCGACGACGGCGGCAACGGCTTCACCAACCCCATCACAGTGCAGCTCTGGCTGCGCGAGGACAATGGTACGCTCCTCACTCCGGAGGACGACACCGGGGTCGTCATCCTCGAACAGATCACCTTTCTGCCGGAAGATCCGGGCACACTCGAAGCCCCTTACCGCTGGAAAGCTCTGGAGACGCCGCGCATCCTTGAGCCCGGCTCCTACAGCATCGTCGCCTGGGGCTACACGAGCGACAGCTATACAACCGCCATTTCCGCTCCCCCATCTGTTCCCGGCGTGCGTTGGGTGGGCAACTCGCGGCACTCCAGCTTGGACCAACCCGGTGTCTGGCCCACCACCATCCGCTTTCGCCCCGATACCTATGCCGGGGCCATGAACCTGCGCTACCGCCCGCTTTCGCGGACGGCCACCGTGCGCCCGGCGGTGCAGTTCGACGGTGTGGACGACGGCCTCCTCGCGCCCCCCGCATTCGACCTCAAGCGCCCAAACACGGTTCTCATCGTCTACGAGCGCGACACACCTTCCAGCGGCGTGGTCATTCAAAACAACGGCTCGCCAAACTGGTATATTCGCAACACGGGCTTCAACTCCGGCGGCTGGGTGCGCAACTTCTCTTTCGACTGGCATGAGCGCACCGTCGCCGCCATGACGCAGACGGCCACGCACACGCGGGCTTATTGGAACCTCAGCGACGTCACCCGTGATTCCGACCGTCCCACCGGCGAACCGGGCCGCCTCGCCATCGGCGGCGGTGAGGGTTCCATCAACAACCCCCTGGCCGTGCGCATCGCCGAGGTCATTGCCTTTGACCGCGTCCTCTCCGCGTCGGAGCTGCGCGCCCTTCAGGCCGGGTTAGGCGAGCGCTACGGCATCTTCGATACCCCCGCCGCCACCCCGGAGATCTCTCCAGTGGGCGGCTTTGGCACCGGCGAGGTAACCGTGACACTTGAATCCGCCACCACCGGGGCGGAGATCCGCTACACCACAGACGGCTCCGAGCCCACCCTTTCGAGTCCGCTTTACAGCGGTCCCTTCGTGATTTCACGCGGGACCACCGTGCAAGCCCGTGCCTATCACGACGATACCCTTCCGAGCGAGGTTGCGCGCACCTTCTATGGCGAGGAAAGCGCTGCCGACAACCTTCCCCTCACTGGGGCCACCCTCTGGCTGCGTGCGGACCAAGGGATCGAAATGGACGCCGAAGGTGGCGTCCTCCGCTGGCGCGACCTTTCCGGCCAGGGCAATGACATGGTTCAGCCCCTCGCGGAAAAGCGCCCGGTCCTCACCACCCACCATGGGCATGGGATCATCGTTCCCGTGACGACCGCTTCGAACAGCACCTGGGGCGGCAGCCTCGGGAAGGATTTTGACGTCGACGAAACCATCACCCTGACCCACCTCGGGGCCTATGACCACAATCGCGACGGCTTCGGGCAGACCATCACTGTCCAGCTCTGGTCACGCAATGACGGCGGCGTGCCGAATACCCGCGCCGTGCACAGCCCCGGCGAACTCCTCGCCGAGCGCACCTTCACGCCCCAGGAACCGGGCACCCTCGAAGGCATGATGCGTTTCAAAGCGCTCGACGAATCTCTCGATCTTCCGCCGGGAGCCTATACGATTTTTGCCTGGGGCTTTACCAATGGAGACTTGTATTGGCTGAGCACCGGCAACAGCGCCTCCGGGAGCGACGGGCGGTTCCGCTTCCTCGGCGACCGTTCAAGCGGCAGCAGCGCCCCTGGCGCCTGGCCCGGCAATGTCGGCGTAGCCGGTTTTCGTTACAATGGCGTGGCCAACTTCAAATACCTCCCCCGCCCAGGCACCCCCGAACCGGTTCCCCTGGTCACATTCGACGGTGTCGACGACGGCCTCATCGGTGTCGAGTCGATGAACATCGACCGCCCGAGCACGGTCGTCATGTCCTTTCGCCGCGACCGCAGCTCCTCCGGCTTCATCGTCCAGAACACCAGTGACGGCAGCTGGTATATCCGCAACTCCGGCTTCTACTCCAACAACTGGGTGAGCAATGAGAACATCCCCGTCCAGGAGCCCCTCATCGCCGCCATGCTCAACGGCGAGGGCTTCACGCGCGCTTGGCTCAACGGGCAGGATATCACCACCGAGGAAAACCGCCCGGGCCCCAATCCCGGTCGTCTCGCTCTTGGCGGCGGCGAAGGTCAGGCGACTAACGCCACCGCCGTCAGCATCGGCGAGGTCATTGCCTTCGACCGTGTGCTCGACGAGAGCGAACTGTGGCTCATCGAAGATTTCCTGACGCGGCGACACCGCGCCTACGATGCCCCGGTCGCACTTCCGGTCATCACACCACCCTCCGGATTCGGTGCCGGACCCGTCGAGGTCACGATGGCCACCGCCACCCCCGGCGCGAGCCTTCACTACACCCTCGACGGAACCGAGCCAACCCCGGCCTCGGCCCTCTACGAAGGCCCCTTCACGGTCTCCCGCGGGACCACCGTGCGCGCGCGGGCCTTCCTTAACGGCGTCACCCCCAGTCCCGTGGCCTCGGCCTTCTTTGGCGAGGAAGCCGCCATCCCGCTTCCGGTGGCCGACACCCGCCTCTGGCTGCGGTCCGACATTGGTGTCGAGACCGACAGCGAAGGCCGTGTGCGCAGTTGGCGGGACCTCTCCGGGAACGATTACCGCTTCATCCCCCCGACCCTCGCGCAAGCCCCTGTCCTCACGACCGGCTTCGCCCCTACCCGCGTGCTCTCCGCCACAACCGCCTTCGGAGCCTCCGGTGGCACCACCTACAGCGGCTTTATCGGCACCGACTTTATTGTCGATGAACCCATCGAGATCACCCACCTCGGGGCCTTTGACCACCTCAGCGACGGCTTTGCCGGCACCATCACCGTGCGCCTGCACATCGTCGACGACAACGGCACACCCGACGACCCGGCCGATGATTTCAGCGGCGGAGTTATCGCCACGCAGACCTTCGGGCCGGGCAAGGTCGGTTTCCTCGAAGGTGGCACCCGCTTCATCGAACTGGACGAACCCCTCCTTCTCGAACCGGGCCGCTACAACCTCGAATCCTCCGGCTGGATCGGGGCCGACTCCTACACCAGCCAATCCAATTGGCCCAAGACCTCCGGTCGCGGTGTGACCTTCCCCGACCTCAGCCGTTTCGGATCGTCCGCACTTTTCGGGGCCTCGCGCCTGAACGACAGCCGCTATGCCAGCGCCACACCCTTTATCTTCCGCCCGGCGGGGACCACGGTTGAAACCTTCCCGACAGTGCGCTTCGACGGTGACGACGATGGCCTCCTCGGACCGGACGACCTGGTCATCAACCGCCCCTCAACCATCTTTGCGGTTTTCAACCTGCTCGGCGGATCAAACGGCCGCCTTATCCAGAGCAACAGCAATAACAACTGGGTTCTCGGTCCAAACTCCGGTTCGAATGCAAACGGCTTTCTCACCGGTTCATGGGTTGCCCAGCACTCCATTTCCGCCGACGAGCCCTCCTGGGTCGTGGGTGTTCAGGACACCGACAGCAGCCGCTATTTCTACAACGGCACCGACCTCACGGAGGATTCCGTGCCGACCGGAGAACTCGGCCGCATTGCCCTGGGCGGCGGTGCCGGCTGGTCCTATCAACCAGTCAACGCCGACCTCGTCGAGCTGATCGCTTACGACCGCGTCCTCTCCGAAGCCGAGCGACAACTTGTCGGCGCGTATCTGGCTGATCGATACAGCCTCCCCCGCGAGCTCCTGACGGCGCCGGAGGTCACGCCCGACGGCGGCCTCTATGCCAGCGCGCGCACGGTATCCGTCTCCCACCCCATCCCCGGAGCGGAAATCCGCTACACCCTCGACGGCTCCGATCCGGATCAAAACTCCCCGCTCTACACCGGTCCCCTCTCCATCACCGCCGACACCCTCCTAAAGACCCGTGCCTACGCCGATGGTTTCCTCCCCGGTGTCATCCGCGAAAGCGCCTTCTATTTGGACGCGTCCACTCCCCTGCCCCCCTCGCGCGAAAAACTTCAGCTTTGGCTCAGCGCCAGCCTCGGTGCCGAAACCGACGACGCCGGCACCGTTACGATCTGGCGTGACCTCTCCGGCAATGCCCGCAACGCCACCCAACTTGTTGCCAACCAGCGCCCGCTCCTGGATTCCGCAGCTGTGGGCGGCGCTCCCGGACTCGTCTTCGATGGAAGCAACGACCACCTTGTCCTTCCCGAAGGCTTTGCCGACTTTGATAACGGCCTCACCGCTATCTTCGTTGTCCGTACGGAAACCACCGGGGCCAACCAGCGCATCATCGATCTGGGTCGCGGACAGAACACCTCCAATATCTTTTTTGGCCGGAGCGCCTCCTCGACCAGCGCCGTCTACGGCGTGCGCGGTGCCGGAAACAACGAACTCCTCGCCCCCAACACCTACCTCTCCGCCGCCGATGCCATCTATTCGGTGACCCACGATGCGTCCGGAAACGTGAGGATCTTCCACAACGGCTCCCTCATTGCGGAAGACAACGGCTTCACCATTCAGAATATTTTCCGCCCGAGAAACTTCGTCGGACGCTCCAACTGGAACGCGCACGCCCATTTCAGCGGAGCCATCGCGGAAGTTCTCCTCTACGACGGCACGCTCGACGACTTCGCCCGCGAGACCTTTGAGGATGCCCTCCGCGCCCGCCATGGCATCGCCACATCCGCCACCGGCTCCGTCGCCTTTTCGCCCTCCCCGGCCAATCTCTACCCGAGCGGCGTTGAAGTCAGCCTCGCCTCCGTCACCGAAGGTGCCCGCATCCACTACACCCTCGACGGTTCCATCCCCGATGAAACCTCGCCGCTCTACAGCGAGCCCTTCTTCCTTGGCGGCTCCACCCGGGTGCGCGCCCGCGCCTTTGCCGACGACCTCAACCCCGGCCAGTTGACCGAGGCCACCTACCTCGTCGGCCAGCCGCCCTCGAGCGGCGACGGTCTCCTTGGTGCATACTTCAACACCGTCGACCTTACCGGTCCCTCCTTCACCCGCGTCGATGCACAAATCGACTTCAACTGGGGAAGCGGCAGCCCCGATCCCTCGATCAACAACAACCTCTTCTCCATTCGCTGGACGGGCCAAATGATGCCCCGCTTCACCGAGACCTACACCTTCTTCTCCAACTCCAACGACGGCATGCGCGTATGGATCGAACTCGACAACGCCGGCGATTTTAACAACGAAGAAGAATTGATTCTCGATTACTGGATTAACCAGAACCAGTTCACCGAGCGCGTCTCCGGTCCCGTCAACCTCGTTGCCGGGCAGCTCTACAACATCCGGGTAGAGTATTATGACAACTCCGGCACGGCGGCCGTGGCCCTGCGCTGGGAATCCTTCAGCGAACCCAAGGCGATCATCCCGCAGAGCCAGTTGTTCAGCGACGCCGAGTTCAACCAAACGGTGGCCACGCCCGTGATCACGCCGCCTGGCGGCCTCTACACCGGGGCCATCCATGTCGGCCTCACCACCGCCACCCCCTCGGCGACCATTCGCTACACGACCAATGGCAGCGAACCCACCCCGACCTCCCCCGTCTACACCGGTCCCTTCGAGATCGGCAACGATGCCACCATCCGCGCCCGCGCCTTCCGCAGTGGCTTCAACCCCTCCGGCATCGCCACCGCCGCCTACATCATCGATGCCTCCCCGCCCCTCATCACCTCCTTTCAGTGGGAAAACGAGGGTATCGAGGACGACGACGTCTTCATCCGGCGGGGCACCTTCAGCACAACCGCCACAGATGATCAGGGCATCCACAGCGCCGAGTTCTTTTACCGCCCCATCGGGAGCAGCAGCCGCACCCTCATCGGTCGGGACACAACACCTGCCAACGGACTCACGGCAGCCTGGAATATCGCTGCCGTTCCCGATGGCGAATACGAGGTCATTGTGCGGGTCTTCGCCCACACCGGCATTTGGTCCGAAGTGAGCCATACCATCACGGTTGCTCTCGCCGTGCCCGAAGTCCCCGCCATCACCCAGCCGATAAGCGGCATCAGCCTTCAGGAGCCGGTCATGCCCGTCCGCGTCGAAGCCGAGCCCGGCACAAACCTCCGTCTTTCCCGCAACGGTCAGTTTGTTTTTGCCGGTTACGCCAACAACAACGGCGTGCTCATCCACAACGCCTCCCTCGCCGACGGACTCAATACCTTTACCGCCGTCACCCGCAACCGCGCGGGCGACAGCGCCCCCTCCAACGCCGTCGAGGTGACCCGTGTGCGGGAGTTTCCGCAGCTGGTCCTCGTCTTCGATGGCGATGCCGTCGGCGAGGGCCTGCCCGTCACCGGCAACCTCTCCATCCCCCAGGCCGAGCCGGCCGACCTCTTCGTCCAGATCACGACCAATCGCCCAGGTCGCTTCGACAATATCCCGCCGGTCATTATCCCCGCCGGGTCCACCAGTGTGCCCATCGTTCTGGAAGCCCGCCAGGACTCCATCATCCAGGCCCCGACCACCGTCGACATCACGACCTCCGCGCCTGCATACCGCAATGCCGTGGTGCAATTGCACCTCCTCGATGATGACTACCCCACCCTCACGCTGGAACTGGCCGCCGCTTCCGTTTCGGAGGATGTGGGTATCGTCCAGGCGACCGTTCGCCGTTCCCCGGTGAGCGACCGGTCCGTGCGCGTTGATCTTCTCAACACCAAGCCAAGTCGCGTGACGATCCCATCCTTCGTCACCATCCCTTCCCACACCGCCACCGCCACCTTCAACATCAACGTGATCGACAACGATATCGTCGATGGCAATGCCTTCGTTGGCATCACCGGTGAAGTGAGCGCGGGGGGCTTCATTGTGGCGACCTCCAATGAGGCCATTCTCGAAGTCCGGGATAACGATGGCGCCGTCCTCAGCCTCGATCCGGCCCGACCGACTCTCTCCGAGGGCGGCAGCGCGGTAAACGTCGTCCTCCGCCGCGTCGGCACGGCCACCGGCGAATCCCTCCCCGTGAGCCTGTTCAGCCAACCGGCCGGTCAACTCACGCACCCGGCTATGGTGACGATTCCCGCCGGAGCCGCACAGGTCAGTTTCGCGGTGTCCGCTCCAGCCAATGCCACGACCCACGGCACGCGCATGGCAACCCTGCGGGGCGGCGCGGAAGGCTTCACCGATGCCCTCACTACCTTCACCGTGACCGATCAGGCAAAAGCGGATCTGGCCGCCAGCCAGCTCTTCATCGCCCCCGATGCGCGCACCGAGGAATACACCAACGTCACCTACCGCGTGGACAACTTTGGCTTCGCCCCCGCCGAAGGTCCCTTCCTTGAGCGCATCTTCCTCTCGCCCACCCCCTCTCTGGGGCCCGATGCCCTCCCCGTTCGGCAGATTCAGCAGACCGGTGAAGTCCTTCCGGGCAGCCACTACTTCCGCGATGTATCCGTCCTCACGCCCCGCCCGACAGGGAACTACTATCTCATCGTTGTCATCGACCCGGGGGGTGCCGTGCCCGATCTCAACCGGGACAACAACACCGCCATCCGCCTCTCCCCGATCAACATCCGGGCTGCCTACAGTGCCACGGTGCAGGCCTTCCCCGACGTCGTGCCGGCGAACACCCCCGTTACCTTCACCGGCCTGGTGACGAACGAACTCGGCGAGCCCGCGCCCTTCGCTATGGTCAATATTCACATCGTCCTGGGCGAAACCGAACGGGTCATTGCCGCCCTCTCCAACTCCGTCGGCGAGTTTTCCACCCAGTGGACGCCCCTTCGCAACGAAGGCGGCCTCTACACCCTTGGCGCAACCCACCCGGGCACACCGGGTGCGCAGGTTCAGGGCACCCTCGAAATCCTCACCCTCGGCGTCGAACCGCCCTCTGGCCAAATCACGCTCAACGAGGGCTCCTCCGCAGCCGCTCAGCTCATTCTGCGCAATCCGAATGAGCGCCCGCTCACCGGCATCAGCATCGACTTCCCCAACCTACCCCCGGGCCTCACGATCCTGGCCGATACCCCCACAACGGAGATCGCGCCCGGGCACGCTTTGAACGTCCCCATCGCCCTCTCCGCCGCCTCCGGGGTATCCGGGTCCGGTACATTTCCGGTCTTTGTGACAACCGCTGAAGGCGTGGAGATCGAGACGCAGATTCGTGTGCGCATCAATCTTTTGCAGCCCTCTCTGAGCTTCTCCCCCAATGCCTTGAACGTCTCCGTCCTGCGTGGTGTGAGCCGCTCAGAGAGTATCCAGGTCACCAATACGGGAGGCCTCGAAACCGGCCCCGTGCAGATTTCGCTTCCGGATCTGCCCTGGCTCAAGCTTGCCTCGGCCAACCCGATGCCCTCGATCCCGCCAGGCGGGTCCGCCTCCATTTCCTTCAACCTTGCCCCCGATGCCAACGTGCCCCTCACCCTTTTCACCGGAACCCTCGGGGTCAATCCGGCGAATGGCGGCGATCGCCCGGTGAACTATCGTATTCGCACGGTCTCCGACCTGCGGAGCGACCTCGCAATCGAGGTCGTGAATGAGTTCTTCTTCTTTACCGAGGCGGCCCCCAAGCTCGAAGGTGCCACAGTATCAGTGCGCGATGCCATTAGCACCGAATTGATCGCCTCGGTTGATACCGACACGGAGGGCCTCGCTTTCTTCCCGGAGCTTAATGAGGGGTGGTACCGCATCGAAGTCTCGGCCCCCGAACATGATACCTTCTCGGGCAACTACTACGTAAACGCCGGCGAGCTGAATCAAGAACAGATTTTCATCTCCCGGCGCATGGTGCGCTACTTCTGGAGCGTCGAAGAAGTGGAAACCGAAGACGTCTACCGCGCCACTCTGCGAACAACCTTCGAAACCAACGTGCCCGCACCCGTTGTCGTCGCGACCCCCAACACGATCAGTGTCGGCGATCTCGAAAATCTCGGGGACAGGAAGACGATCAATGTGGCATTGGAAAACCACGGTTTCATCGCGGCGGAAAACGCGGAGTTCCTCTTCTCCGATCATCCCTTTTATGACTTTGCCCCCCTTGTGCGAAACATTGGAACAATCCCCGCCAAGAGTTCCATCGTCGTGCCCGTCACGATCACGCGAACGGGTGTCTTTGCTGAAGACGGCTCCATCATTCTCCTCGAAGGATTTGGCAGCAACTCCAGCGACGCGCCGCTTTACGCCGTCCACAGCGTCAACACCGTCCCCTGTGGCGCGGGTTCAAGGGTGGACTACGAATACCCCTGCGGCCACAATGTTGTCACGCGGGCGGCCAACCTCGTTGTCGTCGACGTGGTCAGTGAGTGCAGCCTCGGAGAGGGCGGTCCGGTCGAGCTTCGCCCCGCCTTTTTCAGTGGCATCCACCTCGGAGTTGGCCGCCGTAACAGTGTCAAATTCGCCTCGGTCGATCCATGCCTCAACTGCTGGGTGGTGACTGCGGTGGATTGTGCCATCGGTTACACCCCGGCCGGCTGCCCCTGGGCGATTGGCCGCTGCATCTTCTCCGGCGACGTCCTCACCTGTGGCGGTGCCGCCTTCTGCTGGACCGGCCCCATCGGGAATACCGTCTTCTGCGGACTCGGGGCCCTCGACTGCATCTTCGACTTTAGCCCCAGCATTTATGATCTCTTCGGATTGGAGGATGGCGAAGGACTTGAAGGCTACATCTTCGATGATCAGGTCCGCGGGCTCTTACCCGAGTTGGCAACAGCCTGGGAGCGCCTCGAAACCGTTTTCCACATGCAAGAGGTCATTTACGGTTCCCGCGAGATGGTCCTGATGCAGGTGCTCCCGGCCATGGAGACCTGGCTCGCCGAATTCGGTGTGCGCAGCACGGGATCAACGGATGCCGAGCGCACCGTCAACCCCACGCAGATTGCCGAACTGGAGGTTTTGGCGGTCGGCCTCGAGCTCTCCTGGGAGCCTCTTCACAACGCGATCGAGCGCTGGAACCGCACCATTGCCTACTACGCCGGCGGCATCCACAATCTGGCCGACGTGCCCGCAGGCGAAAGCACAAACTTTATCCCCCGCGATTTGCTGGCCGAGCGAGCCGCCGCCGTTGTGGCCGCCGCCGAAGACAGCGAGTCCCGCGGGTTCGCCGATCCTTTCGAGGAATACCTCTCGGTCTATCAAGCGCTGAGCACGGATCTTCTCGGATCCCAGGAAGGGGCCTGCGCGCGGGTGACCATCGAGTTGAGCCAGGATGTTGTCATGACCCGCACGGCCTTTCTCGCCACGCTCGAACTGGAGAACGAGCGCGAGGACCCCCTCGAAGGCGTCACCTTTGATTTCCGCATTCGCGACCAGTTCGGTCTCCCCGCCGAAGACCTCTTCAACCTCCAGATCACCCGCCTCACCGGCCTCGCTGCCATCGACGGCAGCGACACGATCGGCTCGCGCGCCGCCGGCACCGCCCAGTGGACGCTCATTCCGCGCGATACCGCCGCCCTTGAATCCGCCCAGGTCTACACGATCGGCGGGACCATTCGCTACGTGCAAAACGGGGTGCAGTTTAACATCCCCGTGCAGAACGTGCCCATCACCGTTCGCCCCGATGCCTCGCTCGCCCTCAAATACTTCCATCAGCGCGATGTTTTCAGCAACGATCCCTACACCGATGTCATTGAGCCCGCGCAGCCGTTCAAGCTCGCGGTCCTTGTGCGCAACAACGGTTTTGGCGAAGCCCGCAACCTCCGCATCCTTTCCGGCCAGCCCGAGATCGTGGAAAACGAAACAGACCTCTTCATCGACTTCAAAGTCATCGGCACCGAGGTGGAGGGCGTGCCCCTGAGCCCCTCCCTCACGGCTGACTTTGGCACCCTCGGGCCACAGGAGAGCAAGGTCGCCGTCTGGCAGATGACGTCCACCCTGCAAGGGCTCTTCGTTGACTACGAAGCCACCTTTGAACACGTCACCGGATTGGGCGATCCGCGCATTTCGCTCATGGAGAGCGTGGAAATCCATGAGATGATTCGCCTCATCCGCGATGTCAACAGTGCCCCCGGCACAACCTACGCCTTCCTCACCAACGACATTCCCGACCTCAACAACTACCCCGACACCCTTCATTTCGTCGATGGCGAAACCGTTCCCGTCACGGTACGCGAGACCGGCACCTTCTCCAATGAACCCGGTGCCGGGCAGCTCAGTGTCACCCTCCATGTCGCAGCCTTTGCCGGATGGTCCTACATCCGCCTGCCCGATCCGGGCAACGGCGCTTTCCGCCTCGTCTCCGTGACCCGCTCCGACGGGCGCACCCTGCCCATTGATGATAACGCCTGGCTCAGCGACCGCACCTTCGTTGGGCGCGGGCAACGGCCCGTCTACGAAAACATCCTTCACCTCGTCGATGCCGACAGCAGCGGGAGCTACACCCTCCTCTATGAACCCAAAGCCGATGCCGACCTCACCCCGCCGGAGAGCACCATCGCTGCCCTCCCTCCGGTCAGCCCGCGTGAGTTTCCGGTGAGCTGGAACAGCATCGGCACCAACCCCGCCGCGACCTTCGATATCTTCGTGTCCATTGACGATGCTCCCTACTTTGCCTGGCGCACCGCAACCAGCGCCCCCGCCGGCATGTTCATCGGTTCAGAGGGGTCGTCCTATCGCTTCTATTCCATCGCACGGACAAGCTTCGGCATCCTCGAAAGCAAGTCTCCCGTGGCCGAAGCCACGACCATCGTGGGCATGCCCAATCAGCCACCCGTTCTCAATGACATCGCCAACCGCACCATTCCGGCGGGCGAAACCCTTCGCGTTTTCGCTTCGGCGATCGATCCGGACGGCGACATCAATCAAATCCGCTTCAGCATCGGAAGCAATCGCACCGGTGTAACCATTGACCCCGTTTCGGGCGAAATCCGCTGGAATACCAGTCTCGCCGATGCCGGAAAAACCGCCGCCATTATCGTCACGGCCACCGATGGCGGATCCCCCCCGGCCTCCGCCCAGACTTCCTTTGAGGTCACCGTAGAGGGTGTCAACCGTCCGCCCGTCATCGATCCGGTGGGGCCGCAGACCATCCAGGCTGGCGGCATCCTCATTGTCGATGTCGATGCCACCGACAACGACTTCCCCGCCCAAACACTCACCTTCAGCCTCGATACAGCGCCAACGGGCATGTTCATCCATCCGGTCAGTGGCGTGCTCCAATGGTCGCCCAATGCAGAACAGGCCGGGCAAAGCTACCCCGTCACTGTCCGCGTCACCGATAACGGCACGCCGCCCATGTCCGCCACGCTGACCTTCTCGGTCAATGTCGTGGCGCCGCCTGCGGCCGACCCGCCCTTCTTCTCCAGCATCCCTGTGGTGCTCTGGCTCAAGGGACGGAGCCACTCCCTCGACATCTTCGCCGTCGATCCCGGAGGCCAGGCCCTCGAAATCGAGGCCAATCTCAGCAGTGTCTCCGGAGCCGTCTTCGACGACTTTGGCGACGGCAGCGCCCGTCTCCAGTGGGATACTTCCGCCGCTGGGAGCGGCCTTTACCACGTGCCCGTGACCACCACCGCCCGCGGCCTCACCTCCAGCGGGAGCATCCGCATCCGCGTGGAAGAGGACAACCTTTACTGGAGCTGGGTGGAAGAAAACTTCGGCACCACGTTCCCACAGGACTTCGACCTCGCCCTCCTCGACAAAGATGCCGACCCCGACGGGGACGGCCGCCCCAATGTGCACGAGATGGCCCTGCTCACCAATCCCCTCGGAGAGGACTCCGCTCCCGTGCGCCTCGAAATCTCCCGGTCGGGTAACTTACAGCTCGTCAATCTCCGTTTCGACCGCCGCACCGGTTCACAGAACTTTGTCGACTTTCGTGTGCGCCGCGCCGCCTCTCTCGGCGGTCCCTGGGAAGTTGTGCCCCCCTCGCAGATCTTCGCCTACCTCAACCGCCGCGGCAACGAAGACGGACGCCCGGAAACCGAAACAGTGGATTTCGACGTTCCCGAGCTCCACCCCAACGGTTTCCCCGAGCGCTCATTTTACCGGATTGAAACGATCCAAAAAATGAACGAGGAGTAGCCCGCGTCCGCTTTTTGCTTCTCCATCGATCCGGGAATCATGGATAAAAAATTCCCGCACTTTTCATCACGCCCTTTCGCTGCATTTCGAAAAAATTAGGCTTGGATAAGCCGCCGGAATTGTTGCACTCTTTCTCCTATGTCGACCGACAACTACGCGAAATACGCAGGCAAAGGCTTTCAGGTTGTGAGCATTGTCCTCACTCTTTTGTTCTGGGGTGTCTTCACCATTCTGCTGCGCGGCCACATGCCGTTTCCGGATCCGCTTTGGGTCAATATTGGCTCAGCCCTCACGGCTTTGAGCATGGCTGGCGTGTTCTATTTCGCCACGCACATGTTTTGGATGGTTTTGCAGGACTACCGGTCGCGGCAAACGAATTGAGGAAGGGACGCCGCTCTTCCAGCTCCACGCGAGTGAGGCTCGGCCATAACGGCTTTCACCGTGCGCTCCTTTCGTTCATGGATTTCGGCTCAGCCGGAAACCCTGGGATTTAAGACCAAACCAAGGGTCGGCTGCCCCTCTGGAGCGGGTAAAGGCGCTCGTTCCCATTTCATCCCAGGATCCTCCGCGCACACTGCGATGACCGGAAGAGCCAACTTCGTCCCAACACCACTCAGCAATGTTTCCGCTCATGTCATAGAGACCCAGTTCGTTTGGTCTCTTTTGGCCAACCGGGTGGCTCCCCCGACCGAAGGCAAGATCGCAGGTGGGATTTTGTGAGTTATGAACCGTCCAGGCGACCTCCGATTCTTCGTTGCTTCCACTGAACTGAAATCCGAGTGAATGAATGCCTCCGCGTGCGGCGAACTCCCACTCATTCTCTGTCGGAAGGCGGTAACCATTTGCCTCCTCTTTCCAGATCACCGGAGAAAAGACAGGAAGTTGCGCCCGGAAAACAGCGCCGCCAATCCAGTAGGCTGGCTCCAAGCCTTCCATCTCGCTTTTCGCATTGCACCATCTCACAGCGGCTAACCAGCTCACGGAGTGCACGGGGTGGTCATCGGCGCAGACCTCCCCTCGTTCGAGATTATAGCCATTCTGTCCTGCCCAATCGGTAACCAACTTCCACTCTCCCCAAGTCACCTCATGGGTGCCGATCCAAAAAGAACCCACGTCAACTGCTTCACGCGGGTAGTTTGGGAGCAATACACCCCCTTCGATAAAGGTAAGGCTTCCGACGATAGGAAGCGGGTTCCCCGAGTCCCCGCGAAGGAGACTCTCATGGACCCATTGCGCCGCTTCGGACTGGTAGAAAAAGCGTTCCCCGGGCTGACCGTTTGGTTGTAGAAGCAGCCACTCGTTTGCACTGCTCCCCGCATAGATCCATGGGTAGACAGTCTCTGCGGTCCAAAGCCAACGCTGCAGCCCAAGGTCAAACCACCAGAACTCGCCGCTCGGCAAATCGGCCGGGTGCGCCCACCCGTGCTCGGCATGGTAGATCCACCCAAAGCCCGTTTCTTGGAACGAGCCAAACCACTTGGCGTCCTGGGCGGCCAGCGGAAAAAAATGAGCTTTTTGCGAAAGCGGAAAGCAAACAAGGGCGGCGCAAGCAGCCGTCAATACAGCCGACCATTTGGAAAGGAGAGCCTTCATCAGGGAGGGAGGCTTCTCCCACAATGTATAAGGTCAAATCGATATCAAGGCTGTCACAGAAACGTTTCGGATACGCCGCAGAATGTGGATTTGAAAGAGCGGCTGTTCCCCGAAGAGCGCATTTCGGGCAAACCTCAGGGCCGCGTAAGGGGCTCAATTACCCGTCGCTGCGCGGTATCGATTGCCACCCAGGCATCGCGAGCGGTCATATCTTCGAAGAGATAAACCGCATAGCCTCCCCACCCGCCCCCGCAGTATTTGTGGGCAAGCGCTCCGGCCGCGTCCGGCAGGACATCCATACCCTCGGCGAGTTGCATTTCGTGGTAAACGCGGATGCCTTCGGCGAATTCCCGCAGATCGCGGTTGAGGAGCCCCTCCCGCGCGATTTTGCCCGAGAGTTCGATCCGGTCGTAGTCCCGCTCCTGATCGACGACGCCGGGGGTATCGTGCGGCTTACCCGTCCACAAGAGGGCCAGCTTCCCGGCGAGCCAATCTCCATTCAACTTGAAATCGAGGACCGGGCGGGGACCGCTCCGCCAAACGCACAAGCCGGTCTCCGAAATCACGGCGGGATCCTGCCAGCCGACACCGAGGGCCAACTCATCTTCGACACCGCTCTTCCCATTGAGCAGGGCCCAGGCTCCGCTGCCGCCGAGGCCGGAGTTGAGATGGTAGTCCCATTGCTTGAGACTGACGGTTGGAGAAATGGAGCAATTGACGATATATCCTCCGCTCCGCGCATACCGCGGCACATCGAGCCATCCGCCGGCGAAATCAACCCGCAAAGGAGCCTCCAGGGGAGCTTTGATCCAGCGCACGATCTGGCTCGTGGAGACTGGTTCAAAGCTTGGCGGCAGCTTGGGCAATTTCATATACTTACAGCCGATCTGGTCGCAGATCGCCCGCTTCTGATTTTCATATTGGTCGTCATCCGTTACCGCCAGAATCTGAGGATGCACGCGAAAGAAGTGATCGAGGAAATCCAACCCCAAATCCATCCCCTCCCCAATCACCACATCGTCCACCATGTCGAGCGCTTCGAGAAGCGCGCGCTTGTGCTCGTCCGGCAGGGATGAGCGGCGTTGCTTGTGCTCCCAAAGCACACCGGACGAGGCAAAACACACCGTCAGGTGATCGCCCAGGGCGCGCGCCTGACGGAAAAACTCAAGGTGGCCCGCGTGGAGAATATCGTAGCAACCGGAAACGAAGACTTTGATCATAGAATGGGGTGAGGATGGGTGAAGCAGGGCGCGGGCAGACGACCGCGGGCAAAAATCAATGCGCGGCGATCTTTTTCCCCTTGGGCTGATCGATGGCGTCGAGCAGGTCGACAAACCAATCCACGTCGATATCAAAGGGCTTGCCCCCCTTGATGCGTTCAAACTCGATCGCACGGAGGGCACCGCCGCGTTCTTCATCATGCCCGATCACCCCGCCTTCACGGCGCATTGCACAATCCACCGCCGTATCCACACAGCTTTGGATGAGACGTAGATCATCGGGGTTGGCGGCAGCGGCGCGCCCGAAATAACCGCTCTTCTGCACGAGCACTTTTTCCGCTCCGAGACGGGAGGCAAACTGTTTTGCGAAATAGGCTCCGGGATTGACGGCATCGAGCTTCACGTGGCCAAAGGCATCGCGGGGGACGGTTTCCCCGGCGGCTTCCATCTTGGCCACGATCGCGTCAACACCGGCTCCCTCCGAGACAAAGATATTCACGTTATCGATCTCATCCATGATCCCTTTCAGGCGATCCGCCTCGGCATCGAGATCGATTTCCATCTCGGGCACATAAACAGCGTGCACATCAAGATTTTCCATGGAAAGTCCCAGCTCGGGAAGATACTCGTCGTGATCGATCAAATCGCGATAGGCCCGGGCGGTGGCCGCCGTAAGCCAACCGCAATGGCGGCCCATCACCTCGTGGACGATGAGCATCCGCGGGTTGGCGTTGTATTCATTGACAACGTTTTCAAAGAAGCGCGCGCCCTCCTCGGCGGCGGTCCACGCGCCAAGGCTCTGGCGAATGGGAATGACGTCGTTATCGACCGTTTTCGGAAGACCGATGACGGTCAAGTCGTAGTTGTTTCCGGCAAGAAATTTGGCGAGATCCGCGGCGGCTGTATTGGTGTCATCGCCCCCGATGGTGTGCAGCACATCGACGCCATCGCGAACCAGCTGGTCGGCAGCCTTCTTTTGCGGATCTTCGCCTTCTCTGACGAGGCCGCGTTTCACGCAGTCCGAAACATTCGTGAGCTTCACCCGGCTGTTTCCAATTGCACTTCCTCCGAAGGAGAAGAGTACATCAATATTTTCGCGCACATCGGCATCGACTTTGTAGGAGTCCCCCAGAAGGAGGCCCTTGTAGCCACTGCGATAGGCAATAATTTCAATCGAAGGATCGATCTCCGTGTAGCGGCGTATGAGGCCGGCGACGGCAGCGTTCAAGCAAGGGGCGAGGCCCCCGGCGGTCAAGAGGGCGACTTTTTTCGGTCGTTTGATCATAGCGAGGGCGATGCTGCCCCGTCCCGCCCAACTGGCAAGTTTGGAAACAAGGGAATTTTCGGCCACCTCAAAGTGGGGCGTCTGAAAACCTCACGAAAATCGCTTCCCCGCACCCTCGGTCTTTGTTATCGAGGAGTCGCTCTCGGCCTCCTCCGGGATCCCTCTGCGCGAGGACGCGGGAAACCGCCCCGTGCGCCGGGCCACCCGCCATCCGTCGCGATGATTGCGAATCCAATCGAGCAGGGCGCGCTCAAAGCCGATATCTTTGCCCGCCTTTTCTGACTCAATCCACTTGTGACGCAAAATTTCCTCACGCTCCGCCAGAAACTCCTGATAGAGGCTGGAGCGTTTGAGAAAGTCTTGGGATTTGTGGTCGTTTGGTGGATCGAGTTTCATGGGGCATCGGCCTTGGGGACTAGCCAGTGAGGAAACCCCACTGGTCAAACCAATGTTTCAGGAGAAACTTCAGCGAAAAATTAGCTATGACGCAAATTGAGCCGCATTCGATAAATCGAGACAAGCGTTTTTCCTTAGGAAAAGGACAAAACCGTCTTTTTCGTGAAGGTGAGTCATGAGTGTGGAGCGACAGCCGAACACTCATTGACTCCACCGTCTGGTTCGCTCCTGTCTGAGGCGCTCTTCGATCTGACCCGGGTCTTGCCGAGAGTCGAGGACGGCGTGAACGGAAACAAGGTCGTCGACCACTGTGTAATAAACGGCATAGGGAAAGCGCTTGGACAGCATCCAGTGAAACCCCTCTGGTCGCTTGCGATGGGTTCCTGCGTAGAGGGCGAGGGAATCGATATCCGCAAAGAGGGAATCCAGAAAATAATGCCCCACGCCATCGGCCTGGTTCTCGTAGAAGGCGAATCCATCGACAAGGTCCAGCTTGGCGTTGTCGAAAATCCGGACTCTCACGAAACGCGATTCCGGATTTGGTCCTTGGCCGTCTCCCAGTCCGTAAAGCCAACGGCCCCGGATTCAACGAGTTTGGCCCGCTCCTCAAGGATGCGGCTATGCCAGTCCGGCGGCGTGTATTCCTGTCCGCCCGCCAAGTCGGACCAGATTTTCTCCATTATGCCCATTTTTTCGGAAAGCGTCATTTCTTTGAGCGGCAGGATGACTTTCATGTGGGGAATATTGCTCTCCTCGCGTGAGGTGTCAAGGAGGGTAGTTTCTCCAAACCGAAGCGGATACGCAATGCCCGTAAGCCATCGGATGTTTTCTCAGACCGAAGCCCCGGACAACGCCCCCTCACTCGCCGCCATCGCTCGTGAACCGGGCGCAGCCCAACTGCTCACGAAACGACTGCATCTGCGTGAGGAAGTCCCCGGCGCCGGAATAGAATGGAATCTCTCCTCGTGGATTTACGGACCTGCCCTTTTCATAAGTGGAAATGGCTTTCGAAAAGTATGCACACGCCTCCGGATCTCTCTCTTCGATAGCATGAACGTGACCTAAATTCGAGTAAGCGGCGGCAGCGTGGAAATACATGGAACACTCAAGGAAAAATTCTAGCGACTTCCGCGTGACTTCAAGGCTCTCATCGTTAAGGCCTCGAAACTTGTGGAGTTGACCCCGAGCCAAGGCGACCTCGTGCCGCCCGACCTCGTTGCCTTGTTCCGCGTAACTCGCTTCAGCGGCGTTCAATCGCCTCTCTGCACGCTGCAAATTTCCGCCATAGATATCCATCAAGGCCATCTGCACGGGATCGGTCTGCGGCGACCCTTGTTGAGTCGTTTGACACCCGGTAAATAATCAGGAGAGGGAGAAGAAACAATTTAGTGATTTTCATATGATTTGCGAACAGATCAAGGAGCTCTTTCTTCTTCGAGGCGTTTGAGGAGGCTTCGCGCAATATCCATGAAGGTCTGCGCGGCGGGGCTGTTTGGATGGCTCTTCATGATCGGGATCCCGCGATCCCCGCCCTCGCGGATAGCGGGGTCAAGCGGCACCTGCCCGAGGAGCGGGGCACCCAGGGCCTCCGCTGTGGCCGCCCCCCCCCCTTCACCGAACACAGCCAGGCGGCTGCCATCGGGTTGGAGCAAATAGCTCATGTTCTCGCAAATGCCCAGGAGGGGCACGTTCACCTTGCCAAACATACGGGCACCCCGGCGGGCGACATTAACGGCGGCTGCCTGCGGCGTGGTGACAATCACGGCCCCGTCCACCGGAAAGGTTTGCACCAGCGAAAGCTGGGCATCCCCGGTGCCTGGCGGCAAATCCACCACCAAAACGGACAAACGCCCCCACTCCACATGCTTGGCAAATTGGCTGATGGCATTGTTGATCATCGGGCCGCGCCACACCACAGGCGCTTCCGCATCCACCAGCAGCGCCATCGACATCACCTTCACACCGAAATTCTCCGGCGGGTAGATCGTTTCTTCCGTGACCTCGGGACGACCACCCACCCCCATCATGAGGGGAACGGATGGTCCGTAAATATCGCAATCGAGGATACCCACCCCATCGTGGTTACCCCGCTCGGAGAGGGCCTGATCCAGCGCACAGGCGAGATTCACGGCAAAGGTGGATTTCCCGACCCCGCCTTTCCCGCTCGCCACGGCGATAATACTGCGCACCCCTTCGAGCCGACTGGGTTTACCCCCGCTTCCGCCCGCCGGAGCCGACGCGCCTTTCGGTGCCTCGACGGACACGGTTACCTCCACCTCACCGACTCCTTCGAGGGCCGAAACCGCCGACTGAGCATCTTCTTTTATGCGCAAGGGTGCCTGCGGATCGGCCGTTGTCACGGAAATCCGGATGGCGGCGCGTCCATCCTCAAAAGAGATGTCCTGCACCAGACCAAAGGAAACAATGTCCCGGCTGAATCCGGGGTATTTCACGCCCTTCAGGGCTTGCCGAATGGTTTCTTTATCCATGGAGAGCACAGTGACACCGTTTCCACCTCCCGCGCAAGCCGCAGCGCAAGGGAACAGCGAAGGATTTCTTGCATTTCCGATGATCGCTGTTTGCCAGTGGCGGTAAAACTGCTCCAAGATTGTTTTATGATGCCATCTTTCCGAGTTCTCCAACTGATTCCGCCCATGCCCGCGCGTATCCTGCCGACCCTCGCCCTGTGCGCGTTTGTTTTGTCCATGGGGAGCCCCGTGCCCCTTCCGGCGCAGACGGATGGCGACCTTGGGGTCATCGAAGGGCGCGCCCGGAGCGAGTTCAACATCACCGTCCGCTCAACCGACCCTTCGCTTGAACGACTGGCTCAGTCTGCTTTTGCCCTGCACGGAGCCTACGAGGTGCGATCCGGCGGAACGACCCATTTCGATTTCTCCTTCAACCCTAACGGGCGGGATGGCGTGGACCTCGTCGTGCGCAGTGCGGGCCAAGTGCTTTTGGAACAGACCTTTCGGTCCAACGACCGCAACCGGGCGCTGCTTCTGGCGGCCGACCATGCCGTCCAGCGGACGCTGGATATCCCCGGCTTTTTTGCCGGCACCATCGCCTTCATCTCGGAGCGCACCGGGGCCAGCGAAGTTTACGTGAGCGATCTTTTTTTCCTGAATGCGCGTCAGCTCACCCGGGACCGCTCGCAAGCGATCTTGCCCAACCTCTCCCCGGACGGTCGCCGCCTCCTTTACACGAGCTACCACCGCAACGGTTTTCCCGATATTTATGCAATCGACTTGGAGACGAACCGCCGAACCACCTTTGCCAGTTTCCGGGGAACCAACACCGGGGCCAACTTCAGCCCCGACGGACGCGAAGTGGCCATGGTCCTGAGCGGTTCCGGTAATGCGGAAATCTTTGTCAGCGATGCCCAGGGCCGCAATCTGCGCCGCCTCACGCACACACCCGCTGTTGAAGCAGACCCTTCTTGGTCACCGGACGGTCGTCGCCTCGCCTTTGTTTCGGACACGCCCGGCCGCCCGCAGCTCTTTACGATGAGCGCCAGCGGCGGCCCCGCCACCCGCATCCCCACCGACATCAGCCGCCACTGCACGGAGCCGGCATGGAATCCCCGCGACGCCGATCTCATCGCCTTTACCGCTGCCATCGGGCGGGAGTTTGAAATCGCCCTCTTTTCCTTCCGTGATCGCGCCAGCCGGCAAATCACGCGGGGCGCGGGCGATGCGATCGAACCGGTTTGGCTGAATGACGGGCGTCACCTCATCTTCACCCGGCGAACCGCTACCGGAAGCCACCTCATGATATTGGACACAAAGACCGGTCAAAGCCAGCGGCTCAGTCCGTCGGAATTCCGCAACACCTACCAGGCGGACTTTGCCTACGTTCGCTGACGGGTTTCCCCGCGCCCCCCGATCAAAACGCGGGCATCACCTCGGGGTAGACCTGTCCGGATGCCGTGAGTTTGAAGGTGTAAATCAACCCCGGTTGCACGCGCGTGTAGACCACGTTGCCATAGGCAGCGGAAATGCCCTCCGCGCGGAGGCGCTCGGGATCATTCGCCAGCTCCCAAATTTCTTCCCAAAACAGCCGTCTCCAAGGCAACCGCAGACCGGCGAAGGTGGTGCGGTAGCGCACGGGCTCCAAGCCGGGCACATCAATTAAAAAACCCTCCGAAGGCCGCATATACTCTCCGTAGATCCGTCGCCAGATAAAGAGTGCGCGTGCCTCACCTCCCTCCACAAGCTTGGGATCAAACCGAACAATCAGGGCGTCGAAGTGAACAACATCGCCTTCGATTTCAAAGTCCCGCTCAAAGACCTTGCGCTGGGGATCCGCCCGATCCGTTTGCACGAATCGCAGCGTGGTGAAGAGGCGGCCGTTGCGGGTTTCCTGTTGAACCACGCGGGCGAAGCCAATCGTGTCCTCGTGGGAGAGGTTCCCGATCGCTTCGCGGAGGGTCTTGTTCTCCGTTAGCAAATCCCGGATCGTTTGCGTCCCCTGAAAGAGAAACATCCCGATGATGGATGCGGTCACAAGTGCCGCGATGGCTAGAATCCGCGCAATCATCCATCCAAGCTACCGCTTACGGATCACGGAGCAACTACGTTTCCCATTCGGTCCGGGGTCTGCGGCGGCTCCGTTTCGCCCGTGCCTCAACGCGGCGCGGGCGGCGAGGCGGCTGGCTCCCTTCCGCGGAACAAACCCAGCGAATAGATAATCAACCCGGACCAAATCAGGCCGAAACCAAGCGCCTCCCGCGTCCCAAAGGGTTCCCCATATAGAAAGACAGCGAGCAGGAGAGACGTCGTGGGCACAAGGTAGTTAAGGAAACCCAACGCACTCAAAGGGATACGCCGCGCTGCATAGGCGAAGAGAATCAAAGGCAGCGCCGTAACCAGACCCGCTGAAGCAAAGAGCCCAACCGTAGAGACCTCGAAGGAAAAAGAAGCCGTCCCCCGCCACGCCAACCATCCAATCCAAAGAAACGCGAAGGGCGCGAGGATGAGGGTCTCGGCGGCAAGCGAGGCAACCGGCCCGATCTCGACCCGCCGCTTGCACCAACCATAGCCGGCCCACGAAAAGGCAATCAATAGCGCGGGCAGCGGCGTGGTGGGCTCGACGAAAAACAACCAGGCTACGCCCCCAGACCCGAAAGCCACCGCCATCCATTGCCGCCGGGACAGTCGCTCCCGCTCAAACGCGAGCGCCAGCGCCACGCTCACGAGCGGACAGAGGAAGTAACCAAGGCTGCTCGCGGCCACACGGTCATGGGTCACCGCCCACACAAAAGTGAGCCAGTTGATCGAGAGGAGGACGGACGCCAACGCGAGAAACATCGTCTCCCGCCGGTTATGCAAAACGCGCGCCACCGCCGTTGCGCTACCCCGCAGAAAGACGAGCCCACCGGCGAAAACAAGCGACCAGATAATGCGATGGGCAATCACCTCCCCCGCGCCCACGCCCGAGAAGGCCTTCCAATACACTGGTATGAGCCCCCAATACAAAAATGCGATCCCCGCCGCCCACCGTCCCCGAACCTCCGCTGAAGGATCGATAGCCATGTGAGCCCTACTTCGCGCTTAGGGGCAGATGGCGCAGCCGAAGGGCGTTGCCGACCACGCAAAGACTCGAGGCTGCCATTGCGGCCGCCGCCCAGACGGGTGAGAACAGCCAACCGGTGAAGGGATAGAGCGCACCCGCCGCCAGGGGAATGAGGGCCGTGTTGTAAGCGAAGGCCCAAAATAGATTTTGCCGGATGTTGCGAAGGGTCGCCCGCGAGATCCGCACCGCCTCCCCCACCCGCTTCAGATCGCCTGCCATGAGCACGACCTCGGCGGATTCGATGGCGATATCCGTCCCCGTGCCCACGGCGATCCCCACATCGGCTGTGGCGAGCGCGGGCGCGTCGTTAATGCCATCTCCAACAAAGGCCACCGTGCCTCCGATCTGGAGTTTTTGGATCACCTCCGCCTTGCCCGTTGGCGGCACTCCCGCGATCACCTCATCGATACCGGCCGTCCGCGCCACGGCCTTGCCCGCCGATTCGCTGTCGCCGGTGATCATGAGAATGCGGTAACCCTCCGCGCGCAGGCCGCGAATGGTGGCCGCAGTGCTCTCTTTCAGTTGGTCCCGCACAACAAAAGCCGCCACCGCCCGTCCGTCGACAGCCATATAAAGAACCGTGCCACCCTTTTGCAGTGCCGCTTCCAAAGCCTCAGTGAGTTTGGCGGTGGATGCGCCCGCTGCTTCCAAATAGCGTGCCGAGCCCACCCGCACATCCGCGCCGCCCACGCGCCCGCAAACCCCGAATCCGGGCTCGGCGGAAAAATCATCCACCGCATCAAAAGAGAGCCGCCGCTCCTCCGCCGCAAGCACGAGGCATCGCCCCAGCGGATGCTCCGAAGCCTGCTCAACAGAGGCGGCCAAGCGCAGAGCCGCCGCCTCCGAAAGATCCTCCGCCACAACGGTTTCCACCAGCTTGGGACGGCCCTCGGTGAGAGTCCCGGTTTTATCAAAGGCGAGAATGCGCACATCGCGCAGGCGCTGCAGGGCATCCCCGCGCCGGAAGAGAATCCCGTTTTCCGCCGCCCGGCCTGTTCCCACCATGATGGAAGTCGGGGTGGCCAAACCCATTGCACACGGGCAGGCAATAATGAGCACGGCAACCGCGTTGACCAAGGCCACGGCAAGGGCCGGACTCGGCCCCCACAGCATCCATCCCCCAAAAGTGAGCAAGGCCACGAGCAAGACCACGGGCACAAAAACGCCCGTCACCCGGTCCACCAGGGCCTGCACGGGCAGTTTTGCTCCCTGCGCCTCTTGCACCATCGCCACAATGCGCGCAAGGAGGCTCTCCCGACCCAACCGCGTGGCGCGGTAGAGAAAGCGTCCGGTGGTGTTCACCGTGCCCCCGATCACCTCATCGCCCGGCTTCTTGCGCACGGCCATCGGCTCGCCTGTGACCATCGACTCGTCCACGTGCGATTCCCCTTCCACGATCTCGCCGTCCACCGGCAGACGCTCGCCGGGGCGCATCACGATCCCATCGCCGACCATCACCTGATCCACCGGTATAGTCTCCTCGCCCCCCTCTCGCCGCACCCGCGCCGTTTGCGGTTGCAGGCCCAGTAAGCGCTGGATGGCCGCCCCGGTGCGACCCCGTGCCCGCGCCTCCAGCCATCGCCCCACCAGCACCAAGGTAATGATCACGGCCGACGCCTCAAAATACAGGTGCGCGGCCCCCGTCGGCAGAATCTGCGGCGTAAACACCGCCACAACGGAATAGCCCCAGGCCGCGCTCGTGCCGAGCATCACCAGCGAGTTCATTTCGGGACCTCCCCGCAACAGCGCCGGCACTCCCGCGCGGTAAAACCGCCAACCGGGGCCAAATTGAATGATTGTCGCGAGGACGAAGTAAAGCAGCCCCAGCCGCTCTGCGCCGATCACAGCCCCCTGCCATTCCGCAAAGGGCGGGATCAGGTGCCCCCCCATATCGAGGAGGAAAATGGGGGCGGTCAGGGTCGCCGCGAGCGCCGCCATGCGCCCCAGCCGGCGACTCTCGACGGCCTCATCGTTCACCGCCCGGGTGCCGCCATCGCCGTCCGTTTTACGCGCCCCGTAGCCCGCCTTCTGAACCGCAGCGATGAGTGCATCCACGCAAACATTCTCCGACAAATCGACCGCCGCCGTTTTCGTTGCGAAATTGACCCGCGCCTCGCTCACGCCGGAGGTAGCCGCGAGGGCCTTCTCCACCCGCTGCGCGCAAGAGGCACAGCTCAAACCGTCCAGCGAAAGGGTCACGCTGGGATTGGCCGGCCGATCCTTCGCCTTCATCCGATTGTTCACAGACTCCATTTTCAGGACCCTAACCCGCTTCCGCCTTCAATCCAGGGGATTTCCGAAAGTCGTTGAAGCGCTCCCGCAAATCCCTGCTCAAACCGCTCAAGTCGATAATGCGCAATCAAGCGCGCCCGAAGCGTTTCGATTTCGTTGGCCCCGGGACGGGGTAGAACCCGCAGCACCCGCACCAGCGCCGCATCGTCAAACGCGGGGTAACGCCAACCGTGGGGCAGGACATCCGCCATGCCATCGCGGTCACTGGCCGCCACCGGCAGTCCGCAGGCGATGGCTTCGAGCATGACCAAGGGCAATCCCTCGTAGCGCGAGGGAATGATCAGCGCGTCAAGCGCCGGGTACACCTCGACCGGATCAACCCAGCCAGTGAGCGTCACCGTGTCCGCCAAACCCGCCTTCCGCACAAGGCGGGCGAGGCGCTGAAAATCCGGCCCCGTGCCAACGAAGACGAGGCGGTTGAAACGTATCTCGGAACGGTGTTCTTCCCAAAACCGAAGAAGGAAGTCCTGCGCTTTTTGCGTGAAATCGATTCGTCCCACTTGGCCGAGTATGCGCTCACTTGCCGACCAACCCAGTTTTGCGCGGGCGGCCTCGCGCGATGCAGGCTGGAACAGATCCCAGTCGATGCCATTCTCCACGATTTCGATGGGCTGGTCCGCCCCCCGCCGACGGAGCCCTTCCGCCATGCTGCGGGTGATTGTGATGTAGGCGTGCGGCAGATCGAGTAAAGAGCGGTTGAAGGCATCCCGCATTTCTCCAAAACGCGCCTCCATTTGAGCAAAGCCGTGATAAAGCGGGATGTAGCTGAAAATGCGCTTTCCGGCAGCCCTCGCCGCCGCCAGGGAAACACATCCCTGCTCCACACTGTTCTGAATAAAGAGCACGGCATCCGCCGGGTGGTTTGTCCAAAAGCGAATGAGTCGCGGCGGAATGACCCGGCTCAAACGCAAACGACAACGCGCCAGACGATTCTCCGGACGCGCCGTCGCCACCAGGTTCAAGCGATTGCGATCCGCCTCCTCCAGGCGTTCCACAGCCTCCACCCAGAGCGTGTTGGCAGAGTTGTAAACCAGGGTGACCGAAAAAGCGGGATGACGCAGCAAACTCCGCAGCGCGGCATGAGCCATCACCTGGTGACCGCCGAACTCGGCACTGTCGTCGTAAAGCGTCAGACGGATCATGGCATCGGGGCTGGCCAGCGCCAGTGAGCCGGAAAAAGAGGTTGGCTCATAATCGGCACGTGCGGATATCGTGGGCAATGATGCCGCGCGCTCCCAAAGAAGCAAGCTGATCGATGATGCCGTTGAGGCCCTTGCGCTTTACCATCGCCGCCACCGCAATCCACTCCGGATCGCTCACCGGTGAAAGCGTGGGGCTCTTCACGCCCGGCGTGAGAGCGCAGGCTTCGGCCTGTTGGGCGACTGGAACGACATATTCCATGAGCACATACTCCCGCGCCACGAGAATTCCTTCTATGCGCTTCACCAGAGCTTCGAGCGGCGCGTTCGCGGCCGCCTTCCGACGCGTGATCAACACGGCCTCGGACTGCAAAATCGGCTCACCCACTATCTCCAGCCCCGCCTCCACGAGGGTTCGGCCGGATTCGACGACATCCGCTATGGCATCCGCCACCCCGAGCTCAATGGAAATCTCAACCGCCCCATCCAACCGGACGATGTGGGCCTCCACACCCCGCGCCGCGAGATCCTTCTCCACTATGAGCGGATAGCTCGTGGCTATGCGTTTGCCCCCAAAGTCAGCCGGTGTCAGGCCACTCCCCTGAGGAACTGCGTAACAAAAACGCGAACGACCAAAGTTCAGCGCCAGGCCCTCCGCGACATCCGCATCACTGTCCATCGCCAGATCGCGTCCCGTGATGCCCGCATCGATGATGCCCTCGCCCACGTAAATGGCGATGTCCCGCGGCCGCAGGTAGATAAACTCCACCGCGTGCTCCGCGTCGCGCACCACCAGTTCCCGGCTGTGGCGGCGACAGCGGTAGCCCGCCTCCGCAAGGATGGCAACGGCGGCATCCGAAAGCGCGCCCTTGTTTGGAATAGCCAGTTTAAACATACCCCCACATCTCTTGCGGAAATTCACCCATCGGTAAAGGTCCATTTCCACCCCATCTTCAGACTCTCCGCGACAAGGAAGACACCGCCTGGGGATTGATTTTTGCGAAGGCTTGGGTCTAACTTCGATATCTCCCATGAATTCTCCGCAAAAGAGCCCCCCGAAAGACCGCCACCTCCAACTGATGATCACTTGCCTGTGCGACGCCTTTTACGACGACGCCGCGCGCGCCACGGTGGAGGTGCTGGAGTATCTGGGGTGCTCGATCAATGTGCCGGCGGCGCAGACCTGCTGTGGCCAGCCAGCCTTTAACGCCGGGGACTGGGCCTCGTCCCGACGGGTCGTGCGCCACACCCTCGACGTCTTCAAGGAGGAGAGCCCCGTCGTCGTGCCCTCCGGCTCCTGCGCCGCGATGATGCACCACGGAACGGTTCTGGAGTTTGAGAAGGAAAAAGACGCCCCCGCCGTGGCCGCCTTCGCCGCACGCACGTGGGAATTGTGCGACTACATCGTCAACGGCCTCGGCATCCGGGAGATCCCGGGCAAATTTCCCGCGCGCATCACCGTTCACCGCAGTTGCCATACACGCGGCTCCGCCTCCTACGAGAGCGCGCTCCTCCTCCTGCGCTCGATTGAGGGCCTCGAAGTGCTGCCCTTTGATGAGGAGGAACAATGCTGCGGCTTCGGTGGCACCTTCTCCGTGAGCTTTCCCCATGTTTCCAAGGAGATGGGTCAGCTTAAAATCGAACACCTCACGGCCGACAAGCCCGACGTCGTCGCCGCCCTCGACATGGCCTGCATGATGCACTTCGGGGGGATGATGGACCGCCAGGGTATCGCCATTCCCCGCCTGCACGTAGCTCAGATTTTCCGCGACGCCCTTCGCCAAGCCGGTCACCTTTCACCCGCCTGACCATGCCGCCCACCCAACAAATTGATGCCCATGCGCGCGCCCTCGATGCGGAGGTGCGCCAGTCCGTCCACAGCTCCTCCAAGATAAAGACGGAGAAGCGATACGACAGCCTCCGACGCGATTACGGGGATCCCGATGCCCTGCGCCGATTGGCCGGACAGATCAAGCAGCACACGCTCGAAAATCTCGATACCTACCTCGAAAAGGCCGAAACCGCGCTGAAAGAGGCCGGCGTGCATGTGCACTGGGCGGCCGACGGCGAGAGCGCCAATGCCACCATCCTTGAAATCATGCGGTCCGCCGGCGCCACACGTATGGTGAAGTCGAAGAGCATGGTGAGCGAGGAGATTGAACTCGTCCCCTACCTCGAAAAACACGGCATGGAAGCGGTCGAAACCGACCTCGGCGAATACATCGTGCAGATCGATGGCGACCACCCGAGCCACATCGTCACGCCCATAATCCACAAGACGCGCCAACAGGTGGCCCGCAGCTTCGAGCGTGAGGGACTGGGCGATTACAACGACGACCCCACCACGATCACCCGCCGGGCGCGCGCCCACCTACGCCAGCGCTACCTCGAAGCCGATGTTGGGCTCACCGGCGCGAATTTCCTCGTGGCCGAATCAGGCCGCATCGTCCTTGTGACCAACGAGGGCAACTCCCGCTTCAGCATCGCCGCGCCCCGTATCCAGATTTCCCTCATCGGTATCGAAAAAATCATCCCCACCGACCGGGATCTCTCTCTTTTCCTTGCCCTCCTCGGCCGGTCCGCCACAGGCCAGCACCTCACCGTCTACACCGAGTTTCTGCGCGGCCCCCGCTTTCCCGGTCGGCCGGATGGACCGGAGGAGCTGCATGTCGTGTTGCTCGACAACCGCCGCTCCGAGGTCCTCGCCTCGGACTGCCGTGAAATTCTCCGCTGCATCCGCTGCGGAGCCTGCCTCAACGTGTGCCCCGTCTACCGGCAAGCCAGCGGCCACGCTTACCGAAGCGTCTATCCGGGCCCCGTGGGGGCGGTTCTCAGCCCCCTTTTGCAGGGCAAGAATTTTCCCGAATACGCCGACCTGCCAAAAGCCTCCTCGCTTTGCGGGGCGTGCAATGAAGTTTGCCCGGTGGACATCCCCATTCCCGACCTGCTCCTGCGCCTGCGCAACCGGGCAAAGACGGGCAAGATGCCCAAGGGCAGCATCCAGACGCCCCCGCTCGGTGCCTGGTCTTTCCTCGCCAGTCAACCCGCTGCCTGGAAGACAGCCCTGCGCCTCGGGCACACCATGAATGTGACCCCGCACGCCCTTCTCAATCTCCACCCCTCGGCGCGGGCCTGGCAGTCCTCACGCGATCTCCCGAAATTCCGCGGGGGAGCCTTCCGCAAGTGGTTCAAGGAGCGGGCCAAAACCGGCGGCACTGCCGGTGGAAGCGCATAAGCAGCAGAATGGCCGCCGAACCCAGCCCAAAGGCCAGCCCCATCCACACCCCCACCCCCTCAAGCACGCTTCGGGTGGAGACAAGGTAGCCCAGCGGAATCCCGATTACCCAGTAGGCCACGGCGACAATCACCGTGGGCACGCGTACGTCGCGCAATCCCCGCAACGCCCCAATGCTCACCACCTGTGTGCCGTCGAAGAGCTGAAAGAAGGCCGCGACCATGAGAAGACCCGCAGCCAATTCAATGACCGCCCCATCCTCCGTAAAGGCGGAAGCGAGCCAGCCACCGCCAAGGAAGAAAAGACAGGCAAAAGCACCCATGATGAAAAGCGCCACCGCCACCGCCGTAAACCCGATGCGGCGAACATCCCCCGACAGCCCCCCGCCCACAGCCTGGCCGACCCGAATCGTCACCGCCTGCGAAAGACCCAGGGCGAACATGAATGTGGTGCTCGCACACGTCAGGGCAATCTGATGCGCCGCCAGCGCCTGCACGCCAAACCACCCCATCATGATCGTGGCCGCCGCGAAGGCACCCACCTCCATGAGTAACTGTAGCGAAACCGGAAAACCGATAAGAAAAAGACACCGCACCTCCAACCAGGAAAGCGGTCCCCGCCAGCGCGCGGGCAGCCACCGCCGAAAGAGCGGATGCCGGAAAATCAGCACACCCATGGCCACAAACCCTGCAATCCGCGCGAGAAACGTGGCGATCCCCGCCCCCTCCAGGCCCATGGCGGGAGCGCCCAAGTTTCCAAAAATGAGAACCCAGTTGAGGAAAATATTCAGAAGAATGCTTCCAAAAACGACCCAGAAGCCCGGCCACGGCGAACCCACGGCCTCGGTGAAGTTTTTCAGCGCCACCGTCATCAGGGCGAAGGGCAGCGACCAAACAATCCAGTCGATATAGGGGCGTGCCGCCGCCACCACCTCCACCGGCTGCCCGAAGAAACCCAAGCCCGGTAAGGCCGCCCAGAGGACAATCGCCAGCACGAGTCCACCCCCGGCGGAGATCGCGAACCCGTGCCGGACCACCGAAGCCACCCCCTCGCGGTCGCGCGCCCCATACGCATGGGAAACCTGCACCGCCACCGAGGCGAGAAACCCGATCGCCCCGATAAGGGCCACGTGCACCAGCGAATTGGCGAAAGAAGAAGCGCCCAAGGCCACCACCCCAACCCGTCCGATCATGAGGGTATCGGCCAGCCCCATGAGCATCTGACCCACATGACCCGCCATGATCGGAATAGCCAACCCAAGGGTAGCCCCGGCATCCTTCCACACCCGCTTCCACATCCCGCGCGAGAATCCCGCCCCCGGCCGCGAAAACAACCCAAAACTCATCGGTCCGGAAGTTCAACCAATCATCGGAGACGTAAACCGTTGGGCTCAATGTATTTTGCATGTTCTGAACATTTACATGTTGACATTGTGATCTGTGTCATTGGAATAGCTGAATGAGCATGAGTAGAAAGTATTGTAGGCGGCTGCGGTATCCACGACTGGCTTGCCACCACCTTATTTCGAGGGTGGTGCAGAAAAGGCGGCTGATGGATGAGGAGGCGATGAAGGCGATGCGGCATATTATGCGCTCGCAGGCGGCGTTCGCGGGGATGGAGGTGTTGACGTATTGCTTTATGGCGAATCACTTTCACATCTTCGTAAGGCTGGATCCGAAGGAGACGGAAGTCCTGGACGATGCGGGGCTGGTGACGCGGTTTCGGGCGCTCTATGGGGGGACGCGTTGCGCTTCGCTGGGGTTGGATGCGGATGATCTGGAGGTCATTCTGAAGAAAAACGGAAGCTCGGCAGAGGGCATCCGTCGACGGCTGAAGGCGCGGATGGGGGATGTGTCGGTCTTCATGCGGGAGGTGAAGACGCGCTTTACTTTGTGGTATAATCAGAAGCACGGGACGGTGGGGACTTTCTGGGCGGAGCGTTTCCGCAGTGTAATCGTGGAGGCGGATACGGAGGCGCAAAGGATGGTGGCGGCTTACATTGATTTGAATCCGGTGCGGGCGGGGCTGGTTGAAGATGCGAGCGACTATCGTTTCAGCGGGTTTGGAGAGGCTTGCGCGGGTGGCTCGGCGGCGCGGCGGGGGATCGCCCGGATCGAGGGCAAGATGACTTGGACGACCCAATGGCACGAGCGCTACCGGGCGCGGTTGTTCAGCCGGACGGGGCCGGGAATGCGTTCTCGCCGGGGAGAGGACCACAGGCCTTCCGGAGAGGCGAAGGTCGAAGATGGGCAATCGACCGCTGACGCCGAAGGTTCGGAGCTTCTGTCGAAAATCCGTGCTTTCAGCGAGAGCTGGGTGGTCGGTTCGGTTGCGTGGGTGGAAAGTTTCTGCGCGGCCAACGGTTGGCTGGGCTTTCGAAGAGGAAGGAAAGCCAAACCGGTTGCCGAGGAAGGCGGGGCTGATCTCACGAAGGTCGCGGCTGCCGTGAAGCGACAATAAAGACAGCCCACACCTTCGGAAACACGCCTTGTTGACTCACACTCCTTGCTGCGGTGGGTATCCCGAGTGATCGTGCGGAAAATCGGATGTTCATACAGGTCAGAACCGAATCTCTCTATGCTTGCCCGCAGACTGGCGACCCCTCCCGGCGGATTTCCGGTCTTGACCTTAAAGAGAGGGTCGCCGCACTCGACTCCATGCCAATAAAGACCCCGACCTTCGGAAAGTGGGCCTCCCTTCCCACCCTTTTCCTTCTCTGTACTTTCACTACTACGGCTTTTGCCAAGTCCGACGCGGAGACCAACGGTGCCTCCCCGGGCGAGGGCCTTCCGGGAATCCGCGAGTTGGTCACGACCCATCACCGTGTCACGATCGGCGGGCGCGAGATCGCCTACACCGCGAAAGCGGGTCTGCTCACCCTCAAAGATCACCGTGAAGGGAGTGAGCGCGCGGATATCTTCTTCGTGGCTTATGTGAAAGATGGTACCGACCCGGAAACCCGACCGCTGACCTTTTCCTTCAACGGAGGTCCGGGTTCTTCCTCCGTCTGGCTCCACATGGGCGTCCTCGGCCCGCGCCGGGTTCTCCTCGACGATGAAGGCTTCGCCCTGCCCCCGCCGCATCGTCTCGTCGACAACGAATTTTCCCTCCTGGATGAGTCGGATCTGGTTTTTATCGATCCGGTCAGCACAGGTTTCAGTCGGGCCACCGATGCGGAAAAGGAGAAGGCTTTTCACGGTCTGAACGAGGATGTGGAGGCCGTGGGTGACTTCATCCGCCGCTATGTGACGGAGTTTGAGCGTTGGTCCTCACCCAAGTTTCTCATTGGCGAAAGCTACGGCACTACCCGCGCGGCCGCTCTCTCGCTCCATCTGCAACAGCGGCATGGCATGTATCTGAATGGCATCATGCTCGTTTCCGCCGTGCTCGATTTTGCCACGATTCGCTACAGCGAAGACAACGACCTGCCGTTTGTCCTTTTCCTGCCCTCGATGGCAGCCACAGCCTGGTTTCACAAACGCCTCGCGCCTGATTTGCAGGTGCTTACCCTCGCCGAACTTTTGAAAGAGGCCGAGGCCTTCGCCGGCGGCCCCTACCGCGCGGCTCTGTTTGCGGGCGATGCGCTGCCCGAGGATGAACACGCCGCCGTCGCCGCCCGCCTCGCCGCGCTGACCGGTTTGGACGGGGAAACCGTCCTTCGCCACCGCTTGAAGCCAACGGTCTTTCATTTTTTCGGGGCCTTGCGGGAGGATGAGGGCCTTCGCGTGGGCCGGTTTGATGGTCGCTATGCCGGCGTCGCGCCGCTTCCCTTTCAGTCCGGCGGCGGGGGTATTCATTTCGATCCGAGCTATGCCCAGATTTTCGGGGCCTATTCCGCAACCCTCAACGACTACATCAGGCGGGAGCTGAACTTCAAAACCTACCTGCCCTACGAAATTCTCACAAATGTCTGGCCGTGGAATTTCGGAGACGAGTTTTCCACCCGCTATGTCAATGTCGGCCCGCGCCTGCGCGATGCCATGGTGATGAATCCCTTTCTGCGCGTGCATGTGTGCAGCGGGTATTATGATCTCGCCACACCGTATTGGGCGATGGACTACACCCTCGACCGCCTCTTTCTTCACCCCGATCTGCGCAACAACATCGAGGTGGCGTATTACGAGGCCGGTCACATGATGTACACCGTTCTCTCCGAGCTGGAGCGCCAGAAGGAAAACCTCGCCCGCTTCGTGAGATCCGCCTCCGCGCAGGAGCCCTGATTCGCGCGGTTAGCAGACTCAGACCGAAAAACTCTCGCCGCAGGAACAGCTTGCCTTGGCGTTGGGATTGCTGAACTTGAATCCGCCGGCGACCAGCTTGTCCGAATAATCGAGCTGCATCCCGCGCAAAAAGAGGGCGCTCTTGGGATCGATAAGCAGGGGCACGTTTTGGGATTCCACAAAAATGTCCCCTTCCTTGGCCTCGCGCACGAACGTCATCTTATAGGAAAGCCCGTTGCACCCCCCGCCAGTGATGCGGATGCGGAGAAAGCGCGCACCCTCCTCGCGGTCGCGCAAGGCCAGGGCCTTTCGGCCCGCCGCTTCGGTCAGACGAATGAGTTTCTCATTGCCGAGGCGCACACCCGGAGGCGCTTCAAGGACATTTAATGACATATTTCCAACGATGAGTGGAACGGCGCGAAGTTCAAGTCCGGTCTCAATTGAAGGACCGCTGGACGGACCCCGACCGGCAGGGTTCAGAGATGGGAAAAGGCTGCCTTGACCGCTGCCGCGAGTCGATCCGGAGCCTCGCGCAGCGCCTGAGCCAAGGGGAGGTCCGGCGGAGAAATAGCGATGATATCCGCCGGTGAGAGCGGGGCGGGCGGGTCCCGCCGTAACGCTTCATCGACGGACCCCGCAAAAACCTTCACCCGCGTGCCCGCACCCGCCATCGCGAGGATGGCGGAGGGTCCCTTTCCACCGAGAGAACTGGCGTCGAAGCGACCCTCGCCCGTCAGAATCCAATCAGCCCCGCGCAAAGCCGTTTGAAGATCGCACCAATCCGCAAAGAGAGGAAAACCGCTTATGTAAGCCACATCGGGAAGGGCACAGGACAGGCCAAAACCAATCCCACCGGCCGCTCCACTGCCCGCCGCCGCTTTCCGCTCGGCAAAAGCTTCCTCAGGGACGCCACAGAGACCGAGGAGACGATCCGCCATCTTGTTTACGGCACGCTCCAGGCTCACAAAATCGTCCGCCCGCAGTCCTTTCTGCGGCCCGAAAACGGCCGTTGCGCCCCGCTCGCCTGTGAGCGGGTTGTCCACATCGCAGGCGATGCGCACGGGCGGAAAGTTGCTGACGTTGTAGAGGCCGCCGAGCGAGGCGACGTCCTTCCAGGTCTGCGGCGTAAGGCGGCAGCGGGGCTGCAAATCGTGCCCGTAGGCAATCACGCCGAGAGCTTCGAGCGCGCCCACTCCCAAATCATTCGTGGCGCTCCCACCCACCCCGAGAAGGATCGCATCCGCCCCGGCTTCGATGGCTGCCTTGAGCAACTCCCCCACCCCGAAAGTTGACGCCGACCACGGATCCCGCTCGCTCTCATCGAGCCCCTCGATGCCAGCGGCTTGGGCCATTTCCACAACGGCGAGGCGGGCGCATCCCGGCAGACGCAGACGTTCGCGCGCGGCCACCGGAACGTGCTCATAGGGGACAATGCCAAAGACAGCTTCCTTCGGCCGAAAGAGCGCATCCGTTACCGTAAGGAAGTGGAGGTCACCCCCGAGCGTGCGCGTGAGAATTTCCGCAAAGCCCTCTCCTCCATCGGTCAATGGTACTGTTTGCAGATTCCAGGCGGGCTGGGCCAAACGCAGAGAGTCAGCGGCGGCGGCGCAGGCTTCCGCCGCGGTCATGGAATGCTTGAATTTATCGAAGGCAAGAAGGGCATGCATGGGTGCAAAGCTTTCAATCGGAGCCATCCGGGTCAAGCGACCGCAGCCCTTTCTTCCAATCTTGCACTTCCGTAAAGGAACGCCAATCTGAATAGTATGTTGCGGCCGTGGCTCTCTCGCCCGCGCTCAGTTTTCTATTATGCATAACCTTTGGTTTATTTCTTCCGATGCGGCGGAACGGGAGGGCATGGAAATGTTCCTGTCACAGAACGATTTCGCCGTGACTCTCTTCGAAGGCATACCGGCAAGCCCAGTGGCGAAAACGACGCCCGCTCCGGACATTGTTATCCTGGCGATTTTTGGTTCCAACCTTCCCAACGCGGATGATCTCTCGAAAATCCGGAAGTCCTCGCTCACGAAACGCCTCTATCTGCTCGGGGATTCGTTCAACCGAATGGAGATTTCCTTTCTCCTGCGGCAGGAGGTGAATGGCGTTTTTCTTCGCCCCCTTCGCCCGCTCGCCATCATTCGGAAGATGAAGGACGATCTCGAAGAAAACGATAAAACCCTCGCCGCTGACAGGAGCCCCCCACCGCCCGGATCAGGAGGCTCCCTTGCGCTGGGCAATGATCAATTTGCGAGCGAAGGATGGCAAATTCTGGCGAACCAAATCCTCAGTATTGCCGATATCCCTCCCGTTCTCCACGCGCAGTGCGCATCGTCCCTTATATTCCGCTTGTATGTGGAGAAGTTGAAGCGCCGCCTGCCCTCATCTGTTGTCTTCTTCCTCGATGGCGACGAAACCTCCATCAAAAAGGCCGTCCTCGAAGAGATTCAACACGGCCAGTGGCGGCGCGCTCCCGTCATGGCCATCTACTCGGCCGGCGGCCTTTCCGAGGGCCTCACGCAATTTCTGTTGCATGATCTGGGCCTTCTTCGCGCCGACGAAGATGGTTTGATCCGCCTCATCATCGGGGCAGCCGTTTCACCCGCGCAACTGGCTGAAGCAGGGATGATGGACTCCTCCACTGCCGCCGTCCTGCAACAAGCCGCCGTTGAGCTGCCTCCGCCGGAGAAGTTCCGCGACGACCAGGTCAAACTCCTCCAGTGGCGCGTCCGCCAACTCGGGAGCGAAGCCAGGCGGGAAGTTCCTTTCCAAATTTACCCGGAGGACCTTTTTGGCGACCGGTTTCCCTCCCACATTGAAATTGAAGCACTCGCGCAGTGGATCAGCCGAAAAACGGCAGCAACCGGTGAAATCGATGAGGCCGGCCTGCGCACCATTACCCGGCACGCGAGCCTGTTGCCCGGCATGCTCGAGTCCGCCCGCACGGCCGAAGCCCGCTCCACCGAATACCTCCGCCAACGGGAAGCCGCCCTTCGTTTGTTAACCGCTCCCTACCCCTCGCCATCATGACCTCTTTGACCGATCAACTCACTGACATCGCCGTCTTTCCCGTTCGAGTCATTATCGTGGAAGACGAAGAAGCCGTCGCCGAAGCCCTCCGCGACCTCTTGGAGTCCAAGGGCTATCTGGTCGAAACACTCCGTTGTCCAATGACCGCCCTAAAGCGATTGGCAACGGAGCGGTTTGATGTCATTCTTCTTGATTATCGTATGCCGTCGATGAACGGACGGCAATTCTTTGAGAAAGCCCGGCGGCGGGGCATTACGCTCCCCACCGTCCTCATCTCCGGTTTTGTGGATGAGACCCGGCTCATGGAAATGGTCAATCTGGGACTCTGCCGGTTCCTTCAAAAGCCAGCCAATGGAGAGGCGCTTTTTGACTGCCTTCAGTCGCTCGGCTTTGGCCCGGATGAGGTCCTTTCGCGGCAAGCGGAGTGGAGCGAGTGGCGTGCCCAGTGGGCCGACATCACGGACACCAAAGGGCAACGGACCGATCTCCGCTTTCCCGATGCGGGCGCGGATCGTCTCCTTTTTCCCATACAGGTGGATAGCCAAAGAGAGATGCTTCTGGACGCTGCCATGCGCTGGCATGAAACCGGAGTCCAGGCCCTCTCCGGAGAGACCGGCCTGGACTTTGAACCCTTTTTCGACGCCCTCCTCACCGAGGCAACCTATGGAGGTATACGCGCAGAACACATCGACGGCACAACCAACGCTTTTCAAGAAGCACTCCAAGGCAACCTATCCGCCGGGGCTATTCCCGTCGGCTGGTTTAACGATGCCGGGGCCCTGCGCCATGCTCTCGAAAAATGGGTAGCCCTGGGAGCGCGCGCGCGGGTCGGTTGGGTTTTCGAGGAAAAGTCCCCCGAGCGCGCGACCATCCACCCCTTCTGGCGACCATACCGCCTGGCCCCTTTGCGCGAACGCCCGGAAGCGGTTGCTCACTACGCCCGCACACTCCTCGCCCGCCAAACCAAACAAACCTACGGGCAGGCATGGACTTGGCAGCCGGACTGCGGTCCGCTTCTCCTCGGGCAGTTCTGGCCGGGCAATTTCCGCGATCTCTCCGCGTGCATTGACCGGGTCATCCTCCACTCCGCCGAAGAAGACATCCGGGCAACCAGCCTCCGTGCGGCAATCGGACTGACAGCCGCCTCCAGCAACATCTCTCCGGCAGAAGATGCACTCGCCCACAATCTATGGCCCGTTCTTCGCCAGACCAGCGACGATCAGCTCGTCGCCACCCTTTCAGGGATACCGCTTGAACGAATAGCCGCCGCACGCGCCGCTCTGCCCGCAGGCACGACTCCGGCTTAAACGCAACAAAGTGGGGGCTCCCACAACTGCGCAAAAAACCCTCATCGCAGTCGCTGAGACAAGGTTCCCTGCTGGTCTTTTTTGGCCTGCCAAAAGAGCATCCACGGATCGACCGGGTAGCGCACCCCATCCCGCAAAATGCAAAAGGAAAAGTGGGTGTGCTCGCGCGACCCTGTGTGCACGCCCGCCCCGTGGGCAAATCGCTTACCGGCGTTCAGTGGCGTATGCTCTCGCACCGAAAGCCCCCCGACGTTTTCGCACTCAAGCATCCATTCGCGGCCATCGCTCCACCGCCGGTGACCCAACCAACGGGAATTGCCATCACCCCTCGCCAAACTCGTCACCAGATAATGGTCACTGATGGTGATCGGAGCCGTCAGCGGCGTCCCCGGTCGATGATTAACATCCAAACCTCCGTGCGCGACCGCTCCGTGATAAGGCCCCAACCAGCAGTTTTCCCCTGCGTAACAATCGCCGATCCGCAAACCCTCCGAACGCACCGGACACCAGGGATGCACCGGCTCGGGACAGATCCGCCCTTCGGCCCCGTGCACCACCAGGCGGGCAGCCTTTCTCGGGGCAAGATCCCCCGTTGAATCCTCCAGAAACGAAAAAATCTCCTTCACGGCATCCAGCCAGATACACAAAGATCCCACCTGCCAAGGTTCATAGAAACTCCGCCAAGTCGGCACTTCCCGCTCCAACCGCACGCGCTCGCCCCCCACCGCCACAACCGCCCAAAACGCATAAAACGTTCGCGCACTATGGAAAGGCACCCCCGCTTCCGGCAAAGTCGAAAACAAAATCCGCGCCCCCGCCTCCACCAGCCGCACCTCAACCGATTCCCCTCCCGGCAACCCCACGGTCACCCCCTCGCCAGGGTCCAGCTCAAACGGAAGAAGCGTATCGGAAAGATCAACAATCATGTCCCCCTCACCCCATACACATCCCCCGCCATTCGCAAGGACAAGCCTTGTGTTTAAGCAACGACGTCATTTTTACTTGACGAAAGCACCGGAAAAACAGCAACCTTGCACCTGAGAAATATATCCATCTGCCTGCGGACCCTCGGACGAACGTGGCGGAAGGGAAAAGTAATGATGAGGGTGGGGAGAGTTACCGTTTGACCTCTCCCCACGTTGGAAGCTTGCCGACCGGAGCTGGGACTGGGTGATTGGGTCAAGCAGCGAAGCCCCTTTTCCTATCTTGCATTCGCGCAAATCAAGGCCAAATTCGTGATTTTGACGTGGCGGTAGGCCCCTCGCCCTTGCTTAGTTGTCTGTTATGCACAATCTTTGGTTCATTTCTTCCGATGCGGCGGAACGAGAGGGAATGAAAATATTCCTCTCACAAAACGGTTTTGCGGTTACGGTTTTTGACAGCATTCCCGCTTGCGGGGAATTGAAAGCCCTCCCTCATCCGAGTGTCGTTATCTTCTCCGTTTTTGACTCCAAACTCCCCACAGGAGATGATCTCACCAGCATCCGAAAAGCCTCCTGCGCAAAACTTGTTTATTTTTTGGGCAACACCTTTAACCGAACGGAGATTGGCTTTCTCCTGCGACACGAAGTGAATGGCTTTTTCGTTCGTCCGCTCCATCCACTCGAAATCACTCGCAAGGTCAAAGAGAACCTGGAAGAAATTGAAAATCCCCCGTCCTCGAAAAAGAGCGGCCAGCCCCTTGAATCCATTAATGTGACTGCCTTGGGCATAGATCAATTTTCCAGCCAAGGATGGGAAATTTTAGCGAAACAAGTCCTCAGTGTTGAAAAAATATCTCCCATTCTCTACGCTCATTGCGCCTCATTGCTTATTTTCCGCCTCTTTGTGCAGAAGCTGAAACGCCGTCTGCCCTCGTCTGTTGTTTTTTTTCTGGATGGCGACGAAACCACCATCCAGAAAGCCATTCTCGAATGCATTCAACATGGCCAGTGGAGGAACACTCCGGTCGTCGCCATCTATTCGCCCGGTGGGCTTACCGATGGGCTCGCCCAATTCCTCCTCCATGAGCTGGGGCTCCTTCGTATGGACCGAGACGGCATAATTCAGGTTATCCTCGGTGGAGCCGTCTCTCCCGCACAACTCGCAAAAACCGGAAGACTCGAGACCTCAACGGCCAACCGTCTGCAAGAGGCGGCCCTCGAACTGCCTTCCCCGGAAAAATTCGACAAAGACCTCCCCAAAATACTCCGGTGGCGTGTTCGCCAGTTCGCAAGCCAGGCCGGACGGGAAATGCTTTTGCCGCCTTACCCCGATGATCTTTTTGGAGACCCCGTGCCCACACACACGGAGATCGAGGCACTCGCCCAGTGGATTAGCCGAAAAACGGCTGCAACGGGTGAAATCGACGAGCCTACCCTGCGCATGGTCGCCCGACATACGGGCTTGCTTCCAGACCTACTGGAATCGATCCGCACCGCTAAAGCACGCTCGGCGGCATACCTGCGCGACGGCGAAGCCGCTCTTGAGTTTTTCTCCCGTTCCCTCCCCGCGTCCTGATGAGTTCTTCGCCTGATCCACTGCCGGGTATCCCCCTCTCACCCATTCGCGTCATCGTCGTCGAAAATGAAGAATGCGTGGCCGATGTGCTCCGTGACTTGTTGGAGTGCAAAGGCTATCTGGTGGAAACCTATAGTTGTCCCATCACTGCCCTTAAACAACTGGGAATGGAACGGTTTGATGTCCTCCTTCTCGATTATCGTATGCCCTCAATGGACGGAGGGCAATTCTTCGAGAAAGCGCGCCGACGTGGACTTTCCTTGCCCACAGTCCTTGTCTCCGGATTTGTCAATGATGCACAACTCCTGAAAATGGCTAATCTGGGTCTCCGGCGCTTCCTTCAAAAACCAGTTAGCGGGGTAGCGCTCTTTGACTGCCTCCAATCGCTCGGCTTTGGCCCGGATGAAGTCCTTTCCCGAAAAGCTCGTTGGAACGAGTGGCGCGCGCTATTGGCTACCCGCATAAAAATGATAGAACAAGGGGCCGACCTTCGCTTCCCGGAATCGCCTCCGCATGACCTGCTTTTTCCGCTGCAAATGGCTAGCCAGCGGAACCTGCTCCTCGATGCCGCTGCACTTTGGCGCAAAACTGGAATACAGGCCCTTACCGGAGAAGCGGGCTTGGACTTTGAGCCGTTTTTCGACGCCCTCCTCACCGAGGCAAGCTTCGGGGGGCGGCAAGCCGAACACCTCGACGGCACAACCAATGCCTTTCAAAATGCTCTCCAAAACAACCAAGCTGCCGACACGATCCCAGTCGGCTGGTTCAACGATGCCAACGCCTTGCACCAGGCCTTGGAAAAATGGGTAGCCCACGGAGCACGCGGCCCCATCGGGTGGGTTTTTGAAGAAAAAACCCACGTGCGTGCGACTCCTCACCCATTCTGGAAACCCTACCGTCTCCCTCCTTTGCGCGAACGACCGGAAGCCGTCCTGTATTATGCCAGCGAAATCCTCGCCCTACAGACCAGAAAAACCTCCGGACAGGCGTGGAGCTGGCAGCCCGACTGCGGGCCGATTCTGCTTGGGCAGTTTTGGCCGGGCAACTTCCGCGACCTCTCCGCCTGCATCGAACGGATCATCCTCCACACCGCCGAAGAGAATGTCCGTGCATCCACTCTCCGAGAGGTCATGGACTCAACAGCCGCTTCCGGAAATAACTCCCCGGCACAAGATGCCCTTGCCCACACCCTGTGGCCTGTTCTTCGCCGAACAAACGACAATCATCTCCTCGCCACCCTTTTCGGAATGCCGGTAGACCGGATCGCCGCCGCTCGCGCTGCTTTACCCCCAGAGATATCGTCCCCGACCGAACCTTAAATAGGAAACACCCCACTCTACCCCCTGCCATTCCCTCCATTCTCCAATTTTTCAAAATTACGACGTCGCTTTAAATTGACAAAAACCGGAGCTGCTACGCCTGGGTCGCAGGTTCACTTGGAGGCGAGAGATATAAGCTATGCGGTGATCTACCACTTGATCTCCCGATGCGGGAAGTTCGCCTGCCGAAACTCGGATTGGCGGCTTGGCAAAGACATAGAGGCATCCATGATCTGTCTCTGTGACGGTTTTCATTTTCCTCTTCTTCTTCATGGGGCTGCTCGCAGCAGCGATCGCCTATTTCCTCGCCCGGCTCATGTTTTCGGAGAGCACACGCGGCGGCTACACCCGGGCCGGTTGGGGTACCCTGGCCTTCACCCTCGTCCTGCCTCCGATTCTTTACGGCATCTTCCGCATCACCTCTCCGCCCGACTCGCCCGCCAGCGGCGCATTCATTCCGGCGATGTGGGTGGGGTTGCTGATGGGTGGCATCACCGTGGGTGTCTTTCTTGCCGCACACCACACTTCAAAGCAGCCCCCAAGGCGAAAGCCGTGAGAGATCGATGGGCGGGAGGACGGGCTTTGCCCGGCGAAAACGAAATCGTTTCCGGGTGGTTTACACACTCTCCCAACCGACCGGGTCCAAACGGAAATAGCGGGTCAATTCATGGTAGAGCGAAGGAAAGGTCTTTCGCAAAGCCACGGGCCGCTCGAAAAACACCTCCGTGGAGACGGCGAAAAACTCCGCCGGGTGGGTTGCCGCATAGTCATCGAGCACGCACCGGTAGCCCATCAGGCGCATACGCCGCCGCTCCCGGTAAGCCTCGCCAAAGACCCGCACCCACGTCTGGCGGTCACCCGCCGTTTCCAGACCCGGCGCGCCGTCATCCGCTCCGTCTTCCAGGTCCAGTTGATGAGCAAACTCATGGAGGACGATGTTTTGCCCAGGAACACGGTTTGCCCCGCCCGCGCAGACCGCATCCCAGGCGAGAATGAGCGTGCCTGTCTCCCAAGACTCGCCGAGCAAAGGAACCCGTTTATCGTGCACGAGTCCGCTATCCGTTTCCTCCCGCTGATGAGCGCGGAAGACACTGGGATAAAGCAACACGGAAAACAGCTCCGGAAACACCGGACCCGGCCGCCGCGCCAGGAGCGCGGAAGCCGTCCCCGCCACCGCGATGATCATTTCGTCGGAAAGCTCCAACCCGCCACAGCCCTCGAAGCGCTTCTCGCGCAGAAATTCGAGCGTCCGCTTTTCCAGATCCGCCCGCAGGTCGGGAGGCATGCGCGTGAACGCGGGGAAGTGCCGCCCCAGCCAATCACGCCAGATCGGCTGAAACGTCGCCAACCGCGCCTCTCTCAACCGCGTTTTGCTCTTCCAGGGCCACCATCCCATCCGCACAAATCTGCCCCGCCGTTGACCGGATGCAACGCCCCTTTTGGTATTGCCACCTGGCCTTCCCGGACTCCATTGTCCTAAGTGAACGGAGGGGTGTTCTTTCACTACCCATGTTAACCCCTTCCCCCGAACCGTTACCCGCTAATTTGACATGTCTCACACCTCCCGTCTCACTTTCCTCGGGGCCGCCGGTACCGTAACCGGATCCCGGTTCCTCCTGGAGACGGCCAACCGCCGGTTCCTCATTGATTGCGGTCTCTTCCAGGGCCCCAAACGGCTGCGCCTCAAGAACTGGGAACCCTTTCCCGTATCCGTGGCGGATTTGGATGGCATCCTCCTCACGCACGCCCACATCGACCACACGGGGTTCTTGCCCAGGCTCCGCGCCGATGGCTACGAAGGCCCCATCTGGTGCACCGATGCGACCGCCGACCTCGCCCGAATCCTCCTCCCCGACACCGGGCACCTCCAAGAGGAAGAGGCGCGCTGGGCAAACAAAAGGGGCTACTCCAAACACCACCCGGCCAAACCCCTTTTCACCCGCGCTGATGCGGAAGCCACCCTGCCCCTCCTTCAACCGGTTGCCTACGGCGAGCATTTCCGGCCGGCCGATGCCTTTCGCGCAAAATACACCGACGCCGGCCACATCCTCGGCTCCGCCATCCTCGACTTGAAATCCAACCTCCTCGGCGGACCGCGCAAACTCGTCTTCTCGGGAGATTTAGGGCGACCCCTTGATGCCGTTCTCCGCACCCCCACCCAACCCTACAACGTCGATTATCTCGTCCTCGAATCGACCTACGGAAATCGCCTCCACGCGGAAACCGACCTACTCCTCGATCTCGCGCGGGTTGTCAACGAGGCCATGGCGCGAGACGGGGTCCTGGTCGTTCCGGCATTCGCCGTCGGGCGCGCGCAGACCCTCCTGTTCCTCCTGCGCACCCTTGAAGAAGACGGCCTCATCGAGCCCGTGGACATTTACCTCGATTCGCCCATGGCACAGGAAGCCCTTCGCGTCCACCGCCGCCATGTTGCGGACCTCAATCTCCGCTGCCGGCGTCTGCACCTGCGCGGCGTCGACCTCTTCCGACCGCGCAACCTGCGGTTAAGTGTGTCGCGGGAAGACTCCATCGCCCTGCACGACATCGGAAAGCGCGCCATCATCATTTCAGCCAGTGGGATGGCCACGGGCGGACGAGTCCTCCACCACCTGGCACACCGTCTGCCGCACCCGCAGCACACCATTCTTTTCATAGGGTTCCAAGCCGAGGGCACGCGCGGACGCACTATTATTCTCGAAGGACGCCCTCACGTGAAAATCCACGGTCAGGAAGTGCCCATCCGCGCGCAGATTGAACGCATTGAGGGATTTTCCGGGCACGCGGATTATGAGGAAATCATGGCTTGGTTGCTCGGCTTCAACCGCGCGCCCGAGCGCGTTTTTCTTGTCCACGGGCAACCCGAAGCAGCCGCTGAACTTGCCCACCACATCCGCAAGCAATTCCAATGGGATGTCACCGTCCCGGAAGAAGGCGATCACCCCCTATTGAACTTCTAGATCGGCCATGTCCCCTGCAACGCTCCCTGCCCATTTGTCGGAGATGGTCAATCGAAGGGCTGCTGGTTCCCCGTCCAGCGCGCAGCTCTGGACCACCGCGCTAAAACATCTGCACGCCAGTAACCTCGCATCCGAAAGAGAGACCCTCTTAGCCAGGGAAGCCCGCCTGCCGCGCCACCTTGAGGATCTCGCGGCTTTTCTCGGCAAAGGAGAACGAACCCGCGCGAGGGCCGACATGCTCATCCACTGTGCCGACGAATCGGTCCATCCCCTCGCGGATTGGCTGGAAGCCCTCTCGATTTTCCGTCAATGGCTGCGCCTGAACGGGCGCCACACGCAAATCGAAAGCGCGCTTGGTTATCTCGAATGTTGCGACGCCTCCGTCTACAGCGCGCCCGGCCTCACGAACCTGCCCGCCACCGTGCAGACCATGCTCGAGACCTACAGTTACGACGGGTGATCGTCCTCAAAAAGGTCCTTTGGAAACTCCGCTCACAGCCCACAAGCCTCTATCTTCCGCGCCCGAACAAGGCCGCGCCCCCGACTTTCGCCGCCCAAACCAGCCTCTATTCTCCGCAAACCACCGGTCCACATACGCTTTGCTCCCGATCACCACCCCTTCCGTGAAGTAG
>JAFIGE010000178.1 GCA_020831585.1 Opitutales bacterium | reverse complement strand
TCTCCTTCGGATCCAGCCGCACGAAGATGTGAAAGTGATTCGCCAAAAAGCAATACGTCAGCACCTCCATCCCTGCGAACGCCGCCTGCGAGCGCATAATATGGCGCATAGCCTCCATCGCCTCCTCATCCATCAGCCGCCTCTTCTGCACCACCCTTGAAATAAGGTGGTGGCAAGCCAATCGCGGATACTTCAATCTTCGGCAAAACCTCCTGCTCATGCGGCCACTCAAACACCTGCCAATCTTCTGTCAATGCTGCAATGTTCAGAACATTAAAAAAGTTCCCAATGTCAAATTGGTTGCGGATTCAGTTTTTTCAAATCAAGAGGCCGGAGTGCCTGACAAGCTCCGTAATTAAACTGGGCTGGCCGGATTTCGCTTGTCGGGGTTGGGCTCAGCGGGTTGGGTCAAGACCGTGAAGAAGTCCTTCCATTTCCGTTTTGTTCTGGGAATTTTGCTTCTGGCGGGGGCCACCGCTTGCCAGAGCCCGCCGTCCGGAACTGCCGGTTTTTCGCCGGAAGCCGTCTCTCTTTTCGAGCGCCGTCTTCTGCGGGTTTATGAAATGGAAATGCAACTCAAGGCGCGGGCTCTTGAAGCCGACGATGATGCACCTGCCGATGATCTGCGGCGACGTTTTGAGCAGATAGTTCGCGAATACGAATCCATCGTGGCGGACAATCCGGACGAGGTCGAACCACTTCTCTTGTATGGTAAGTTCCTCGCTTGGTTTGGTGATCGGGAAGGGGCACACACTCAATTCCTCCGCGCCCAGCAAATTGCACCGAGGACAGCGGTGGTGCAACAGCAATTGGGGGCCTACTACGCAGAAGAGGGCGATTTTCATCGGGCGCTCGCCTTCTACCTGCGTGCCGTGGAACTGGCGCCGCATGAGCCCGCCTACCACACGGACTTGGGCGAATTGCTCTATGTCTTCTCACCCGGCTTTATCGCCGACGAACTCTTCACGCCGGAACTCATTGATGAGATGATGCTCGAAGCATTCACCCGTGCGGCAGAGCTTTCGGGAAACGACCTGATCCCCCAATTCCGGCTCGGTCAGGCTTTTTACGACGTGGACTCTCCACCCTGGCCCCGCGCCCTGGTCCACTGGGAACGGCTCTATCAAAAAGACCTGAGCCCGACGCAACGCGATGCCGTGCGCCTTCACCGGGCACGCGCACTTCTTGCCCTTGAACGCTACGATGAGGCGGAGAAAATTGCCCTCGAAGTCCGGGCAGACCTTCTCCGCGAGACCCGCGATGCCCTCATCGCTGACATCCGCAAAGCCCGCTAAAACGATAACTGAATTTCCCGATAACATACACCTCAGGTTGCGGGACACTTGGGCGTGCCCGACACTGGTGGTTGGCGGAGCAGTCAGTGGCGGAAATTGCTGTTTTGCCCCCGCAGATTCCCGGATGGAAAGGGCGGCATCTCTCGGATCGCATCATCCTTCAGAGTGTCTTCGACACGGGCCAACGGGTGGCCAAACCACGACTCAGGAAGGATCCGGAAGGTCGGGGAAGAAGCCCACGTTCAAATTGATTTCGTGGATGTAAAGATCCCCCAGGTAGGCATTATCCTGCCAGTAGAGTATCCGGTGGGGAAACAACACGCCACCGACCTCGCGATAATCATGAAACTCATCCAGCTCGGCAGCCCGGTCGGCGTAGGGAGGTATCTCACGATAGCGGAGCAGGCCTGTTTTCGTCTCAAAAAAGAAGCGGACTTCGACCAGGCCGCCGGTGGACTCCGCCACGTTGTAAACCTGACCGTTCTTCTCTTCCAATCCGACAAAACGCAAGGGTAGTGTATTCGACTGACGCAACGGCGCGAAAAAGATGTAGGCATCCAAACCAAACCGCTCCACCAGAACAGGGTCCTCCACCGGGCGGTCCTCGCCATCGGCCCCACGGCGGACGAGGCTTCCCGGACGCCATGAGAAACTGTTGGGAATTCGCTGGTTATACAGCGTGAGCTGATAATGATCAGTCGTTGCGCGCTTGTGGGAACGCAGGTTCAGGTGCGGCGATTCCTTGCTGCGCAGCGCCCCGGTGAACTGAATCGTGCGCACCCGCTCCACTGCCGTGTCGCCCCCCAGAGCCCGGCGGAAGAGACTGAGGAGGTGATTCAAATCCCGCACATCCACCTCCGCCGTCACCCGGTCGATCAGTTCAGTTTGCTCCCGCGCCAATTGCATACTGCGCGACTGTTGGCGGGAATCCAAAATATAAACCGTGAGGAGCCCGAAAACACAGATGAGGATAAGAGCGAGAACGATTCCCAAAGCGGAAACTTTCCGCCAGAAACGGCTGGTGAAACGACTTCGAGGCATTTAACCCACGAGTTAGACGAGGTGCCTTCCTCATGGCAAGTCACCTTTCCAAGACTCCGAAAAACTTTTTTACCTCATTGTCCGCAAGAGATCCCCGGCTTGATCCGCTCGGCATCTGCCAAATATCGCCCTGAACACACCCACGACTTGCCTCCCCTCCCCGCCCGCCGGATAGTCATTCACCATGGGAGATTCCACCACTTCAACCGGCTCTTTTGTTCACCTCCACTGCCACTCGGACTACTCTTTGCTCGATGGCTGCGCCCGCGTGGACCGCTATATGGAGCGCTGCCGCCAGCTTGACATGCCGGCGATCGCGCTCACCGACCACGGCAACCTCTTCGGGGCGATCAACTTCTACAAGGCCGCGCGCAAAGCAGGCATCAAGCCCCTCATCGGCTGCGAAATTTACCTCGTTTACGACCACAAACAGTCCGAGCGCCCCAAGCGCGACCGCAACCGCAGCGACGACATCAACGACGTGCCCGAAGACGCCCTCGGGCCGGATCAGTTCCCGGCTCACCAGATCCACCACAAGACCCTGATTGCGAAGAACTTCAAGGGTTACCAAAACCTCGTAAAAATCGTTAGCGATGCGCACGTCAACGGGATGTATTACCGCCCGCGCACCGACCTCGAAAAGCTGGCCGCGCACAGCGAGGGCATCATCGCCCTGAGCGGCTGCATCAACGGCGTGGCCTCCCAATACCTCCTCTACAACGATTTTGCCCGCGCCCGCGACGCCACCGCCCGGTTCATCGACATTTTCGGCAAAGAGAACTACTTCATCGAACTCCAGGATCACGGCATGCCCGCGCAGCGCCGTCTCCTCCCCAACCTTGTGAAGCTCGCCCGTGAGTTCGACCTCCCGATGGTCTGCGCCAACGACGTGCACTACGTCTACAAGGAGGACTGGCAGCCCCACGATGCCCTCCTCTGCATCCAGACAGGCAAGATCGTGAAAGATCAGAACCGCATGGTCTACCCCAACCACGAGTTCTATCTCAAGTCCCGCGAGGAAATGGAGGAGCGCTTCCGCGAAATCCCCGAGGCCATCGACAACACCCTCCGCGTCGCCGAAATGGTCGACCTCGAAATCAAATTCGGGGAAGACCACTACCCCGTCTACGAGCGCCCCCTGGAGGTCGTTGTTTCGCCCGATGCACGCGCTTTCGACCACATCCTCGACATCTTTGTCGTCGCGAAAAACCGCGTCCTCGAACAGGACGGCAAGCCCCCCATCACCCTCACTCCGGAGGAGCGGGAGCGCCTGCGCAAGAACGGTCCCTACCTCCTCGATCTCTGCAAGGCCGGCCTGCGCGAGCGATACGATGTCGACTACGATGCCGTGATGGCCGAGATCCTCGCCTCACCCGATCCCCTTGAAGACGCCGAACGCCTCAAGCCCCAACCCGCCAAACCGGGAGAACCGGGCTTCGCGCGCCGAGTCGTGGAGCAGTTCAATTACGAGCTCGCTATCATTATCGGGGCGGGCTTCGTCGACTACTTTCTCATCACCTGGGATTTCATTCACTGGGCGCGCGAACAGGGCATCCCCGTGGGGCCGGGCCGGGGCTCCGGGGCGGGCTGCGTGGTCGCCTATGTGCTCAAGATCACCGACATCGATCCACTCCTCTTCGGTCTTCTCTTTGAGCGGATGCTCAGCCTGGAGCGCGTCTCCCCGCCCGACTTCGACGTCGATTTCTGCATGCGCCGGCGCGACCAGGTGGTGGAGTATGTCCGGCAGAAATACGGGGCCGACAAAGTCGCCAACATCATCACCTACGGCACCTTCGGGGCGAAGATGGTCGTGCGCGATCTCGCCCGCGTGCTCGACATCCCCTACGCCGAGGCCAACCGCATCGCCAAGATGGTCCCCGACGACCTCAACATCTCCCTCGATGCCGCCGTTGAGAAGTCCGGCGAACTCCGCGCGGAAATGGAGAGCAACCCCACCGTGCGCCAGATCATCGACCAGGGGAAGGTCATCGAAGGCATGGTGCGCAATACCGGCAAACACGCCTGCGGTATCATTATCGGAGACCAGCCGCTCACCAACCTTGTCCCCGTCACCCTCCAGGAAGGCGACCTCACGACGCAGTATGCGAAAGGCCCGGTGGAGGATTTGGGCATGCTCAAGGCGGACTTCCTCGGCCTCAAAACCCTTACCATCATTGCCGACGCCGTCGACCACATCCGGCGGGATCCCAAGCTCGGCCTCCCTGACTTCGACATCGAAAAAGTCCCCCTCGACGACGCCAAGACCTACGAACTCCTCAACAGCGGGCGCACCACCGGGGTCTTCCAGCTTGAATCCGGCGGCATGCAGGCGCTCTGTCGGCAACTGGGCCTCAGCTCTTTCGAGGAAATCATCGCCCTCATCGCCCTCTACCGGCCGGGGCCCATGCAGTTTATTCCGCAATACATCGAAGGGAAAAAGGACCCGTCGAGGATCCAGATACCCCACCCGCTCCTCGAAGAGCTCGTCACCGAGACCTACGGCGTGCTCGTCTACCAGGAGCAGGTCATGAAAGTAGCCCAGATCATCGCCGGCTACACCCTCGGCCAGGCCGATATCCTCCGCCGGGCCATGGGCAAGAAGATCGCCTCGGTCATGGCCGAGCAGAAGGACGTCTTTGTCAAGGGGGCCTTCAAGCACCACCACATCCCCCGCAAACAGGCCGAGGACATCTTCGCCATCCTCGAAAAGTTTGCCCAATACGGCTTCAACAAGTCGCACTCGGCGGCCTACGCCATGCTCAGTTACCGCACGGCGTATCTAAAAGCCAACTACCCCGTGCAGTTCATGGCTGCCGTCCTTGGCTGCGAACTCGGCAACGCCGAAAAAGTCGCCCATTTCATCGAAGAGTGCACTTCCATGGGCCTCTCCGTCCTCGGGCCCGACGTCAACGAATCCCGCGAGACCTTCACCCCCGTCGAACAGGACGGCCAACCCGCCATCCGCTTCGGCCTCGGGGCCATCAAAGGCGTGGGCGACAACCCCGCCCGCGCCATCATCACCGAGCGCGAGCGCGGCGGCGCTTACAGCGATTTCCGCGACTTTGCCACCCGCCTCGACAGCAAAACGATCAACCGCCGCGTTCTTGAAAACCTTCTCCGCACCGGGGCCTTCGATGGCGTCGGGGAGGACCGCGGAGAGGTTCTCAACGACCTCGATGCCATTCTCCGGGAAATCCAGGACCTTCAGCGCGATGCCGCCGCCGGGCAGGTGAACATGTTCGACATGTTCGATACCGCCGCCCCTGCCGCCAAAGACAAGCCCGCCGCGAAGGCCCGGCGCGGCCCCACCATGCCCCTGCGCGAAATGCTCCAATACGAGAAGGACCTGCTGGGCTTCTATGTCAGCGGGCACCCCATGAACGCCTACAGGGGACTCGCCGAAGCACTCGATTCCTTCGCCGGCGATGATTACCAAAAATTCGCCAACCGCGCACCCTTCCGTATCTGCGGCGTCGTTACCGGCGTCGACACCAAACTCTCCCGCCGCGATAACCGCCCCTGGGCCATCCTCTCCCTCTCCACGCGCAGCCACTCCTACAAGCTCAACGCCTATTCCGATGCCTACGAGAGCTGCCGCACGCTGTGCGCGGAGGGCAACCTCGTGCTCATCGAGGGTCAGGTGGTCATCCGCTCCGATGAGGAAGTCCAGCTCACCGTCAACTCCATGGAAAGCCTCGAAAACGGTGTCGTGAATGCGATCAAGGCCATGGCTTTCATCGTCCACAACGACGAACGGGCCGCCGCCTTTCTCGACCGCCTGCGGGCCGAGGTGGAACGCCGCAAAGGAGACACCAAAATCCAGGTCGGCCTCCTCCTCGAATCCGATCAGATACTTGTCGCGGACCTCCCCGGCTCACTCAGCTGGCTCATCGACCGCGAGGGCTTTGCGCGCCTGCGCCAGGATCCCGCCGTCGTCGCCGTGCGTATGGAAACCGCCGCGGTCGTCGCCCCGCCCCCCCGTTGGGAGCGCGCCAAGGCCAACGGCAACCGGACTTCCTGATTCGACCGCCACACAAAGCGCTCGCCTGTTCCGCCAACCTTGCCCAAGGTGGTCAACATGCCTGCGACGGTTCTCATTGTTGACGATGAAAAGCACACCCGCGAGGGGCTCATGCTCGCCCTCGAAGAGGAGTATGACGTCTACCTCGCCGCCGATGCCGACGAAGCCTTCCGGCTCATGGAGAGCGAACACTTCGACGTCGTCCTGACCGATCTGCGCATGGCTGGCAAAAGCGGCATGAAGGTCATCGATGCCGCCATCAAGCTCCCCAGGCAGCCTATCGTCATTATGATGACCGCCTACGGCACGGTCGAGTTTGCCGTGGAGGCCATGAAGCGGGGCGCTTTCGATTTTCTCACCAAGCCGGTGAACATCGAAAAACTCGAAATCGTCATTCGGCGGGCGCTGCAAAACCGCGCCAACGAAGCCAAGGTCGATCACCTTCAGGAGCGCCTCGACGCGCGCTTCCGCTTCGACGGTATTTTGGGCAATTCAGCCGCCATACAGGGCGTCATCGAAAAGGTGCGGCTCGTCGCCCCCACCCGCACCAGCGTGCTCCTCGAAGGGGAGACCGGTACCGGCAAGGAACTCATCGCCCAAGCCCTCCACCAGAACAGCAACCGCGCGCGCAAGCCCTTCATCGCCGTTCATTGCGCCGCCCTCGCTTCCAATCTCCTCGAAAGCGAACTCTTCGGTCACGAGCGCGGAGCCTTCACCGGGGCCATGGAAAAGCGCATCGGTCGCTTCGAGGCGGCTGACGGCGGTACCCTCTTCCTTGATGAAATCGGGGAAATCGACGCCTCCATCCAAGTGAAGCTCCTGCGCTTCCTCGAAACCCGCTCCTTCGAACGCCTCGGCAGCGTGAAGCCCATCCAGGTCGATGTGCGCCTCGTTGCCGCCACCAACCGCAACCTCGTAGAAATGGTGGCCAAGGGTGATTTTCGCGAGGACCTCCTCTACCGCCTCAATGTCGTCACCCTCCGCCTCCCGCCCCTTCGCGAGCGCAAAGACGACATCCCGCTCCTCGCACGGCATTTCATGAATCTCTTTGCCAAGGAAAACGACCTCCCCCCGCCCGAGGTCGACGCCGCCGTCTTCCACCGCCTGCAAACCTACCGCTGGCCGGGAAACATCCGCGAGCTGCGCAACTTTGCCGAAAATGTTGTCGTCATGAAGCGGGGACAGGCCCTCAACGAATACGATCTCGATCCGCGTTTCACAGGCGACAACGGGAGCGCCCCCCCGCCCGCCAACAGCGAAGCCCTCGCCGCCAATCCGCTTTCCGTCGAGGAAAATGAAAAGCGCCTTCTCCGCAACGCCCTCGTGAAAACCGGTGGCAACCGCACCCAGGCCGCCGAGCTCCTCGGCATGAGCCGCCGCACGCTGCACCGCAAGCTGCGCCAATGGCCCGATCTCGACGTCCGCCGGTAACCCCCCCCGCTCGCCTCCCATGCCCGCCGACGCCATCCCCGAACAGCCTTCCCTCGAAGGCGTCACCGCCGTTGTCGTGGAAGATGAAATCTTTCTCCGCAAGGAACTCCAATCCGTCCTTGCCGACGCCGGAGCCGAAGTCACTGCGGTGGGCACCCTCGCCGCCGCCCGTCGTGCCATCCAAGGCGGGGGCACCGACCTCCTCCTCCTCGATGTGAACCTGCCGGACGGCAACGGCCTCGACTTCCTCTCCGAAATCGATGCCGGGGAGACACTCGTGACGCTTGTCATGACCGCCGCCGGGAACATCGACACGGTGATCCGCGCCCTCCGCCTCGGAGCCGCCGACTACCTCGCCAAACCCTTCTCCACGGAGGAACTGCCCTTTCTCTGCGCCCGCGCTCTCATTCAGCGCAAGCGCAAGCGCGCCGACCACTTTCGCGCCGAGCAACGCCGCACCGAGCCCTTTCTCATCCAGGGTCTCGGAGCCAAGCTCGAAAAAACCCTCGCCAACATCCTTGCCGTCGACCGCCGCCTTGGCACCAACCTTCCCCCCGTCCTTCTCGAGGGCGAAACCGGCACCGGCAAAACCACCCTCGCCCGCTGGATCCACGCCAACGGCCCCCGTGCCGACGCCCCGCTCATTGAGGTCAACTGCTCCACCCTACCCGAAGCCCTCGCCGAATCGGAACTTTTCGGGCACGAGAAAGGGGCCTTCACCGATGCGCGCTCCACTCGCCTCGGTCTCTTCGAGGCGGCTGACGGAGGCACCCTCTTTCTCGACGAGATCGCCAGCCTCGCGCCCCCCGTCCAGGCGAAAATCCTTACCGTTATCGAAGACGGGGGCGTCCGCCGCCTCGGTGGCAACCGCGCCATCCGCGTGGACGTGCGCCTCATCGCCGCCAGCCTCCCCGGCCTCGATGAGCGCATCGCGGCGGGCCAATTCCGCGAAGACCTCTTCCACCGCCTCAATCTCCTTCGTCTCCGCCTCCCCCCCCTGCGCGAACGCACGACCCACCTCCCGGCCCTCGCCGGCTTCCTCCTTGACAGTCTCAAAAAGCGCTACCGCCGCGAAAATGCCCGCCTCAGTGAGAGCAGCCAGGCCCGCCTCCTTGCTCACGATTGGCCCGGCAACATCCGCGAACTGCGTCACGAAATCGAGCGCTCCCTCATTTTCTCGACCAACGACACCCTCGATCTCCTGCCCGACGCCCCCACCCCTCCCCGCGCACCCGGAGCCACCGATGGCAAACCCGCGCTCCTCAATCCCCATTGGACCCTTCCCGAAGACTTTGCCTTTGAACCCGCCCTCGAAGACCTCACCACCCACATCATCGACCAAGCCATGGCCCGAGCCGACGGCAACATCTCCGCCGCCGCCCGCCTCCTCGGCGTGCCCCGCGACTTCGTCCGCTACCGCCTCAAAGACCGCACCGACTAGCCCCCAGCGTTGAATCTCTGTAACCACACCCGCCAACCGCATTATTTTTTAATGTTCTGAACATTTGAATTGCAATCGAACCGGCTAAAGGCTTGGGTGGTGAACATGAGCAGAAAATTTTGCCGTCGGTTGAAGTATCCGCGCTTGGCTTGTCACCACCTTATTTCGAGGGTGGTGCAGAAAAGACGGCTGATGGATGAGGAGGCGATGGAGGCGATGCGGCATATTATGCGCTCGCAGGCGGCGTTTGCGGGGATGGATGTGCTGACCTATTGCTTCTTGGCTAATCACTTTCATATCTTCGTGCGGCTCGATCCGAAGGAGACGGAGGATTTGGACGATGCGGGTCTGGTGGGGCGGTTTCGGGCGCTCTATGGTGGGACGCG
>JAFIGE010000177.1 GCA_020831585.1 Opitutales bacterium | reverse complement strand
CTTGGGCGACGAAGTGGCACGAGCGCTACCGGGCGCGGTTGTGCAGCCGGATGGGTCCGGGAATGCGGCCTCGCCGGAGAGACCAGAGTACCGCGGCAGCCGGTGCAACGAAGGAGAAAGCGATGCCTGGAGCGGGTCTGGCGGAAGAATCCGGGCTTCGCTCAAAAATCCGCGCTTTCAGTGAGAGCTGGGTGGTGGGGTCGGCTGGCTGGGTGGAAAGCTTCTGTGGGGCCAATGGGTGGCTCGGCTTTCGAAGGGGAAGGAAACCCAAACCGCTGATGGAGGACGGCGGTGCGGACTTCGCGGTGGTCTCGACCGTGGAGAAACGCCACCGAAAAATGTGACAAGCTCTGTAATCACACCCTTGCTCCGGTTGAGGCTAGGAATTCTTTGACAGCACAGACTTTCTTCCACTTTCCACGAAAACCGGCTCTCGGGCAGCCAACCTGCTTTCAGAGGTCGATCCTATGCGACGCGCGCGACTGGCGGGTGCCTCGTCTTTCAAGCCTTCCTTCCGTTCCTTTCCCAATGGCTCCCGGGTGTAATCAGGAAGTTTCTCAGCCGTTGAGAAACCTGCGTCACCTCCGATTGCCGTGGTCGATTGATTTGGGTATGAGCGGGCATTGCGGCCCTTGCCGCGCCTCCGGCGGAATACGGCGGGCAGGCCGAGACGTTGGCATCTCGGGATGCCATGACAAACTTCGTGATTGCACCCATGGCTCCCCGCGCCGGGGCAAAACGGGGGGCGCTGAGCAGGGGAATTTCGTTAAGTTATACTTTCTTCCTTGACCGTCCGCAGGCAATATATATGCGTTCTTATGCATGTACTTTTCACCCTCCCTAGCAACCCCGGCATGACCCCAAAATTCTCCTGTTTAACTCTCCACGTTTTTCGCGTGCTGGCGCTGAGCTTGACCCTATGTTTACTCTCTTCGGCGAATGATCGGTCTGGCTGGCGCCTGGTGTGGTCGGACGAGTTTGAGGAAGCGGGTTCACCGGACCCGAATAAATGGGGCTATGACTTAGGGCGGGGTGAATCCGTTGGTCTCTGGGGATGGGGAAACAATGAGGCCCAGTCTTACACCGATCGCCCCGAGAATGCCCGTGTTGAGGGCGGTCGCCTCATCATTGAGGCACGCCGCGAGTCCATGGGCACAGCGGAATACACCTCAGCGCGCATGGTTACCCGCCAGCAGGGGGACTGGCTTTACGGTCGCATCGAGGTGCGGGCGAAGATGCCGGTGGGGCGTGGCACGTGGCCGGCGATCTGGATGCTGCCGACCGATTGGGCGTATGGCGGGTGGCCGAACAGTGGGGAAATCGACATCATGGAACATGTCGGCTTCGACCTCGGTCGGATCCACGGAACCGTCCACACGGCAGCATTCAACCACATGCTGGGGACGGAGCGCGGTGGCTCCACCTGGCGCGCCGACCTCGGGGAGCGGTTTTACACCTACGCCATTGAGTGGGACGCGGACCGTATCCGCTGGTTTGTGGACGACGAGGAGTATTTCGTCTTTGAGCGTCTGGCCCGATTCGGCTGGGAACAGTGGCCCTTTGACCAGCGCTTTCACCTCATCCTCAATATCGCCATCGGGGGCAACTGGGGTGGCCAACAGGGCATAGATGATTCCCGTTTCCCGCAGAGGATGGAAGTCGACTATGTCCGGGTTTACCAAGTCCGTGACACTGCGCCCGCACTGCCATCGCGCGGTGCCTGGGTCTATTTTTTCAACACGCCCTGAACCCTCACCGAACCCTTTCGCACCAGCGATGCGCCCCTTTACCAGACACACTTCCCCTCCCCCAAGAAGACTTCACCGGTCTTTCGCCTTAGCGCAAATCTGTTTCCCGGCCTGTTTCCTCGCCCTCTTTTTGGCGGGTTGCCGGGAAAATCCGCCGACGGAACTGCCCGGGACAAACGTGACAATTGAGCGCTCGGCGGATGGACGGTTCAACCTCTTGCGAAACGGCGAACCCTTCGTCGTGCAGGGTGCGGGCGGAACTTCCTTCATCGATCAGCTGGTCGCGGCCGGGGGCAACAGCGTCCGCACATGGGGCATTGATGATCTGGAGCGCGAGATCGACGGCCTGCCCTTTCTGGATTTCATGCACAAAAAAGGCCTTGCGGTCGTGGCGGGCATCTGGGTGCAGCACGAGCGCCACGGCTTTGACTACAGCGATCCGAAACAGGTGGCGGAACAGCGCCGCATCATCCGCGCGGATGTGGAACGCTTCCGCGACCATCCGGCGATCCTCATCTGGGGCCTCGGCAACGAGGTGGAAGCTTTCCGAGGGGATGCCGACGACGCCCCCATCTGGCAGGAACTCAACAACCTTGCCCGCATTGTCAAAGAGGTCGATCCCACCCGCCCGATCATGACGACCGTCGCCGGGGTGACCCCCGACAAAGCCCGCAGTGCCATGCGCCACGCGCCGGACATCGACATCCTCGGGGTTAATGCCTACGCGGCCGCGATCCGCACCGGGGAGATCCTCAACGAAGCGGGTTGGGACCGGCCTTTCATCCTCGCTGAGTTCGGTCCGCGCGGACATTGGGAAGTGCCCGAAACCGATTGGGGCGCACCGATCGAACCCTCCTCGGAGGAAAAGGCGCGCTACTACCGCCGCACGTTCGAAACCGTTATGCGGGATGCGGGAGACCGCTGCCTCGGCACCTTTGTTTTCCTCTGGGGCCACAAACAGGAGGTGACGCACACGTGGTATGGGATGTTCCTGCCGACCGGCGAGAAGCTCCCGCCGGTGGACGTGATGACGAAAGCGTGGAGCGGCGTATACCCGGACATCCTTTGCCCGGTGCTCGTCGATGTCACCTTCGGGGCCTCGCTGCGGGCCGTTCCCGCCGGGTCCGAGTGGAATGTTTCGGTAAGGGCCCACGATCCCCAGGATCTTCCGCTCGACTTCGAATTTCTGGTCGTTTCCGAGCAAACCGATGTGGCCGTGGGCGGCGACCGTGAAGCACCTCCGCCCCGCCACCCCTATGCCCTTCTCCACGCCGAAGGCCCCGAAGCGCGTATCCGCGTGCCCGATACACCCGGTGCTTACCGCCTCTTCGTCACCGTCCGCAACAACGCCAACGCCGCCACAGTATCCAATTTTCCCTTCCTTGTTGAATAAGGCTCCTTGTCGCCCGCCTCCTAAGAAAGAAGACCACTATGCCACAATCCGTTCTCGAGAAAACAACCGCCACGGCGACCATATCGTCTGCCCCGCGCTGTTCCCGCGACCAAATCATTCAGCGCGATGACGACCGCTTCGTCGTTATCGATGATTTCGATCAGCTTCCGCCCTTCTTCTGTTCGCTCACGAGCGATGCCGACCTCTGGGTGTTCATTTCGTCGACCGGCTCATTGACGGCCGGGCGCCGGGATCCCGAGGAAGCCATCCTTCCCTACGAAACCGTCGACAAGATCCACGACAACGGCACCCACACCGGCCCCGTGGCCCTCCTGCGATGGCGCGGTGCCAATGGAAGCTGGCGCATCTGGGAACCCTTCCGGAGCGAGTCTGTCGGCTCTGTCAGCCGTCGCCTGATGAAGAACGTCGCGGGGACGCGGATGATCTTCGAGGAGACCCTGCCGGAGGAAAAACTGTGCTTTTGCTCGACCATCATGATCAGCCCCCGCTTCGGTCTGGTGCGGGAAATCCGCGTGCACAACCTCGGCGAGCGAAACCGCCAGGTTGAGGTCTTCCACGGGATGCGCAATCTCGTGGCCTGCGGGGCGACGCGCCAGTTGCAGAATGAAATGAGCTGTCTGCTGGACGCCTACAAGCAGAGCGAGATTCTCGAACCGGCGGGCGTGGGCCTCTACAGCATGGCCTCCGGTGTGACCGATCACCCCGTGCCCTTCGAGGTCCTGCGCGCCACGGTGGCGTGGAGTTGCGGTCTTTCAGAGGCCCGGCGAAGCCTCCAACCGTCCGCCCTGGAAGCTTTCCGCACCGGCGGCACCCCCACCCCCTGCGCGGAGTCGCGCGGCGTGCGCGGGCACTTCTTCGAATGGGCCACCATCGATGTGGCGGCCGGCGAAGATACCCGGTGGAATCTCATCACCGACACCAGCCTGCATCAGGGAGCGGTGACCGCCATCACACAACTCATCAGCGAAGGTCTCCCCGTGCGCGATGTGGAGGAAGACATCGCCTTCGGCGAATCCTCCCTGCGCCAACGCCTCGCGGCCGCCGATGCGCTCCAGGAGACGGGCGATCCCGTAGCCACGGCCCACCATCTGGCCAATGTTCTCTTTAATGTCATGCGGGGCGGCACCTTCCCCGGAGGCTACACCCTTCTTCGCGATGACTTCCGCGCCTTCCTTGAATCCGCCAACAAAAGGGTCGCGCGGGCCCATCGTGAGAAGCTCGGCAGCCTCCCCCAAAAGATCGACCGCCAGGCCCTCCTCGAAGCCGTTCAGGCCACCGGCGACACCCAGCTTGAGCGCCTCTTCTTCGAGTATCTGCCGCTATCCTTCAGCCGCCGCCACGGCGATCCGAGCCGCCCATGGAACCGCTTCCGCATCGAGACCCGCGACGAACAGGGCAACGACATCCTCACCTTCCAAGGCAACTGGCGGGACATTTTCCAGAATTGGGAAGCTCTCGCTCTGAGTTTCCCCGGCTTCCTCGAAAGCATGATCTGCAAGTTCGTCAATGCCTCCACGGCGGACGGCTACAACCCATATCGGATCACGCGCAACGGCATCGACTGGGAAGAGCCTGAACCCGAAAATCCCTGGGCCGCCTTCGGCTATTGGGGCGACCACCAGATCATCTATCTGTTGAAACTCCTCGAAACCCACGCCGCCCATCACGCGGGCGGAATCGACAGCCTCCTCGACAAGAAGCGCTTCACTTATGCCAACGTTCCCTATCGCCTGAAGTCCTTCTCCGAGATCCTCCGGGATCCGCGCAACACCCTCGTCTGCGACACGGAAATGGCCGCAACCCTGCGCAAACGTGCCGCCGGGGACGGATCGGACGCGAAGCTGGTTTGCAACGAAAAGGGCGAACCAATACTCGTGACCTTTCTGGAGAAACTCCTCGTCCCCGTGCTCGCCAAGTGGAGCAACTTCGTGCCCGGCGGCGGCATCTGGATGAATACCCAGCGTCCGGAATGGAACGATGCCAACAACGCCCTCGTCGGTAACGGCCTCTCGATGGTCACGCTCTATTATCTGCGGCGCCACCAGGCTTTCCTGCGCGATCTCCTCACCGGCACCGAGAAGACCGCCTTCGATCTCTCGGCCCCCGTGGTGCGGTTTCTCCAGGACCTGCACGAATCCCTCCGTGAAAGCCGCCAAACGGGCGATGCCCACACGCCCGCCGGACGCCGCCGCCTCCTGCAACGCCTCGGCGAAGCGGGCGAACGCCATCGCGCCGCCGTTTACGGCCCCAACTTCCCCGCCAATACGGTGCCCCTGAATTCGGCGGAGATCATCGCCTTCCTCGAGGAACTCCTTCTTTGGACGGACGAAACGATTCACCTCAATCGCCGGGAGGACGGTCTCTTTCACGCCTACAATCTGCTCGTCTTGCAGGGCCAATCGGCCGAAATCCGCTATCTCGATCCAATGTTGGAGGGACAGGTCTCCGCCCTCAGCTCCGGTCTGCTCTCTCCGCACGAAGCCATCGATCTGCTCGACAGCCTGCGCCACAGCTCCCTCTACTGCGAAAAACGTCGAAGCTATATCCTGTATCCCGATCGCCCCATCACGCCCTTCCTCCAAAAGAACCGGCTCGACCCGGCCGCCGCCCGCAAGAGCCCGCTGCTTTCAGCCATGTTTGAGAAGGGCGACCGACGGATCGTCTATGCGAGCGACGAAAAGACCTGGCGCTTTCATCCCGATTTCCACAATGAAGGCGACCTCGTTGCCGCCCTCGGTAAAATCATCAGCGAAGGGAGCTACGGAGCCATCGCCGAGGCCGAGATCGTGCGCATCCGCAACCTCTACGAGACCGTCTTCCAGCACCATTCCTTCACCGGCCGGAGCGGTTCCATGTTCGCCTTCGAGGGCCTCGGCAGCATCTATTGGCACATGATTTCCAAGCTGCTCTTGGCAGTGCAGGAAATCCTTGTGAAGGCGCGCGCGGATGGCGTCGAAACCGCGCTTTGTGAGAAGTTGGACCGCCACTACGAGGCCATTCTCGACGGTCTCGGTTTCCGCAAGTCGGCCCGCGAATACGGTGCCTTCCCGACAGACCCCTACTCGCACACGCCTGCACACGCCGGGGCTCAGCAACCGGGGATGACGGGCCAGGTGAAGGAAGAAATTCTCACCCGCCGGGTCGAACTCGGTGTGCACGTGAAAAATGGATGTATCCACTTCACTCCCACACACGCGCTTCTCGATACGGAGTTTCTCGCGGAGGATGGCGAGTTTCGCTTCATCAACACGACGGGCCGGGAGGATCTGGTTCCCCTGAAGAGCGGGAGCCTTGCCTTCACGCTTTGCCAGACGCCCATCGTCTACCATCGCAAGGAAGCCAACGCCCCGGCGGCTATACGCATCCAAACGCGGAAGGGTGAACAAAAAGATCTCACCGGCCACACACTCGACGCCAAATGGAGCGAGTCCCTCTTCACGCGCTCCGGAAACGTGCGGCTGATCGAAGTCGATATCCCCCTCTCTCCCCGGGTGGGCAGGGAGTGAATTTTGCCTGATTGAGGACCGCCCCCGCCGGGGCGGGAGGCCGATTCCAGCAGCCTGACTCTCTTCAAACGATGAGTTGTCTTCCGGAGCGATCCCCCCATGCTCCCGAAAATGCAGTATCTTCCGCAAATCCTTCAGACCATCAAGCGCCGCGACTACGTACCGCTTCCAGCGGAGCGCCTCGCTGAGAAGTTGGGCCTTCCCGGGAATGAGTTCAGCGCCTTTCAGGAGGAACTCAACCGGCACTTCCAGCAGGGCACGCTTGTCAAGCTAAAGAAAAACCGCATCTGCCTGCCACGAGACGCCGATCTCATCACAGGCACCATTCGCTTTCGTGCAGCCGGCTCAGCCCAGCTTTTTCCGGACATTTCCCTCGACGGAAAAACCATCCCGCCCCTGCAAATCCGCGCGGAGGACACCCATGTGGCCATGCACGGCGACCACGTGCTCTGCCGCATCATCCCCAAACACAAGGCCGAGCGATTCCGCAAACGCGCCAACCGCAACCTTCCCGAGGGCGATGCCGCCCGCGTCATCCGCATCCTTGAGCGCAAGCGCACCCGCTTGGCGGGCACTCTTCGCAAGAGCCGCATGTTTTATTTCGTCATCCCGGATGATCCCCGCATCACGCAGGACATCCTGGTGCCCGACCCCGCGCAAAGCCGCCTCCAGCCCAAGCCAAAGATCGACGACAAGGTCCTCGTCAACCTCCTCGAATGGGAGCAGCGGCACCTCAGCCCCGAGGGCGAGATCGTCGAAATCCTCGGTAAGACCCACACGCCAGGCGCTGAATTCAAAGCCCTCCTCCTCCACTACGATCTCGATCCGGAATTCCCCCCCGCTGTCATGGCGGAAGCGGAGGCATTCCCCAAAAAAGTTCCGAAATCCCACCTCAAGGGCCGCGTCGACCTCCGGAAAACCGATGTTTTCACGATCGATCCACAGGATGCCAAGGACTTCGACGACGCCCTCTCGATCGAGCAACTCCCCGATGGCCTCGTGCGCGTCGGTGTGCATATCGCCGATGTCAGCAGCTATGTTCAGCCCGGCACCGCTCTCGACGACGAAGCACGCCAGCGCGGCAACTCCACCTACCTCGTGGGCACCACCATTCCGATGCTCCCCCATGCCCTTTCCAATGGCCTGTGCAGCCTCGTGGAGGGCGAGGACCGGTTAACCAAGTCGGTCTTTATCACTTACGCGAAGGGAGCCAAAGTGGTGAAAACGGAATTTGCCAACAGTGTCATTCGCAGCCGCAAACGCCTCACCTATGAGCAGGCTCATGCGCTCATGTTTGAGGACGATTTCTCAAAAATCCGCGCGCTTCCCGTTCCGCCGAAACACCAGACCGGCTCGACGGGGCGTGCGCTTGCCGACCTCAAAGATGCTGAGTTGAGCATCCTCCAAACCGCCTGCCGCCAGCTCTGGGAGATTGCCAAACGCCTCCGCAGCCGCCGCATGAACACGGGCAGCCTCGATCTCGACATGCCGGAGACAAAGATTTTCGTAAACGAGGAGGGCTACGCCGACCGTATCGTAAAAATCGAATACGATGAGAGCCACCAACTCATCGAGGAATTCATGCTCGCGGCAAATGAGTCGGTTGCCCGGGCCCTTAATGAAAAACGCATCCCGGCGATTCACCGTGTGCATGAGAAACCCGACCCCGAGCGCCTCGACGAACTTTCCACCTACATGGGCACCGTTGGCATCGAAGCGGGCGACCTCTCGACGAAGAAAAACATCCTCGCTCTGCTGAAGAAAATCCGCGCCCACCCGCAGGCGCACATGCTGCGCATACAGTTTTTGCGCAGCCTCAAGCAAGCCAACTACCGAGCCTCCGCCGATGGGCACTATGGCCTTGGAAAACACCACTACGCACACTTCACCTCCCCCATCCGGCGCTATTCAGACCTCATTGTGCACCGGATTTTCGGCCGCCACCTTGTTTCCGAACAGAGCAAGCAAAGCCAACCGGTTGCGTCCTACAATGCCGCGCGCCTCGCCGAACTCGCGCAACACCTGAGCATCACGGAGCAGAACTCCACCGAGGCCGAGCGGGAATCCGTGAAAATCAAACTCCTCGAGTTTTTCGAACGCCAGATCGCCGAGAAGCAACCGCGCTCATTCCCCGCGGTCATCATGGACGTGCGCAACCACGGCTTCTTCGTCGAACTCACCGAATCGATGGCCTACGGCCTCGTGCACGCCTCCACCCTCACCGACGACCTCTACCGCCTCAACAACGAAGGAAACGCCTTTGTTGGCCGCCGCTCGCGGAAAAGCTTTCACGTCGGCGACACTGTGCAGGTCGTGCCCAACCGCGTGGACCGTTTCAAACGTCAAATCGATTTCGCCCTCGGCGAAGCGGCCCCGGTTAAGACCGATGCCACGCCCGCGAAAAAGCCGAAAAACAAATCCGCTGGCTCCGCACCGAAAACCAAGTCGGAAAGCTCCCCCCGCCCCACTCATCCGGCAAAGCCCCGGCAAAAGCCAAAGGAATCAAAACCCGGCAAAGCCAAAACCTCGGAAGCAAAAAAACCAAACAGGAAACGCAATCGCGGCGGTAAAGGTGCGTGATTAAGAGCGCCGGGACCGCCTGAAGGCGGAACGCCAACCGAGGGCTCCGCTGTAGAGGCTGGAGTTCCGCGTTCACGGGGTCCCGCTGCCCGCCGCCTCCGCACGACCGCCGTGCCGGGACCGCCTGAAGGCGGGACTCCAACCGAGGGCTCCTCTCTACAGGTTGGAGTTCCGCGTTCACGCGGTCTCGCTGCCCGCCGCCTCCGCCCGCCCGCCGTGCCGGGACCGCCTGAAGGCGGGACTCCAACCGAGGGCTCCTCTCTACAGGTTGGAGTTCCGCGTTCACGCGGTCTCGCTGCCCGCCGCCTCCGCACGCCCGCCGTGCCGGGACCGCCTGAAGGCGGGACTCCAACCGGAGGCTCCGCTGTACAGGCTGGAGTTCC
>JAFIGE010000176.1 GCA_020831585.1 Opitutales bacterium | reverse complement strand
CTGCCAAAGTAGTCCGGCAGATTCATCGCCGGACCGCGACGGAGAGGTGCCTGCGAACTTCCGCGCTCCGGGCGACGAAGCCGGCGCGCAGAAGGTCCGCCCGCGCGCCTCCGCTCCTCATCTGACCACGGCAACTGCGGGGTGCAGGTTCAAGGGAGGAAAACGGGGTATGTCCTTGAGGGGTTCGATTTCGATACCGATTTCGATTTCGATATGGGATGGTTGGGCGGGGGCGGTTGGGCTTTGCGTGCGCCCGTTCAACGGAACTGGTCAATGAAATCGAGGAGCCAGCGAAGGTCGCCTTGCCAGTCGATGCCTTCGAGGTTGTAGTTGAGGCGGAGCTGGATGTCGTCGGCGACGATGTCGGGGGTGCGGATGCTGCCGTGGAAGCGGATGACGGCGGGGAAGCCGGTGCGTTCGGCATCGAAGAGGTCGATGCGAAGGGAGCGGAGGGGCATGCCCTCGCGGAGGGAGGATTTGAGGCGCTCCCGCACGGGGACGCGGGGGATTTCGCGGAAGGCGAGGATGTCGTTGAGGAGATCTTCTCCGAGGATTTGAAGTTTGGCGGGCTGGTTGGCGGAGAGTTCGAGGAAACCGGGACGCGGGTAGAGACGACCGTTTTCAAAGCGGACAGGGAGGCGACCGGTGAGACGACCGGTGACGGCGTAGCGCTCATCGGGGAAAAGAGCGGTGACGGCTGCCGCATCGATGTTTTCGAGGATGAGGACCGCATCGAACTGAAAGCCGCCGAGGGGATTGAAACGGAGGGGTTCGAGGCGGGCCCCGCCGTCGAGGAGGCGGAGGGAAAACTCCTGGATTTCGAAGCGGTGAATGATGGGCCAGTGCACGCGCAGGCGGATGTCTTCGAGGGGGAAATCGCCGAGGCGGAGGGCGCGAATGGCAAGGGCCTGGGGTTCGTCGGTCTGGGGGAGACCGATCCAGCGGAGGGCGAGGCCACCGGTGAGCCCTTGCACGCGGATATCGTCGTCCCAGGTAAACCCGACGTCGTCGAGAGTGAGCCCGGCGGTGCCGCGCGCGCTGAGCAGATCGCCCGCGCGGGTGCCATCTAGATGCAGGCGGACCGATCCGGCGAGATCACGGAGGGGGGCGGCCTGATCGTGGAGAGCGGCCCAGCGGGCGAGGAGGGTGCCGGAGGTGGCGAGGTCGGTTTGAAGGGCTTCGTGTCCGTCCTGACCGCGCCGATAGGTCCCGCCACCGAGGGCTTCACCGGCGGGGCCGAGGAGGTCGAAATTGAGGCGGAGGCCGTTGGCGGGTGTTTCGAGCTGACCTTGGAGGGTGGCGAGGGGCGCGCGGAGGAGGTCGTCGAAAAGGGTTCCCTGGAAGAGCACGCGGCGGCTATCGAGGAAGGGGTCCCAGGCTTCGAGGCGGAGGTTGTCGAGAGCAAGGCGGGGGTTGGCCCCGGAGCGGAGGCGGGTGGAGCGGGCGGTGAGGGGACCCCCGTCTTGCGCGAAATCGAGGGCAAAGTCTTCCAGCGGTTGGCCCTGAATGGAGAGGTTGCGGGCGACGAGCCGCCCGTCGAGGGGGCTGGTCCACCACTCGTAGCGGGGGCGGGTAGCGAGGCGAAAGGCGAGATCGCCGGTGGCAAGGCCCGGCCAATCGAGGATGACGCCGGGGAGGGTCCATTCGAGGAGATCATCCGCCCGGAGGTAGTGGAGGGTGGAGGGTTCGAGCCGGAGATGGCCGGCGGCTTGGCGAAGGCGAGCGGCTCCGAGGCCGAAGCGAAGATGATCGATGGAGGACGCCCCCAACTGGGCACCGAGGACGGCGTTTTCCCAATCGATTTCGAGATCGTGGGCGACATAGCGCAGCGGGCCGGTTTCGATGAGCAAACCGGCGGCGGCGAGAAGATCATCGCGTGTTTCGACGGCCACATCCCATTGCAGGAGGGGCAGTTTCCATCTGTCGGCTTGACCCTGCCAGCGGGCCGGATGGAGCGGGCTGTCGGCGGGGGCAAGGGCCTTGAGGACGGGAAGGAGGTCCGTGAGCGCCCCGGAGAAGCCGAGAAAGCCGGAGCGGTCGACGGCGGTGGTCCGGGCGGTGAGGTCGAGCCGGAGGCCGGGTCCTTCGAGCTGGAAGCGACTTGTGGTGGCCCCGTTGGCGGACTCGTGGCGGGCGTCGAAGGCATAGGCGGCGGTGTGCCCGGCGCGGCGAAGTTCGAGGAGGCTTCGGCTCAGGGTGGCGCGCCCGACAGGTAGATCCTGCAAGGCGCTGAGCAAGAGCGGCGTCTCCCAGAGCCATGCGGGATCGGGCAAGGGCGGGGGAAGGAGAACCACGTCTTCTTCGTCGGCCACGGGGGGCGGGGACGGGAGGGGCTCAAGATCGATGTCCGGGGGAATCTCCACCTCCCGCGCGAGCCAGGCCGCCCAGAGGGCGTCGGTATCGGCGCGCAGGGTGAGGCCATCGAGAAAGACCGCGTCGAGGCGCTCTTCACGGAGACCGCGCCAAGTATATTCGAGAAGGAGGCGGTCGAAGGCGAGATCGACCGGATCGGGAGCGAGGCGGGTTTCGCCGAGGCGGGTCCGGCGCGGGCCGATGGCCTCCACAAGGGTCCGGGCAGGTGCGCCGGTGCGGACGGTCAGTTCGCGCTCCAGCCAACGGGTGGCCACGCGGGGCAAAACGGCGAGGTAAAGAAAGGAAAGGAAGATCCCGAAAACGAGAAGGCCCGCAAACGCCTTGAGGAGGCGGGGTGGCCACTTTCGGCGGCCGGGGACAGCAGGGGGCGGGTTCATGCCAGGAGCCCGAAGACGGGAAGTGCGCGGGGGAAGGCAATCAGCCTCTCGGCGGACCGCGACGGAAGGGCCGCGAACCCGCATGGACGGTGGGTACTCATGGCGGGTATCCGCACAAGGACGAGCGCTTGGTTTCCAGTGGGCGATCCTTTTACTAGGACCCCTCGGGCGCGGAGGGCATTTCGAAGAAAGAATCGAAGATGCCGGGGTTCACCTCGGCGCGGTCGAGGCGGATTCGGGTGGTGAGGTTGCCGTCGACAAAGCGTTCCACGAGCATGGCCACCCAAATGCCGCCGACTTGCTGGTAGTTGCTGAGGCGGGACTCAATGCGGACGGGGTTGCCCTCTTCGTCATTGCGAAAGAGGACCGTCTTGTGCTCACGGAAATTGCGGGCATCAATAAACACCTCGGTGCGCTCGTCGGGACGGACAATCTCGGCCACATAGAACTCCACGCGCCCAATGCGCTCGGTGCGGGCCAGGCGGACCTCCTGCCCATCCCGGGAGCCGCTCAAAAGGGGGCCGTCGAACTCCACATCCTGTTCAAACCGCATGGCCTCGATGCCTTCGAGCAACTCGAAGCCCACGAGCATGCCGTGATGTTCAAAGGCGCGCCACGAGCGCTGCCCGTCGAAGCCCATGACAAGGGAGTTCTGAAGGTGGCGGAGGGCGATACGCTTCCGATTCGGGCGCTTTTTCACCATCACGATGTCGTAGATGATACCATCCTCCTCCATCGTTCCGAAGACACGGAGGCTATTGACGAACTCGAGGTTTTCCTTACCGCCATTGGCTTCTTTGTAGCGCTCCATGACCTCTTCGAGCGTGGTCAGGGTCGCTTGGCCCGTGCCCTGCGGAGCTTGGGCGGGGAGAGACAGCGGCCAGGCGAGGGCAAGAAAAAGAAAAAGGGCGCGAATCGGCCCGCAAAACGGAGAGACCGGAGAAGTCGGGGGCTTGGAATACATATATTGAAGAATGGACCAGTGGCGCATCTTTTCAATGTTTTTGCAAAAGAACTTCCGCTTTGACTTTGCAGAGGGAAAGGGAATTTTGTTAGCTGCAAACGTTTGAATCCGGCTCCAGCCGCACATCCACACTTAGACACATACGACCTTGGGCTTATTCTCCAACGACATCGGCATCGACCTCGGCACCGCGAACACCCTCGTTTTCGTGCGCGATAAAGGAATCGTTTTGCGGGAACCGAGCGTGGTGGCCATCAAGACAGACACGCGCGAGGTGATCGCGGTGGGCAATGCGGCCAAGCGGATGCTCGGGCGCACACCTCTGGCGATCACGGCCCTGCGCCCCATGAAAGACGGCGTCATCGCCGATTTCGAGATCACGGAGGCGATGCTGCGCTATTTCATCCAGCAGGTGGGCAACAACATGCGGTTTGTCCCGCCGCGGGTGGTGGTGGCAGTGCCGAGCGGCATCACCGAGGTGGAGCGCCGCGCAGTCAAAGAGAGTGCAATTCATGCGGGGGCGCGGGAAGTGAATTTGCTCGAAGAGCCGATGGCGGCGGCGATTGGGGTGGGTCTGCCGATCGAAGACCCCACGGCGAACATGATTGTCGACATTGGCGGTGGCACGACGGAAGTGGCGATCATTTCCTACTCCGGCGTGGTCTACACCAAATCCATCCGCGTAGGGGGAGACGAGCTGGACGCCGCCATCATCAACTACATGAAGCGGGCCTACAATCTCATGATCGGGGAGCGCACGGCTGAGGAGATCAAAGTAAAGATTGGCTCGGCGGCACCCCTCGAAGAGGAACTGACGCTCGAGGTTAAGGGGCGGGATTCGGTCGCCGGCCTGCCCAAGACCCTGCACATTTCCTCCTCGGAGATCCGTGAGGCGCTGGCCGACACGATTGCCTCGATCGTGGAACTGGTGCGCAACGCGCTCGAACGCTGCCCGCCGGAGCTATCCGCCGACCTTGTCGACCGCGGCTTTGTTTTGGCCGGCGGCGGAGCCATGATCCGCAACCTCGACCGCCTCCTGAGCGATGCCACCGGCCTGCCAGTGATCGTGGCCGAAGACCCCCTGAGCGCCGTCGCCAACGGCACCGGTCTCGTTTTGCAAAACCTCCATTGGCGGCAGCGAATGAAAGGGTGACGCCACGCGCCGGCTCCCTCGCTCCGGGCCCGCGCGGGCTGAGTGACTTCCGGCCGCATACGCCCTACCCGACCGACCGCCATGGCTCTGCGTTTTCCCGTCTATTACAAAGCCCTCGGCATCACCGCCGCCCTCTTTGTCGGGTGGTCGGTCACACCCGTGGTGATCAAGAGTCTCACGCGCACGACCTTTCTGGAGTTTCAGGCCCCGGCCTACACAGCCCTCAGCTATCTGCGCGACCTTCAGGAATACTGGGGGCTGCGCACGCGCTCGCGCGACAGCCTCATCAGCGCGGGTATTGATCTTGCACGGCTCAACGCCGCCTATGAGCTGCGCAATCAGCGGCTGGATACCTTCGAGGCCGAAGTGGAAGGATTGGAGCGCCTTCTCGGCCTTCCGCCTCTGCCGGACTACCGCTACGAAAACGCCCGCGTGGTGCGCCGGGATCTCAACACCTGGTGGCAAACACTGACCATCCGCAAAGGCCGTATTCACGGGATCGAGCGCGGCCAGGCCGTCATCTTCCGGGGGGGGGTCGTCGGGCGCATTGAAGACGTGCAGACCTATACGTCGACGGTGCAACTGATTTCCAATCCCGCCTTCCGCATCGCCGCGCACTTCGAGGGGGATACGCGCCCGGTGCAGTTTCAGGGGGTCCTTCATGCACCCCTTTCGACTCCTCGGGGGGAAGTGAGCAACGCCCCGTCGGACATCCGCGTGAGCCTCACGGAACCCCGCCGCCTTGTCACCTCCCGCCTGGGCGGGGTATTTCCGGACGGTATCACCGTGGGACACGTCTTTCGCCTTGAACCCTCGCCCGACGGGCTCTTCCAAAGCGGTGCCGTCCGTCTCAGTCCCGATCTGCTCTCCGTGCGGGAGGTGGCGGTGTTGGTGCCCCTCGCCCCGGAAAGCCCGCGATCCACAGCGGGAGAACCGCGCCGTTGAGGTCTGCCCATGCCACGCTACCTCATCATCACCGTTGTCATCTTCGTCAACGCCCTCCTTCTCTTCGTTCTCAATGAGGCCAATCATCTCCTCGCGCCGCTCGGGGTGTCTTTGCACGGGCAGGCCCTCGCGGTGCTTTTTGCCGGACTCTATCTGCGAGTTTTACACGGGGCGATCCTGAGTCTGCTCATCGGGCTGCTGAGCAGCGCGGCCGGACCGGGCGACACCGGCAGCCTCACCCTGCTCTTCCTTCTCCTCTGGAGCGGGGCCGTCTTCATGCGCCGCCGCATCCGCCGTGAAGTGAAATTCCAAGTGCGTATGACCGCGCTGCTTTTGCAAACCTGCGCCTTCCTTTACCTCATGCTGGTTTTTTCGGGACCGTGGCTCACCCTGCCCGCTTTCTGGCTGCGGGTCTTGGCCGACAGCGCCCTCTCCTTCATCTTTGTGACAGCGGCAAGCGTGGCATGGGTGGAATTTCAGATCCGTCTGTTGGAATCGAGTGGCTGGGACATCCGCAGCGAGCGCCCCGAGGATCCGTGAGTCGGCACCGCCGGTTCGCCGGGACCCGAACCGGGCCGCCCTTCGCCTCTCTCTTGCCGTTTGAGGCGGACTTTCGCAACGGATCTCTTGCCAGCAGCGCGAGGGGTGGGTTTCTTCACCGACGATGAAAAGCACAGGCAAATGGTTTCTCGGTTACGGCTTGTTTCTCTTCCTTGCGGGCCTCGCCGGGTATCTCTCCAACCCGGAGGCGGCCAAGACCGCCCTGATTTCCGGCACCGTTTTCGGCGGGCTATCGGCAGTCTGGGGGGCGCTGATGCTCAAGGAGTTCTGCTGGGCGCGCATTGCCGCCTTTTTCACCACGACTCTGCTTTGCGGCGTCTTTACCTGGCGATCAATTGTGTCGTGGCAGGCGGTCGCGGCCGGTGATTCGAAACTCTTCGCGGCCAGCCTCATCACGCTCATGCTTCTGGCCTCGGCGGCCTCCTTTGTGCAACTCGTCCGCAGTCTGCGCAAGTAAGCCGCGATCGGGGCAAATATTGTCGCAAATCGTCCTTCCGGTGGCTGATACTGGCATATCGTCGAGGGTGGTTTGAGCTGTATTCTGTTTTCATGCCCCAATCCCCTGTAATCCCCTTGGGCGGCTGTGTGTTTGCGTGCCTACTCGGTGCGCTTTCCCTCAGTGGCCCTTCTGTAAACGCCGCCGCCGACTACGAGGCTGGTTTCGATGCCCGGGCGGGCCATTTGCTGGACTTCCTTCACAGCGGTTGGGGGAACGGCCAGCCTTTCCCCAACTTCAGCAACGCGCACATGCACTACTGGGCCGGTGCCATTGCCACGATTGCGCGCACACCGGAGGGCATCCTCCATCCGCAAGTGAACGATGGCGACGGCTCCAGCAGTCGCCCGCCCCGCTACTGGGGCATCCTCAAATACGATGGAGAGCCCGCCAGCGGAACCGTCTCCGATGCCAACCGCGGCTCGGGCTCAAACGTCTCCTTTTCCTGGAACGCGAACATCTTCCACTTCATCTTTCCCGGACTCGCGCACCTCATGGGGCTGCACCCGGATATTCCCGCCTGGGACGATCCGCACCACCGCAACCCCGCCCTCACCTACCGCGCAAACTACCTGCGCTACGTCCTCACCCGCACCGACAATTACAACGCCTTTACCGGCGAAGGCACGGAAAACCACGTCAACATGAGCCGCCCGAGCGCCTGGGTGCTCGCCTCCGAAGCCGACCGCCTCGGTATCGGCGGTTTTCCCGGGCAACCCTTTACCGCCGCCGAGCGTGCCGCGCAGATGCGCGATTGGATGCTTGGCTGGTCCCAGCGCATTTACGAGGTGGGGATCGGCGAATGGGACTCCGGCACTTACCACATGGTCAGCCTGAAGAGCTGGCTCACCGTCTACGACTATGCCCAGACCGAACATGGATGGGACCCCGCGGTGCAGGCCGCCGCGCGCGCTGTTATCGATTTTTATGCCGCTGTTCTTGCAGTCAAACACGTGAACTATCACATCGCGGGCGCGGAGAGCCGCAGCGGGCGCAATTTCACCCGCATGGACAACGGGACCGCTTACCTCGCCTACCTCTGGTTTGCCGATACCGCAGCCGCGCCACCCGGCAGCTGGCGCGGAAACCAGGCCGGGGAAGCCGTCTATGCCGCTGTCAGCAGCTACCGCCCTCCCCTCGCCATCGTTCAGCTTGCCCGCCGGGCCATCGACGATCCCGAAACCTACCATGCCCTCAAGCCCAGCTACCTCCTTCAGGAAGGCGGGCAATCCGTGGAGGTCGTCCACATCGGTCCGGGCTACACCCTCGGCTCCGCCAACATGAATATCGGCAGCTTCCACGCCAGCACCTGGCAGATTTTCCCCTGGAAACTCATGGTCAATGGAGCCAACTGGAACAGCTTCCCCAACTCCACTGTGAGCGGCAACGGCGGCTTTTACGGTGCAGGCATCCTCAACACCCGCGATCCCTGGATGCAGACCGTGCAGCACAAAAACGTCCTCATCCAAATGCACCGCGTGCCCAGTGACGCCAGCTCCATCGTGAGCGCTGTGCAGAGCAAATACAACGAATGGAAATCCAGTTGGTACAACGACTTTACCGCCCGCTGGAGCAGCCCGGATTGGGGCGGTTTCAACGGGGATACCCACCTCGGCCGCCGCATCCCGTTGAATTTCCAAGCCAGCGGCGGCAACGTGAACAACGCCCGCACGGGCCACATCGTCTTTCCCTCCACCGGGAGCACGCAACAGCTCGAAGGGGGCGTGCGCTTCGTTCAGATCGGCAATGTCTACCTCGCCGTGCGCTCAATTCGTGCGGCGCAGCCCGGCCTCACCTCGAACCGCATCACCGATACAGCCGCAGCCACGGGTCAGCTTTTCGGCCTCGTCATGGAAGTGGGAACCGCGGCCGAACACGGCACCTTCGCCCAATTCCGCGCTGCCATCCTCGCCAACACCGCCCTCGATCTCACCGATCGCGACACCCACAACCGCGTGGTCTACACCACCCTCGCGGGCGACACCATCGCCGCCACCTACCAAACCAGCGGCACCTGGATCGAACCCGATTACGATTGGAATTACGGCGTCACCACACCCGGCGGCGAAGCCCTCTTCCACACCGGCACCTGGCGGCAACCGGACTGGCCGAGCGGCGAAGGCCACGGTCGCCAGCCCACCTGGACGGTCAACGGTAGCCCCGTTGACCCCGCCTCCTGGCCCCTCATCGACGGACCCCGCCTCCGCCTCGCCAACGCCCGCCTCGAACTCCTGGGCGACGACGACGTATTATACGCCATCGATTACAGCGGATCCGCGCCCACCTTTTTCGTTCCCGTGGAGCCAACCAAGATTGAAGGGGTGGCGGGCATGCTGGAAGTTCGCATGCCCACCAGAGCCGGCCTCCGCTATCAATGGGAAACCTCCACCGACCTTGATCAGTGGAGCCCCCTCGGCGATGCCTTTGTCGGCGATGGCGACGAATCCACGATAAGTGTCCCCGCCAGCACCGAACCTCGCTTTTTCCGCGCTCGCGTCGCCCCCTGATCGAGGACAACGCCGCCGCTTTCCGACCGGTGAATCTTCGGGGTGGCGGCTTCCTCCCGACTCGTCCGGAAGCTCAATCGTGCGTGCGCCATCGGCGCGCTGCGTAAACGGGCTCATCGGCGGCAGCCTGAAGAGCGACCGGGCGACGTTTGATTAGAAAACCGAAAACGCCCCCCGCTTCGCACAGCCGCTCCACCCAGGAGGCGCTTCCGACGGCTCCGCCCCTGGCCCCGTAGCCATCGACCGGCCCCGGTTCTTCCACGCCGGAAGCCTCTTCCCT
>JAFIGE010000175.1 GCA_020831585.1 Opitutales bacterium | reverse complement strand
GGGACTCCAACCGAAGGCTCCGCTGTACAGGTTGGAGTCCCGCGTTCACGCGGTCTCGCTGCCCGCCGCCTCCGCACGCCCGCCGCGCCGGGACCGCCTGAAGGCGGGAACTCCAACAAAATCCCCGCACTTTTGGTCACACCCGAAAGCTCCCGCCGAGGTCGATTTTCCTTGCCATACGGTTCCCGAGACCTTCGGTAATGTTACGATTTGTGACATTTCTGTGACATCTCCGAAACAAATGCGCAACCTCCAGACTTTTTTACCGTGCTATCTACCGTTGGTATTCAAACTCAAAGATCAGAACTGAAATATATCATTCCGGAGCACCTGACTAACCGGATTCGGGATTTCATTGCTCCATACTTGGTGCTGGATAGCTTCGGGGCGCAGCAGGCTGACCGATCTTACCCCGTCCACAGTCTTTATTTGGACTCGGACGATCTCGCCTTGCACCAAAGCACGATCAACGGTGATCGAAACCGCTACAAACTGCGCATTCGCTTCTACGAAAATCGTCCCGGTGCCCCCGTTTACCTGGAGATCAAGCGCCGCGAGAACGGAGCCATTTACAAAGAGCGCTGCGCTCTCGAAAAGTCTGCCGTGGCTGACCTGGCGGCTCATCGTCTGCCCCTTCGCTCTGACCTTGTGAAGCCCACACCGTCGGATGAACGGTCCTTGCAAAACTTTTGCAGGCTCATGAATAAGCTCCAGGCGCGGCCCGTGGCTCACGTGGCCTATCGCCGGGAAGCCTGGTCCAGTGAAGGGAGCAATCGCTTCCGTATCACATTCGACCGGCAAGTGACCACCTGCCCGGAAGCGACCTATAATTTCTCCCCGCGTCAAGACTCCCCGGTGCCGGTCTTTGGAAAGATGGTCGTGCTCGAACTAAAATTCACCGGACGGTTTCCATCTTGGATGGGCGACCTTGTCCGTGGTTTCGGTCTGCGCCAGTGCTCCGCCGCGAAATACGTGGACGGCATCGTGCAGATGGAAGATGAGGGCATCCTTGGGGAAGCCTTGAAGCCGCACTTTGCCCCCGTTGCCAAAACGAAAGAAACACGGTTGCGTGCCCAACTCCGCTGGAAAACACCCAACTGGGGCCTTTCCGGCACCGGTTCCAAAGTGTCGGCATGATCGAACAGCTCTTTCTGACCGATCAAACCCTCGAACCCATGCAGATGCATGCGGTTCTTCTGGGTATGGTGCTCTCTTTCTTTTGCGGGCAGGCCATTGCCTGGACCTACATGCTCACTCACAATGGCCTCTCCTACTCGCGCACCTATGTAAACTCACTGGTTATCCTGCCGTTTCTCGTCTCCACGGTGATGATGGTTCTCTCCAACAACCTGATCACCGCGTTCGGCCTCATGGCCCTCTTCGCCATTGTGCGCTTCCGGAATATCCTTCGGGATACGCTGGACACCTGCTACATTCTCGGCGGCATCACCGTGGGTATGGCTTGCGGAACCGGGCGATACGGAACCGCGCTGATTGGCCTCCTCCTCCTCTGCGGAATTCTTTTTTATCTCGCCTTTAGCGCGTTCGGCCATCGCCAGCGATATGATGTGATCCTCAATCTGCACTGGTCCCGCTCCCTGGGCGAACTTCCCGATCTGCTCCGTCTTCTTCAGCGCCACAGCCGCCGGGCGCAGTGTGCCAGTCAGCGCACAAATGACGACGGAGGGGCAGACCTCTCCTATCGGCTGCTGATGCGGGATCCTGCCCGCCTGGACGACCTTCTGCGCGAAGTCCGCGTCTTTCAGGGTGCCTCCCGCGTGACCGGTCTTGCGGCTCAGGACGAGTCCGAACTCTAACCGCCCCCGCCTCCTCTTTCCTTTACCTTCCATCCCATGCCCACTGACTACCAACCGATTCCCACGCCTTTACGGCAGCGATGGAAAGTCTTTCGCACGGAAATCCTGCCCCTTGGCATGCTGCTTTTGTCAGCCGTCGCCGTCTATATTTTGTGGGACTTGGAAGTGACACCCGTCGGCCTGCCGGGAGAAGTCTACGGTCAACACAGCGAAGTGCCGACCCCCGCAACCGGTTGGGTTCGGGGCCTCGCCCTTGAGCCCTTCGCCGAAGTAAAGGCCGGGGACATTCTGGCCCACATCGAAGTGATGCCCCCGCCCCGGGTGGAAGCAGCTTTGGCCGTCCTGCGGGCAGAGCTGGCTCTCATGGAAAAAGGCGGGCTCGACCCGATCCTTGATCAACAACGCAACCTCCTCAACGAGGAAAGCCTCACCCGCGATTGGCTGCAGGCGCGGGCCGACTTGGCCAGCTTGCGCGTTCGCGCACGCCAGGCGGAAATCGATTTTCGCCGTATTTCCCAACTCTTTGAGCGGGAGCAGGTTTCCGCCTCGGATTTCGATCAGGCTCGGGCCGCTTTCGAAGCACTCTCTGCCGAAGAAACCGAACGTGCGCACCTGGTTGAAAGTCTGGAACGGGCTGTTCAGCGCGTGCGTATTTCCGCAGACGGCGAGAATGGTCTCGATACCCTCATGCAAGGAACACTCGCCCTTCAGGAGACGCGACTCCGCGCTCTGGAGGCTGATTTGCTCCCCATCCCACTCATCGCCCCCATTTCCGGCGTTGTGACGGAGCTCTTCCGCTCAGAAGGTGAATTTGCGCAGGCCGGCACTCCCCTCATGATGCTCAGGGCAACGGAGGCCGAATTCATCGTCGGCTACCTCAGGATGCCCACCCGTTGGGAGCCTACCGTCGGCACGTCCGTATGGATCGATCTTCCCGACGGACGCCGCCGCGATGCCCAAACCGCTCAGGTCTTGCGGGTCGGGGCACACTTCGAACCCATGGGGCCCGCTTTTCAACACCCCGTTGCCCTGCGCGAAGAACGCGCCCTCCCCATTAAGATCAGCCTCCCCCCCGATCTCCCCCTCCGTCCCGGTCAAATCGTTCAAATCCGACCGGAATAAATCCAATCCCGCCATCCCCTGAAGCGAACCCAGACTCGACAGAAGACAACTTTTTTTGACCTGGTTGTTTCCATCGGCTGATGCCGGGTTTGGAGGAAAGGCACCGGGGCTATGCAAGGAGGCGGGCGATACGGAGGAGGCGGTGTTCCTCCCAGTGCGGGGCGAGGAGCTGGAGACCGGTGGGAAGACCCGCGGGGGTGGGTTTGCCCGGGACGGATATGGCAGGGAGGCCGGCGAGGTTGGCGGCGATGGTATAGATATCGGCGAGATACATAGCGAGGGGATCGCTGGTCTTCTCTCCGAGGGGAAAGGCGGGGGTCGGGGTGGTTGGGGTCAGGAGCGCGTCGACCGTGGAAAAGGCGTCGGTGAAATCCTTGCGGATGAGCGAGCGGACTTTTTGGGCGCGGATGTAATAGGCATCTTTGTAACCGCTGCTGAGGACGTAGGCACCGAGAAGCACCCGACGTTTCACCTCCGGTCCAAAGCCCTCCCCCCTCGACTTGAAATAGAGATCGATGGCATCGCTCACGTCTGCCGCGCGGTGCCCGTAGCGCACTCCGTCGTAGCGGGCAAGATTGGCGGAAGCCTCCGCCGTGGCAATGACGTAGTAGACGGGAATCGCCAGTTCGCTGTGCGGAAGAGAGACATCGACGATTTCGCAACCTTGCGCGGTGAGAGTGGCGATGGCCTGGTCAACAGCGGCGCGCACATCAGGATCGAGCCCTTCCCCGAAGCACTCTTTGGGCAAACCGATGCGCCAAGGGCGGGTGGGTGCCTCGCCGAGGTCTCTGGAAAAGACAGGCGGGGGATCAGGCCAGGAGGTGGAGTCTTTCGGATCGGGTCCGGCGAGCAGATCGAGCAATGCGGCCACGTCGTCAACCGTCCGTCCCATCGGTCCGATTTGATCAAGCGACGAAGCGTAGGCCACGAGGCCGTAGCGGGAGACACGTCCATAGGTCGGTTTAAGGCCGACAACACCACAGAAGGCGGCGGGCTGCCGAATGCTGCCGCCGGTATCCGAGCCCAGGGTCCACGGCATTTCATGCGCGGCCACAGCAGCGGCGCTGCCTCCGGATGATCCCCCGGGAGCGCGCGAGAGATCGACGGGGTTGCGGGTTTTGCCGAGGGCGGAATTCTCTGTGGAGGAACCCATGGCAAACTCGTCCATATTGAGGCGCCCCGCCGGAATGAGGCCGGCGGCCCGCAGGCGGGTGGTCACGGTGGCATCGTAAGGCGCAACAAAATTGGCGAGCATCCGGCTGGCACAGGTCAGTGGCTGACCCTTCACGGCGATCACGTCCTTCATGCCCACAGGTATCCCATCAAAGGCACTGCGGGCCTCGCCCGCGCGGCGACGCTCATCCGCCGCATCGGCGGCGCTGAGAATGTCCTCGCGATCGATCTGAAGAAAAGCCCCGACCTCCCCGTCCACCGCTTGGATGCGGGCGAGAAAAGCTTCGTTGACTTCGCGGGCGGAAAAATCGCCCAACTTCAGCCCGGCGGCAATCTCGCAGGCGGAGAGAAAAAGGATGGGGTTGGAGGGGGGGGGGATGGCGCTCATGCTTCTTCCACGACTTTGGGAACCACGATTTGCTGCGCTCTCCGGGCAGGCGCATTGGCCAGCGCCTCTTCCGGCGAAAAGGCCGGACCCGGTTCATCGGCGCGGAGGGCATTCACCCGCTCAACGGGATGGGCGCTCGGCTCCACGCCCTCCACATCGACCGAACCCAAACGCTCGAAATAGACGAGGACATCATGGAGTTGATGAGCGTAGGTCTCCTTCTCCTCCGGCGTCAGCGAAATCCGGGCGAGCCGGGCGACGTAGTCGATATCGATATGGGTGGGGTCGGGCATGATTCAGTGAGAGAACGGGAAATCAGGAGCGCACGCGGAAGGGTGTCTCTTTCTGCAGATCCGCTTGAAGACGGTCGAAGACGGCGTTCACTTCTTTGTCGGTGAGGGTGCGTTCGAGGCTGCGGAAGGTGAGGCTGAAGGCGACGGAGCGGCTACCCTCGGGCAGGCCCTTGCCCTCGTAAACATCAAAGGCTTCCACGCCTTCCAAATCGAAGGCGGCCTCCGCGCAGACGGTCCGGCCAATGCGCGTAAGCGTCTCGGCGATCTCGCCGGCGGGCGTTTCCACGGGCGCAACCACGGCGAGATCGCGCACCGCGGCCGGAAAGGCGCTGAAGGGCTGATAGCGCCGCCGGGCTACCGGCTTCTTGAGAAACTCCGGAAGGAAATAAACCGCCCCGGCCACCACTGGACCAGGCAGATCCCAGCGCTGCAAGGCCCCGGGGGCAAGCAGGCCAAACTCCGCTTCCTGCGCACCCTCGCCACCACCAAAGCGGGCGGCATGGCCTTTCTGCCAGACATCATCGGAAAGATTCGCCTGAAATCCGTGCGGACGGGCGCTCACCCCGGCTGCACCCAGCAAGTCGGCCGCCGTGCGGGCAGCGGCATAAAAATCGACCGGAGAGCGCTTGAGCCAGCCCTCGGCGGGATCCCGCATTTCCGCAAAGGCGACGCTCACATACTCATAAACCGCTCCGTTGATCTCGCGGAAAACCCGCCCGCACTCGAACACTGGCGGCGGGTGCTGACCGCGCGCGGCATTGAAGGCGAGGGTTTGCAAGAGCCCGGGGATGAGCGATGGGCGTAAATGGGAAGCATCGCTGGCCAGCGGATTGGCCAATGTGAGCACCTCACCGGCGACTTTGCCAAACCAGTCCCGCACAACATCAGCCTCGCCCAGGCTGTAATTCATGACCTCGGAATAGCCCCGACCCATGAGGAGGCTACTTGCCTTGCGCAGGTAGACCGGCACGGGATCGTCTTCGGCGAGCAGGCCGCGCGTCCGCACATCGGCCGGCGGCACTTTATCGGAGCCATGTATACGCAAAATCTCTTCTACGAGGTCAATCGGCCGATAGAGGTCGAGACGGAAACTCGGTATGCCCACGAGGAGGAGCGGCTCATCATCGTCGTCGGTGGTCTCGGTGACGTCCAGCTCGAGGGCACGCAGGTTTTCCACAATGACCTCATCGCTCAACTCAAACCCGAGCACTCGCCGCACGTAAGCCGCCGATAGCGAAATTTCCTTCTCGACCAAGGGAGCTTCGCCGGCGACCAGCGGACGCCCCTGCAACTCCCCGCCCGCCACTTCAAGAATGAGATCGAGGCATCGCAGGGCGGCGAACTCCGTGCCCTTGGGATCCACTCCCCGCTCGAAGCGATAGGAGCTGTCGGTGGATAGACCGAGTGTGCGGGAGGCCCGCCGAACCGTGGAGGGATTGAAGTAAGCCGACTCGAGGAAAATGTCCGTCGTCGATTCATCCACTTCGGCGTCGACCGAACCCATCACGCCCGCAATGACGAGCGCCCGCTCGCCATCGGCAATGACCATCATGCCCGGATCGAGGACGCGTTTCTTCTCATCCAAAGTTACGATGCTCTCCCCCGCACCGGCCATGCGCACGCGGATCTCACCACCGCGAATCTTGGCGGCATCGAAAGCGTGGAGGGGTTGACCGAGTTCATGGAGAACGAAGTTGGTCACATCGACGACATTGTTGATGGGACGCAAACCGATACTCTTGAGGCGCTCCTTGAGCCATGCCGGGCTCTCCCCCACTTTCACGCCCCGCACGGAATAACCCCGATAGTGCGGGCAATTCTCCGGTGTATCGGAGACGACCGTATCGACGAGGTGCCGACCGTTCCACTCGGACAGGTTGTGCTGAATTTCCGGATACTGAAGATCCCTTTTGAACCACGCCGCCATCTCCCGCGCGATACCCATCTGGCTCAAGGCGTCGGGGCGATTGGGGGTGATTTCGACATCGAAGATGGTATCTCCGCCCCCGTAGAGATCGTTCACCGGTGTGCCCAGGGCGGGGCGGTCGCGAAGAATGGCAATGCCCTCGTGGTCCTCTCCCAGGCCCAGTTCGCGTTCCGAGCACATCATGCCTCCCGAGACCACACCGCGCAATTTGCTCTCCTTGATCTTGAAGCCGCCCGGCAAGACCGACCCCGGAAGGGCCACGATCACACGGTCACCGGCGGCGAAATTCTTCGCCCCGCAAACAATGGTGCGGGCGTCGCCTCCCTCCGCAGTCACCACCTGACAAACGGAGAGGCGGTCGGCATTGGGGTGTTGTTCGTAGGAAACGACCTCGCCCACAACAACATTTTCGAGGGGCGGGAGACCGGTTTTTATGACCTCCTCAACCTCAAACCCCACCATCGTGAGGGCGTGCGAGATGGCGGCATCCGTGATGCCGGAGAGGTCGACGTAGGTTTCGATCCAATTGCGGGAAACTTTCATAGCGCGTTGGCGGAGGGGCGGTTCAGGCGAATTGCCGGAGGAAGCGGGCGTCGTTCTGGTAGAGGTAACGAATGTCGTCGATACCGTAGAGGGTCATGGCAATGCGTTCGATGCCGAGACCGAAAGCATAACCGCTCCAGATATCGGGATCGTAGCCGACCTCGGCGAAAACAGCCGGATCCACCATGCCGCAACCCATGATTTCCATCCACTCGGATCCCACCTTGCTGAGGTGGCCGACGCGGAAATCGACCTCGAAACTCGGCTCCGTGTAGCTGAAGTAGTGCGGGCGAAAACGCGTCTCCGCGTCCGCACCGAGGAGGGAACGAAAGAGGAAATCCAAGTCCGCCTTGAGGTCGCGCACCGTCACCCCTTTGTCGACGTAGAGGGCCTCGATCTGGTGAAAATTGGCCGAGTGCGTGGCGTCCGCAGTATCGCGCCGAAAGCAACGACCCGGCGCGATGATACGCACGGGCGGCGGTTGGGCGAGCATCGTGCGGATCTGCACGCTGGAGGTGTGCGTGCGCAAAAGGTAGCGCTCATCCGCCTTCTGCGAAACATTCCCAAACGCAGTCTCCGGGTGGGTGTAATAAGTGTCGTGCAGATCCCTCGCCGGGTGATCCTTGGGGGTGTTGAGGGCATCAAAACAAAAATACTCTGTTTCCACCTCCGGACCATCCGCCACAACGAAGCCAATCTTGCGCAGAATTGAGCAGATCTCTTCCCGCACCTGGGTAATCAGGTGCGCGGTCCCGGCGGGCCGGTCCGGCGAGGGCAGCGTGACATCCACCGGTGGCCCCAGGCGCGCGGCCTCGGCCTCAGCCTGAAGGCGCTCCTGTGCAGCATCAAAGAGCGCCTGAAGGCGGGTCTTGTATTGGTTGATGAGCTTACCCGCAAGCGGCCGCTCTGCCGGAGGCAGTTTGCCAATCGTCTTTGTCACGGCGGTGAAGCTGCCGTTCGGGCCGACGAGGGTGGCCTTGAATTGCTCAAACTGGGCCATTGAATCGAGCGCAGGGAGGCGCGCTTCGGCTTCAGCGATAATGGACTGGAGATCGGTTTCCATGGGAACAGGCAAAACTGTGGGAAAAGGAGACGGGAAAAAGCGAGCCGCAATCAGGTGATTCGGCACGGCCACAAAAGAAAAAGCTCCCGAGGCCAAAGCGACGGAAGCTGAAAAGGGAGAAAGCGGAATCGCAGCGAGAGGAACACTCCCCTCCCCGACCGCCGTTAAATGGCTTCGTGTGCCGCGCGGGCCTTCTCGACCAAGGCCTTGAAGGCCTCCGGATCATGAATGGCCAACTCCGACATGGCCTTGCGGTCCATCTCGATCTTGGCCACCTTGAGGCCGTTAATGAAGCGGCTGTAGGCGATTCCGTGCGCCCGGCAGGCCGCATTGATGCGGACGATCCAGAGGCTGCGGAACTCGCTCTTGCGCTTGCGCCGGTCGCGGTAGGCATAGACGCCCGCGCGGTCAACTGCTTGCTTGGCATAGCGGTAGAGACGGCTGGCGTTTCCGAAGTAGCCCTTCGCCTCGCGAAGGACGCGTTTGCGACGCTTGCGCGACGCTCCGATGTTTTGTGATTTGGGCATGTTTCTATAGGTGGGTAAGTCGCTCCCGGGTCGCCTGAAAAATCACCCGGTAAGCGAGATGGGATCAATGGTCAGCGCTTTAGAAGAGGTTTGGGCAGCCGATTTTGACGAAACGGGTAACCCCGTCCGAGCAAGACCGGTCCTGGCTCATCCGCCGCTTTTGCTTGACCGTTTTGTTGCGAAGGAAGTGGCGCTTGCCGGCCGTGCGGCGGAGAACCTTGCCGGTCCCCGTCACCTTGAACTTCTTCGCAATGGATTTGCGTGTTTTGATCATGAGAAAAACGGAAGAAAGAAGACCACCCACCCACCCAAGGCAAGCGCATAATGACCTCTGGAAGCGGAATTTTGTGTTTCAATCGCTCCCTCCGGTCAACCCTCTGGCCCATACCCGGCAAGGGACGCGTGTGGAGTTATAAAAGTTGCCACATTCTTCAGGGGCGTTTCACCACGGTCGCGACCGTTGCGAAATCACCTCCGCCGTCCGGTGCAACCGGTTGGGCCTTTCTTCCCTTCTTAAACCCCAGCCAGCCGTTCGCCGCACAGAAGCTCTCCACCCAGGCAACCGTCCCCACCACCCAACTCTCACTGAAGGCGCGGATCTTTGAGAGCAGCCCCGATTCTTCCGCCAGACCCGCTCCAGACATCGCTTTCTCCTCAATTGTGCCGACTGCCGCGGTCCTCTGGTCTCCCCGAAGAGGCCGCCCTCCCGGACCCATCCGGCTGCACAACCGCGCCCGGTAGCGCTCATGCCATTGGGTCGTCCAAGTCACCTTGCCCTCGGTCCGGGCAATCCCCCGCCGTGCGGCCGAGCCACCTGCGCAAGCCTCCCCAAAACCACTGAAACCATATTCGCCCGCATCCTCCACCAGCCCCGCCCGCACCGGGTTCAAATCGATATACGCCGCCA
>JAFIGE010000174.1 GCA_020831585.1 Opitutales bacterium | reverse complement strand
TATCCGAGCGCGGGTATGCCAACCGCTGGCGCGCGGAGGGTTTGCCGGTGGACTGCGTGGGCGTGGAGTTTTCGCGCGAGCAACGCCGCATCGTGGCCTGGGATGTGGCCACCACGTAGGGCGGGCGTCCCGCTTGCCCGCTTGGCCGAAGGATTCCTGCCATCCATGCCATCCATGGTTGCACCGGCTTGGGCTCTGGGGTTTGAACCATGGATTTCAAGGATTGCACGGATGAAGGATGGGGCGCACGCACCTTGCGTGCAGGCGGCGTCCTGTAAGCTCACGAAGGCTTTTGCTCTGTGGGCAAGGCATCCATGCCATCCATGTGATCGATGGTTCCACCGGCTTGGGCACTGGAGTTTGCACCATGGATTTCAGGGATTGCACGGATGAAGGATGGGGCGCACGCATCTTGCGTGCGGGAGCCGTGCTGTAAGCTTTGTGAGCTTTGCGCCTTTGTGAGAGGAAATTGCGGTGCAAGGGGCGCTTTTGCGCCTCTTCGGCGCAGACATTTCAGTGGAAAGGAATGTCTATGGGTGCGAATGACGCAGAGATCATGACTGCAATGGGATCCGATTCTCTCAGCGGTGAAGGGGCGCACGCTTCCAGCGTGAAAGCATCCGGCGAAAAATGGCACCACTGCTGGCACGCTGGAAGCGTGCGCCCCTTTTTTTTCTGCAGCCAAGTCATCTCTGGGTTATGCCGCCACACCCTCTCGACACAGGGGCTTTCCACAAACTTCCCCGGGGAACCGCTTTTGCGCGGAGGATCGGTCGATTTGTTTTGTTTTTTACGGGCGGACCCGCCAACTTGGTTCCCGTCAGGATGGCTGTTTTCAACTCCGTGCCGCCTTCCCATCCGCTATCACTTCTGAACACACGAGATACAATGAAAAATGACACACGCAACGCCACACATGTTGGTGGAATTCCTCGCTTCTCGATACCCCCTTTGAGGCTGTTTCCAAGTGCTTCCGGCCCAAAGCGAAACACGAAACGCAACGGCGGTTCCAGGAAACTCGAAAATATTCTTAAAATGGCAATAGTTAGCACTATGTTAGCTGTGCCTAAGACTGACGGACAAGTAATCGTAGCTTACGCACCCTCCAACACTGCAACAGTAACTGCTCCAGTTGTTGGAGTGGGTGGTAATGAAAATAATTATTTTCTTGCGTTAGGTACGAATGAATTTGCAACGCTTGATAAAAGTTTAAGTAATTTTAATTCTTTTGACTCTGATACTATTTTTACTACTCCCTTTGTTGATTTGGCATTTGGTGATGGAAAGATATATGCGCTGAATAATGAATTTGTTATTCGTCGTTATAATACAGATGGGTCACTTGATAACAGCTTTACTTCAGTAAATGCTGGAGATGGTGCATTTGGATTAGGTTTTGCTGATGACAAACTTGGTGTTTTTAAGTACAATGCAGGAGACCTTAGTTTTGGTTTCTTAGATAATGGTTCAGTAAATTATAATAAGACTTTTGGTTATAACCAGGGTCATTGGGGAACTTTAACTGGTGCGGCTTATACTTCAGTGAATGGCCAGGGAAGGTTCTTACTGAGTAGTAATAATCCAGGTAATTTTAATGCTATTCTTGACATGAACTCAGTAACTGGTTCAATTGATCAATATGCTGTATCAAGTATAAGTGGTCTTGGTAATAATATCACTGATGTTCATTTTGAGAAAGACTCAAATGGTTTTGGACATTTAGTGGTTGGTTATAGTACAGGTAGTGATGGTTTAGTCCATGTAGTCCCATACAACCCTATCCCAGAGCCAGCATTAATTGGTGTTGCTGCAGGAGTTTTCGCACTTGGAGCAGCTGCTGTTTACAAAAGACGTGAGCGAAAAGCTGACAAGCCATTATAATAAGCCTTTGTGAGCTTTGAGCCTTTGTGAGAGAATAAAAGATTACACAAGAGTTTTTTGACCCATGACCCCAATGGCGCTCGGTTAAGCTCTGCCTCGAAATCGACGGAGCGAAGCGGAGATGGCGTAGCGAATCGGCATCGATGAGGCGCTACAACGGAGTCATTCGATTTGGAGACCCGATTTCGATGTCGATTTCGACGGACGAAGGGGTGGCTTATCCGAGCACCATTGGGCGCACGCTTCCAGCGTGTCTGACAAACTCCGTGATGACGCCCGCGTGACGCCGGGGGGGACGGGGAAGGATCTTGCCAGAACCGCGCGCTTCGCCGAGTCTGGTGGCCCATCATGAGCCTGCCGCGCAAAAAGCTCCCTATCGGCATCCAGAACCTCCGCGAAATCCGCGAGGGGGGGCGTTACTATTACGTGGACAAAAGCGGCTATGCCGTGCGTCTGGCCACGGAGGGCAAATACTACTTCCTCTCCCGTCCCCGTCGCTTTGGCAAAAGCCTTTTCCTCGACACCCTTAAGGAACTGTTCGAGGCCAACCGCCCGCTCTTTGAGGGGCTCTATGCGGCGGACCACTGGGACTGGAGCGTCCAGCATCCGGTCATTCGGGTGAGTTTTGCGGAAGGTTCTCTGAAGAACCACGAGCAACTTGGCCTGAAAATGGATGAACTGTTGCGCTCGAACGCGCGGCGGCTGGGCGTGGAAATCCGGGAGCCCACCCTGTCGGGCCGTTTTCGTGCCTTGATCGAAGACGTCGCCGGGCGCGTTGGCCGGACGGTTGTCATCCTCATCGACGAATACGACAAACCCATCCTCGACAACATCGAGAACGCCGAAGTGGCCACGGCCATGCGCGACGGGCTGCGCGATTTCTACTCGGTCATCAAAGACGCCGATCCGCACCTGCGCTTCGTCCTCCTCACGGGCGTTAGCAAGTTTTCCAAGGTAAGCCTCTTTTCGGGTCTGAACAACCTCAACGACATCACCCTGGATGCTCCGTATTCGGCGATTTGCGGTTATACTGAGGATGATGTGGATACGGTCTTCGCACCCGAGCTGGAGGGTCTCGATCGCGAGCAAATCCGCGAGTGGTACAACGGCTACAACTGGACGGGCGAGGCGGTCTACAACCCCTTCGACCTGCTTCTTCTCTTTGACAAGCGCGAGTTCAAGGCCTGGTGGTACAGCACGGGCACGCCGACTTTTCTCATGAAACTGCTGACGCAGCGGGAGCGCTTCCTGCCGGAACTGCAAGACCTGCTCGTGGATGATCTGCTGCTCTCGACCTTCGACGTGAACAACATCCCGACCGAGTCGCTCCTCTTTCAGACGGGCTACCTGACGATTGCGGAAAAGCAGAACCTCTCCGGGAGCACGCTTTATCGCCTGAAGTATCCAAACCGGGAAGTCTACCAGAGCCTGACCGAAGGGGTTTTGCGGGATTGGACGCCTGTGGCACGCGAGTCGACCTTGGCGCGGGTGAAGCTGCACCAGTTGCTCGAAAAGCACGACCTCGCGGGTGTGGGCCGGCTCATGGCGGGCTTCTACGAATCGATTCCGCACCAGTGGTACACGAAGAACACGATCGCCCAATACGAGGGTTACTATGCGAGTGTCTTTTACGCCTTCTTTGCCTCGCTTGGGCTGGAGATCACGTTGGAGGAATCGAGCAACGCGGGGCGTCTGGACATGGTTGTGCGCTTTCGCGAACGCGCGATCATTTTCGAATTCAAGCTTGTCGACGACGAAGCCACCCCCGGTGGCAACAGCGCCCTCGCGGCCATCAACGAACGCGGCTACGCGGAACGCTGGCGTGCCGAGGGCTCGCCGGTGGACTGCGTGGGCATCGAGTTTTCGCGAAAGCAACGGCGGATTGTGGCCTGGGATGTGGGCAGCGGGACCGGCTAAAGCCGGGACTCCAACCTTTTGCGCTGGTTTTGCGGAGGATAGGGTTGGCTCCGCGTTCACGCGGATGCTGGTCAGGGGATCTAACCAGCGGGAGGCCCTTGTCTGTAAGAAACGGGCTTCCGCATCCTCCGCCGGGTAGGATTTCTTCTTCAAATCAAAAAGCCTCCCCATGCATACCCTTCGCCTTGTTTCCTTCTTCCTTCTCACGCTCTTCGGCCTTGGCGGGCTGGCCAGTGCCCAGAGCACGACGCTGTGGTGGACGGGGCTGCAGGACCGCATCGGCGGGGGCCCCGGCAGCCCGTCGCGCAATTTTCGTATGACGGAAACCATCCCCGGGGATTACTACCCCACGCCTGGCAACGGCAACGGCATTTCGAGCAACGAGGCCGCCGTCTTCGACCTGATCTTCGACACCGCCCTCATGGAGGGGGCGAACAAGTCAATGGCCATCAACCGCGACCATGTGAAGCTCGGCACACTTACCCTCAATGCCGCGCCCTTCGATGGGTTTGTCCTCACTGATCGGGCCGGAGAGACGCGGGGGACGACGCTCTCCGGCGGTGTTATCGCGCCGGGCGGACTGCACCGCATCGAGCAAGTGGGAACGGACTCCTGGGCGCTGACGGCTGACACGGTCTGGGAGACCGGAGCGGGGGCGCTTGTTCTCCTCTCGATGCCGTTGACGGGCAACTTCGGGCTGACCAAAACCGGTCCAGGGATCCTCGCCCTGAGCGGCGTGCAATCGTTTACGGGCGGCGTTTTGGTGGAGGCGGGGATCCTTGGCTTTCAAAACCGCGCGGCGCAACCGCCCTCGGGCACGACCACAGTGGCCTCGGGGGCCACGCTCGGGATCGGCCTGGGCGGAGCGGGCTTCTTCTCCGCGGCGGACATCGGGCAACTCTCGGCCAACACCTTTTCCCGCGTGAACCTTTTGCCGGGCGCGCTCATTGGTCTGGAGACAACGGTATCCAATTTCACCTACGCGGGTTCCCTCGGGGGTTCCCATGGACTTGCCAAACTCGGCTTGCAGACGCTCCTGCTCACCGGAACGCACACCTACAGCGGGCCGACGGAGGTCTTCCAGGGCACGCTCTATCTGGAGGGGGCGACAGCGGCCGCGAGCCCGGTCACGGTCCATCCCGATGCCACTCTCGGGGGTGCCGGGGTGGTTGGGGGCGATTTGCATTTCCGCGCCGGCGGGCGATTGGTTTTTGATCCGGAGCGCACGCTGCAGGTCGGCGGAACGGTCTCTTTTGAAGGCCCCTTTGGCGTCGATCAGCTCTATATTGTCGATGGAACGGCACCCTTGGGCACCTACCGCCTGATCGAGGGCACGGTCGACCTCACAGGGGTGCAAAATGTCGGCGTGGAAAACGCGGGCCGCATAAGCCTCACCCGCTTCGGTTATTTTCAGGATAACGATGGGCTTGAGCTTGTTCTCGTGGAGGACGGCGGTGCTCCCCCGGGGCTCGATGGTGTTCCGGGCTCGGTCGTTTACTGGCGGGTTTCGCCCTTCAACCGGTTCTTCGGGAGCAACCGCATCTACACGACTTCGCCCTCCATTGTGGCCCTGCCGAACGGGGATTACCTTATTGCCTTCAATCTCTTCGGAGGCAGCCTGAGCCCGCCCGCCTCGGATTCCGGCACGACCCTGCTCTTCCGCTCGACCGACCGGGGAGCGACCTGGGCGGAGCTGCCCTCCTCGCCCATGATGGACATGAAGCGCGGAAGCCTTTTCGTGCAGGGCGACGATGTCTACATCTACGGTTACCGTGCGGCACCGGGCCAGGTGATTATTCGCCGCTCATCGAATGGGGGCGAAACCTGGACGCCGGCCACGCAACTGACCTCGAACACGCGCGGCGGCACACCCCACAACCCCGTTTTCTGGACCGATGAGAGCGGCCAGGAGCGGCTCTGGGCGGCCATCGGCGGAAGCCGTCTCCTCAGCGGGCGGTCCACCGATCTTCTGAACGCCTCCAACTGGTCCGGCGAGGGTTCGGCTGGAAACCGGATTGAAGCGGAGCAGCCGGATTTCGGAAGCGGGGTGAGCATCGAGGTCGCCAGTGAGGCGCAGATCGTGGGCTCCCCGCAGACCGGTGTTGTTGTCATGCCAAAAGTGCAAATGGGCGGAGTGAGCTTGCCGTATTTTTCCTACTCGCTCCTCTACCGGCGCGCCCCGGGCAGCAACCGCGAGGTGCAGGACGCCGGCTTTGACGAATGGGTGGCCCTGCCGGGCGCGGAAAAGAAGTTCGCCGCAGGCTACGATCCCGCCTCGGGGCGCTTCTATGTTCTTTCCAATCCGGTCTTGCCGGTGGACTACGGGCACAACGAGCCGTGGAACCTCATCCGCAACACGGCCGCCCTCATTTCCTCGGAGGACCTGCTCCACTGGGACGTTGAACAAATCTTCCTCTACAGCCCGAACGTCGCGTATGAGGCTTTTCAATACCTCAACTTCGACATCGAAGGGGACGATATGCTTGTGGTCTCGCGCACGGCCTTCGACATTGGCCTGAGCCCCCTTCCGCCCCGCGGGCACGATTCCAACCTTGTCACCTTCCACCGGATTGAAAATTTCCGCGAAGCCGCCCCCGACCATTACCTGCGTGTGCACAACGGCAGTGTCGAGCGCTGGGAACGCACCCAGCACGAGCCTGCGCCGCTGGGCGTCTTTACGCTCGGCGAAAGTTTTGCCGGCGCGCCGCTCGGCACCGTCGATGGCCTTGCCCACAGCCCGGCGGGCGACATCCTTGTACGTGAGGCGGGCGGGCGCGTCCTTCGCTTCGACGAATCGGGCAATTTTCTCGGGCTTGGCTCCGCGGAGGGCCTGACCTTTGCCAGCGAACTGGACTCCATTCCGCCCCCGCCGCGCGGCGAACGCACCTGGATCGACCCGGCGGGGGGACCCTGGGAGGGCCTGGCCTATTGGCTTTACTGGGGACGTCCCGATACCGATGCGGAGATCGCCACGTTCGGCAGTGCCCTCACGGCGGATGCGGCCATTGATCTGGACCGCACGCGGGTCGTGAAAGGGCTGCGCTTCCGCAGCCCGCACCGCTACACAATCGAGGGAGCGGGCAGCCTGCGCCTTCGTTCGGCCAACGGCACGGCCCTCGTCGAAGCCCTCGAAGGCCACCACCGTGTCGAGGTTCCGGTAGTCCTTGAGAGTGAGACGCGCTTCGAAACGGCCGTGGACGCCGGGGTTGATTTTCGCGGCGGCCTGCGCCTCAACGGCCGCACCGCGCGCCTTGGCGGCGCTGGCGAGATCCGCGTGGGCGGCCTCTTCGATATGGAGGGCGGCACCCTCGAAGTCCGCGGCGCGGCCGGTCTGGCTTTTCTCGCCGACACGACCATCCGCCTCAGCGGCACCCTCGCATGGGTGCCGGAAGCGGGTTATGTCTTTGCCAGAGACGACGCCTTCCAAATCTTTGCAGAAGGGGCTCTGGCCGGTGCCGAGGGAGCCTTTGACGAGATCCTCCTTCCGGACCTTGGAGAAGGCTTTTCCTGGGACACCTCCGCGCTCCTGACGAGCGGCGAACTCAAGCTGATCGGGCCCTCCACCGCCCTATCCATACGCTCTTTCAGCATGGCTCCGGGAATGGTCACCCTCGAAATCGATGGTCCCGGTGATCGCGCATACAGTATCGAAACCTCCACCGATCTGGCCGGGTGGAGCACTCTCGAGAGCTTCTTTCCGGCCTCGCTACCTTTCTTCTGGACGAGCACGGAGTGGCTCCCCGATCCGCAGCGCTTCTACCGTGTCCGCGTGGAGCCGTAAACCGGCTTTGCTTGAGGCGTTGGGACCGCGTTTGCGCGGTTGCGGTGGGTACGCGTTGAGTCCCGCATTTATGCGGTTGCGGTGGATAAGGTTGGAGTCCCGCGTTTGCGCGGTGCATCGGGTGGACGCGTATCGCGGGCAGCGGGACCGGCTAAAGCCGGGACTCCAACCTTTTGCTCCAACCTTTTGCTCCAACCGTTTGCTCCAACCTTTTGCTCTGTTTTTGCCCTACTCCGGCACGTCTCCCATGACGATGCCTTCCCGGCGGGGGTCGGCGCCGCCGAAATACCCGGTCTCCGTTTTTTGGATGGCTTGGAGGCCGCTGGTGAGGGCCTCCACGCGCACTTCATGGCCCATGGCTTCGAGGGCGGCAATCGTTTCATCCGGAAAGCGGCCCCTTTCGAGGACGGACGGGCCGTTGAAGTTGGCAAAGTTGGGGAGATCGATCGCCTCCTGGGCATTGAGTTCCCATGCGAGCAGGGCGATGAGCGCCTTCGCCGTGTAGGGAATGATGCCCGCTCCGCCGGGCGACCCGAGTGAGGCCACGAATTCCCCTGAGTCCTCCCGGAAGACCAGCGTCGGGCTCATGCTGGAGCGCGGCTGCTTGCCCCCCTCAACGCGGTTGGCAATGGGCCGGCCGTCGGCATCCACGGGGCGCAGGGAAAAGTCCGTGAGCTGGTTGTTGAGCAAAAACCCGCCCGCCAATCCGGTCCCGCCGTCGCTCATGATGCGGCTGCCAAACCCGCTCTCGATCGTCGTCGTCATGGAAACGGCCCGTCCCTCCCGATCGACAATGCTGATGTGGCTCGTTCCGCCCTCCGGCTGCGGCTCCGGAGACCCGTGGGAGGAGGCGCGGGCCCGCGGCTGGCCGGGGAGGGCGGTGCCCATGCTCCGCCCGGTGATCAAGGCGGCCCGCTCCGCAAGATAGGCCGCATCGAGGAGCGTTTCCCAGTCGCCCGCCGGAGGATCGACGAAACGCGGATCGGCGATGTAGTGGTTGCGGTCGGCAAAGGCCAGTCTCGAGGCTTCGAAAAAGAAGTGGAGCCACGCGCTTGTGGGAAGGCCGTCAACCAGGGGTTCGGCCACCGGTGGCTGCTGATCGAGGAGGCGAAGAATCTGCAGAATGGTGAGGTGCCCCGACGACGGCGGCGGGAATCCGTAAATCCGATAACCCTGCCAGACATGGGAGAGGGGTTCGGTGCGCAGCTCGCGGGCAGGGTAGGCTGCAAGGTCGGCCAGGGTGAGCTTTCCCGGTCGCTCGTGGGCCGCCACCCGCCGGACGATATCTTCAGCTACCGGGCCTTCGTAAAAGGCGGCAATTCCCTCTTTGGCGACCTTGCGCAGGATCGTGGCATAGGCCGGGTTCTGTAATCTGTATCCAACCGGATGGGGCCGGCCGTTCGCATCGTAGTAATGGGCCCCGGCAACCGGATCTCTGCGCAGAGCGTTCTCCCGTTCAAGCAAGCGGTGCAAACGCGGGCTCATCTCGACCCCCGATTCAGCCAGCTCAATTGCCGGGGCGAGGACTTGCTCCCACGGCAGGACGCCGTGCTCCCCGTGAACCGCCTTGAGCAGCGCAAGCGTTCCCGGCACACCCACGGAAAGACCGCTGCGGACCGCCCGGGAAAAAGGGAGAGGCTCGCCGCTCTCATCGAGAAAAAGGTTGGCGTCGGCGGCGGCCGGCGCGGTCTCGCGGCCATTGTAGGCGTGCACCCGTTCCCCGTCCCAGTAGAGAAGGAAGGCACCGCCCCCGATGCCGCTGGATTGCGGCTCCACAAGGGAAAGAACGAGTTGCACGGCAATGGCGGCGTCGATCGCGGAGCCTCCGGCGCGGATGATCCCGTAGCCGGCCGCGGTCGCCCGTGGGTTGGCCGCCGCAACCGAAAACGACGCCGTCGCCCATCCCGGCTTGGCCGTAAAGCCGGTGGCCCCTTCCGGTTGCTCGGGAAGGGCCGCCGCCGGGCCGTTCGCTCCCGGTGCCGCGTGAAAACCGGCCGGGGTCGCGGCCAGCGCGATGAAGAAAAAGGTGCGGCAGATGCGTTTTAAAGGGCACATATTGCGGAAGGGAAGTTCTCGAGGGTAACAACGATTTGTCCCGGCGAAGCAAGCTGTTTGTCCGGCGGTGGATAGGCGTTGGGGTTCCGCGTTTACGCGGTTGCAGTGGATAAGGTTGGAGTCCCGCGTTTACGCGGTGCATCGGGTGGGCGCGGGATTTGGGCAGCGGGACCGGCTAAAGCCGGGACTCCAACCTTTTGC
>JAFIGE010000173.1 GCA_020831585.1 Opitutales bacterium | reverse complement strand
GGAGCTTTGGAGTGTTGGAGTGTTGGAGTATTGGAGTGTTGGAGGGATGGAGTGTCGGAACTTTGGAGTGGAGCGGGAGGCGGCTTCGATGATGGCCCGTTGGGTCCGTAGTGGAGTGGTTTCTTTTGCGGCCGTTGTCATGGGTGGTTTTGATGCGGTTGATCTCTCCGGGCGTCAAGCACTGGGCAGCGGCGTTCAGGACCCCCTCCGAGCCCGTGAACTCGGGGCGGAGGCTCGGAATTTTAACCATGGATTTCACGGATGGCATGGATGGGGAGGCAGGTTGGGAGGCGGTGTCTTGCTGCAAAGCGTCTTGGACGCCGCTTCCTCTTTTGGAGTCCATCCTTGGAATCGATGGAAACCATGGTCACGGCTTTAGATCCAAACGTGCAGGCGGCGCTGCTTTTGGGGACTCGGTTGGTGCGCCTCGGTCCGCGCAGCGTTGGCGGGGCTTTTGGCTCTGGAAGTTGACCCCGGAAGGACGGATGAACGGTCACTCAGATAGTTCCTCACTCGCCGGCCAACTCCAAAGCGCAGTTTATGACCGATTGTGATTTGGGTCACTGGGCGGGCCTGCGCCGATTTCTTCAACAACGGGTAAAGGTATGCGGAAATCCGGAGAAAGAACTTCGATGAGGCGAAGTTGGTTGATTTTGCCGAGAAGAATCAGGGGGGAGGCATTAAAGACCCAACCTTTCATATTCTGGAGTCGGCCAGTTCTTCCTCAAGGTCGTTAGCGGTCACTTGAAGCAGCGGGACGCCGTATTGCCGGAGGTGATTGAAGAGCTCAACGCGGCTGCAGCCAATCAACTCAGCCGCTTTCGACTGGGAAATCCTTCCGAGTTCATACCACTTCACGGCGGCAGCGATGCGCAAAGATTGGGCAAATTCCGCAGGGCGCTCTTTGGTGATCGAAAGAGAGGCGTCAGGGATGTCCAAAGTAATCTTCATGGGCCAAATAATCTCCGGAAGCGTTTTCCATGCAAGCGTATAGGCTGATAAAGACGGTAAACCATGGATTGCACACGCAGAGGGATGCGGAACTCGGGCTCGGGGGTTTGAACTTTGGATTTCGGGATGACATGGATGGGGTTCCCGTGTGAAGGCGGCATCTTGCCGCGAGGATGGGGCCGGAAGTGGTTCTTTTAGAGAATGGATTCCGACCAATATGGTTTTCCTCGCTCCGGGAGTTGGAGGGGCTGCAAGGAAAGGTCCCGTTACCAAAGTAAGCTGACGCCCGCCGCAGGGCCGTGGTGGTGCATTTCTTTATCGGCGGAGACGACGGTCAGTTGGAAAAGCAAGGCGGCGGCGAAAATGGCCCGGTCGGCGGGGTCGAGGTGCTGCCCTTTGCCGTTTTGTTTGGGCCAGTCCATGGAGGCGGATTTCCAGGCAATGGCGGCGTTGCTTCGGAGAATGGGGTAGTTGTCTTCGATAACCGTGAGGGTTTCCAGCGGATCCTCGACTTCAATCCGGCCCATGGCCATGTGCCGCGCGAGTTCGTAGAGGGAAATGTCGAGAACGCAGAGGTCTGTTACAGCGGCTTCATTGATCCGGGCTGCCGCCTGCGGGCTGAGTTCATCGCCGCCGGACGCATGGTGCCATAGGGTGTGGGTGTCGAGCAGATAGGTCATGGATGCCGCGGAAGGGTCTCGTTCCATGGAGGCAAAGCGGCGTCTTCCGGGCGGAGCCGGCTCCTCCCGGAAACGATACCGCGAAGCTCCGCGCCTTTCCGGGGCTGTCCACCGAGTGATTGCTCGACGGACTCTTTAAGAAAGCGGGAAAGGGGTACCCCACGCTGGCGCGCGGCGGATCGGATGCGCTTTTCGAGTGAGGGATCCACATGAAACGAGAGCGTGCTCATAATTCCTATAGAATCCTATAGGAATTCCGTGTCAAGGGGCTTTGTCGTCCCTGCTCCGAAGGGTGGCCCGTTTCACATTGCGGAAGCGGCGGGCCGCCGTGTCCACGCTTGTGAGCCGTGGAAGGGCTATCTTGGCGCTATTCCCATCGCCGGGCAAGCGGCAGGATGCCGCCTCTACGCTTGGGGGACTGCGTCACGCCGGTCTGCCCCGGTTTCCAGGCTTTCGAGGAGACGGCGGAAGTTGGCGGCATGTTGGGGGATGCGTTCGAAGACGGCTATCGCGACGGCTTCGATGTAGGCGTGGGAGGTGCGGTTGCGGTCTTCGACGGACTCCAGTAGGGCGGCGGCGAGGGTTTCGTCGATTCGACCAATGCGGAAGAGGGCGCGGTAGCAACCGCGTGGATGGTATTCTTCGATCAACTCGACTTGCCGGAGCCACTCCCGCGCGGCCTTCCAGAGCGCCTCGCTGGTGTATTCGAAGCGTTGGATGGTGGCGTCGCGCACAAGGATAGAAGCGGGTTCCTCCAGGACGGCTTCGAGGCTTTCGAGGGCTTTGTGGGCGGTCGCTAGCTTTTCCATACGATGCCTTCCTCCTTGATTTTCTGTTGCAGCTCCGGGGAAGCGTCGCGGATGTCGAGAATGTCGATGGGGTGGATGATGGCGGGAGATTCCTCAAGGGCCTCGCGGAAGCGGATCAGTTCCTGTGAGGAAAAGTGGGGTCCGGGAATCACCGCAAGGTCAAAATCGCTGCGGCGGCTGGCGCGGCCCGTTGCCCGCGAACCGAAGAGGACCAGGCGGGCGTGCGGGAGGTAGCGGGCAGCGGCCTCGCGGATGGCTTCCTCGGTCTGTTGGAGAACGGTTTCGCGCGTGCCCGTTGTCATGGGGGAGTATTTATGTCGGCGACCCTCCCTTGCGTCAAGCGGCCATGAACTCGTTGGAGCCGATTGGCAGATGCGACGCGCTTGCCGCGAGGATGGGGCAGGAAGCGGATCTGATTTTTTGGTTCTTCTCCGCGGGGGGGGGTAGAGGCGACCACGCGACAAAGCGGCGGGGGACGCCGCTTCCACATGGGCTTACATCCATGGAGTCGATGCTCTTCATGGTTTTGGGTTCCCGGAATGGGATCGGTTGTGGCAACGGCTTGACGCAATTCTCGTGCATGCATGAACTGTGTGCATGAAAACGATAACGCTTGATGAGGAAGCTTACCGGCGGCTGCGGAGTTGGAAGCGGGGGAAGGGTGACAGCTTTTCCAAGGTGGTGAAGCGGATTGTGCCGGAGGCGGGCACCCTGGGTGCCTTGGCCGACTTTACGCAGCGGCGCGGGGTAGGGAGCGAGGCCCAGGATGCCTTGCTTCAATCCAGTGTGGAGGCACGAAATGTCCAAAAGCACGACCCATGGAGCTGATCGCCGACACGAGTTTTCTGATCGGTCTATGGCGTCGGCAAGAGTGGGCGGTGGAGTTTGCGGCGGAACGCGCTTCTGCCGTGATCGGCATCCCATGGGTTGTGCGGGGCGAATTTTTCCACGGTGCGCGCCGAGCCGGGCACGATCTGGGGGAGGTGGAACGGTTTCTGGAGCTGGGCATTCCGGTGAACGATCCTACCCCGGTGGTTGCGGCCTATGCCCGACTATGTGCGGAGTTGCAGACCGGTGCACCGGGTGTTTACCGGCAGGTTGGGCAAAATGATCTCTGGATTGCAGCCACCGCGATCGATTGCGGACTTCCTTTGGTGACCCGGAATCTTCGTCACTTCGGTGCGATGGAAGGTTTGCGGGTTCAGACCTTACAAGGAGATTGAGACCCTGGGCTCAGTGGTCGGCCCGGGGGATTGACCACGGAAAGAGCGGAAGGAAGCGGAACTTATGCTCGGGCGTACGGCTCAGGTGGGGTGCGGTCTGTAGGTTCCGCGATGATCCGCCTTTTCCGTAGTCCGCGCAGCGGTGGTTTTCACGAATTTTCACGGACCGGCGAAATGGAGCGTCGGCTTATTGGACCTCGTTGACGGGGTGCCGGTCAGACCGAAACGCCCGATGCGGCCCAATTCTCCCAGGCGATGCCTTCGATGCGGGAGAAGTCGGCCGTGTTGAGGGTCGCGACGGTCATCTGGTTGACGGCGGCGGTGGCGGCGATGAGGAGATCGAGGTCGGCAACCTGCTGCCCGGCACTGTGCTGACGGGCTTTCATGCGGGCAAAGGCATGCCACACGGCTTCATCCGCGGGGAGGACGGTGAGGCGGTTCTCGAGAAGGGCACGGTATTTTTCCCGACGCCGGGGAGCGTCCTCAAGAGCGAGCCCAAACTCCACTTCCGCCACGGTGACAATCGACACCCCACAGCCCGCATCTCCCGCCGCCTTCCAGCGCAAGAGAGCGGCTTCCACCGGTTGGCGACGCAAGGGCTGACTGAAGACGCTGGTATCAAGCAGGTAGCGCATCAGTCGTGGGCGAAAGGACTTTCCCGCCGATCCTGCCGCATCCGCCCGACATCCGGGAAATCGCCTTCTCCTTCCGGCTCCTCCCACGCTTTCCAAGCCGTATGGATATCCGGCCTTTCGTTGAGGACCGACGGCGGCGGCGGGCTGATCATGACAAAAGGCTTGCCCCGGCGGCTGACCAAAACCGGCTCGCCCGTGCGCGCAATCTCGGCACATACGGAGGGCAAGGTGGTTTTCGCCTCAAAAATGCCAATGGTTTTCACGTTTCGAACCAACCAGATGGTTGGTTGGTTGTCAAGAGGAGAGCGCGAACCGGTTGACGGCTTTGGAAATAACGGCTGGGTGCGTAAGGAAGTGTCCGGGTCTGTGGCATTGAAGATTGACCACGGAATAAACGGAAAGATGCCCTTCAATCTTTGGGCGGGAGGACTTCGATGACGACGGCGGTGAGGTTGTCTCGCCCGGATTCGGAGAGGCTTTCGCGGATGAGGGCTTCGGCGGGTTCGTATTTGGTGAGCCAGGGCATGGGGGTGCGAATGACTTTTTGGATGCCGTTGTCCCACAAACCGTCGCAGAGGCCATCGCTGCAGATGAGAAAGCGGTCGCCGGGTTCGTAGCCCACCGAACCCACCTGCGGTTCGACCTCCTTTGCGTTGGCCCCGAGGACCTGTTCCAGCTGGTTTTTCTGCGGGTGGTTGCGGGCCTCGCGCTCGTTGAGCTTGCCCTTGCGGAAAAGGCGACCGGCGGGGGTGTGGTCCTCGGTGAGCTGCTTCAGGCCGCCGTCTTTGGGCAGGTAGTAGATACGGCTGTCGCCGACGTGGCCAAAAAACATCCAGTTGGGCGAGAACCAGGCGAGGCTGAGGGTGGCTCCCATGCCCCGGACCTCTTCGTAGTTCCGGCTCATTTCCTGGATTTCGTCGTGAATGCGCGGGAAGAGTTCATGCACGACATCCGCCTTGCCCGCGTGCATCCCGCGCTGGGCGAGGCGGAAACTGCGCGGAAGAAGTTCGGTGATTTTGTCCACGGCGATGCGGCTGGCAAATTCCCCGGCGTTTGCTCCACCCATCCCGTCGCTCACGGCAAAAACGAAGTCGCCGACCGTGAAATCCGCCTCACCGGTTTTTCCGAGGTAATTCACTTGGGCGGCATCGAATACGACCGCAAGAAAGGCATCCTCGTTGTTCTTTCGGAAGCGCCCCACATGGGTCATGCCCCACCACCGCAAACGCAGATCGTTGCCGTTGGGTTCTTTTTTCATAGTCGGTTGATCAAAAAGAGACAGGGTGCTTCAGGAACCGGCTCCTTCGCGGTTCCGCTCCTCCATGAGGCGATGATACTCCTCGAGGCGGCTGGCGGCGTCGGGGAGGGCGTCTTTTGCTTGCTCCAGAGTCAGGCCCTCACCCGTTTCGCTGAGGGTGGCAAATTCGAAGTCGATGAGACAGAAGCGCCCATCCTGGTGCCGGTAGGTCACGTTGCGCGGAAAGGGGTCGTTGTGCACCACGCCGTATTGCTCCAGTTCGGCAAAAAGGTTTTCCACTTTTTTTGAGCTGATGTGCGGTGCCGGGGAACCGCAGTTGGTCGTCACGAGGTAGAGCTTCTCCGCATCCTCGGAGAGGACGCGCGGAACAAACGGGCAGCCCACCTTTTCCAGGTAGTGCAGGATGCGTCGTTCGTTTTCGAAGCGTTCGCGGGCGAGCGGGCCTTTGAAGGTCTTGTGCACACGGCCATCGTAACCGATGTGGACGGTGGCGCGCTGGGTTTCTTTCACTTCATGCATGATTCCAAATGTCCGGTGAATGCGTGGAGATTTTCTTTCGGGTGAAACGGGAAATTAGCTTGAAAATGGCACGAGCCTTGCTTGCTGTTGCGAAGGTTTGTGCCTCTTCCAGCGGTTGATCTGGTTTGCTCCGGTGGAGGTCAACTTAAACCCTAAAGAAAAAACACCATCATGCCTAAATACAAACTCGAATATATTTGGCTCGACGGCTACACGCCCGTCCCAAACCTGCGCGGAAAGACCCGCCTCGCCTCCGAGGCCCCGAAATCTGTCGATGATTGCCCGATGTGGGGCTTTGACGGAAGTTCCACCAAGCAAGCCGACGGGGGTAGCTCGGATTGCTTTCTCAAGCCGGTTGGCCTCTATCCGGACGCTTTCCGGGGCGATGATGCCTTCATTGTGCTGTGCGAGGTGATAATGCCCGACGGCGAGACACCGCACCCCTCGAACATGCGGGCGACCATCGTGGACGATCCCGATGCCTGGTTCGGCTTCGAGCAGGAATACTTCCTTTTCCAAAAGAATGGCCGCCCGCTCGGCTGGCCGGAGGTGGGCTATCCGGCTCCCCAGGGTGAATACTACACGGGTGTGGGCTTCCGCAATGTGGGCAAGGTGGCCCGCGAAATCGTGGAGAAGCACCTCGATCTCTGTTTAGCCGCCGGCATCAACCACGAGGGCATCAACGCCGAAGTGGCCAAGGGGCAGTGGGAATTCCAAATTTTTGCCAAGGGTTCGGCCAAGTGTGCCGACGATATCTGGGTGGCCCGCTACATCCTCCTGCGTCTTTGCGAGCAATACGAGATCGATGTGGAATGGCACTGCAAGCCCTTCCTCGGCGACTGGAACGGCTCCGGCATGCACTGCAACTTCTCCACGAAGCACTTGCGTGAAGTGGGTGGCAAAGAATACTTCCTCAAGCTCATGGATGCTTTCGAGAAGAACAAGGACGAGCACATTGCCGCCTACGGTCCGGACAACCACCTGCGCCTCACCGGCCTCCACGAAACCCAGTCGATCGACAAGTTCAACTGGGGCGTGGCTGACCGCGGGGCCTCCATCCGCGTGCCGCACAGCTTTGTGAAAAACGACTACAAAGGCTATTTGGAAGACCGTCGCCCGAACTCCCAAGGGGACCCCTATCAGATCGCTTCCCGGGTGCTCAAGACGATCGCCGAAGTGCCGACCACCTGAGACTGAAGACAATTGTCGACTTAAAAGAAAGGGCCGTCTCGATAAGAGACGGCCCTTCTTCATTCCGGAAAGGAAGAAAGAGAAAAAGGGTTCAACCCCAGGTGCGCTTTTTATGGCGGTTCGCGCGTGAGCGCTTCTTCCGCTTGTGCTGAGAGATTTTACGACGGCGTTTCTTGCGAAGGTTTCCCATGATTGTAACTTGAAAAGGGGTAGAGAATGCGGAGTGCCCTCGGCCTGTAAAGCCTTTATGCAAAAAAAGTGCAGGTCGAATTCGGTTGAACCGTTAGCCCGACCGGTGAAGGGTGCCTGTGGATGGCGCAAGAAGTGCAGAGTGGCAGTCGTCGGGCGCTGGTTACGATGAGCATCGGTGACCCGGCGGGCTTTGCTGGTGCGCACGGGATTTTCCGCCGCTACTGCCGGCGGCATGGTTTGGAGTTTGTCACTATCAGCGAGCGGAAGATCCGGTATTCGCCTTTTCTTTTCCGGCGGCGCTTCGCCCTCCATCTCGAAAAGTTTCAGATTTTTGAGCTGCTCGCGTTGTATGACCGGATTCTTTATCTCGACAGCGACATTCTCCTGTTGCCGCACTGCCCGGATGTGCTTGCGGAGGTGTCGCCCGAAGCACTCGGCTGTGTGCATGAAGATGTCGGGCCGGATGCCTGGAAGCGCCATGAGGAAATGATGAAGGCCCAAAGACGCCTGGGTCCGGTGCCAAACTGGAGCGGGGGGTTTTTCAATGCCGGGATGCTTGTGCTCTCCCGTGCCCACCGGGAGTTGTTTCGCTTTGACCGGCGGGATCTGGCGAAGGGTCGTTGGCCGGACCAGACCACGCTTAACTTTCGCGTGGCGCGTGCGGGGATTCCCAAAGCGATTTTACCGCCCGCCTACAACCTTCTACCGGTCTTTGCTGATCAATGGTCAGATCCCGGGAAGCGTTTGCAGGCCCATATCGTTCACTACGCCGGTCAGGAAAACAAAGCGATGATGCTTGCGGATCTCCCCCGCGTTCAAGCGGCTTGGGAGTCTCTGATGATTTCGGGAAACACGGCGGATCGAGAGTCCTGAGCGCACCCCGTGGCAAAACGCAGGGAGCGAACGTTCGAGTGTCCCGGCGCGAAGAGGCCGCGGTCTGCGCATTCCCCAGCTGCGCAGCTTGCGCGTGAAGGAAAGGGCCTCCGCGCCCTCATCGCCTCCGCAACGCCCCCGACCAGCAGGCCTTCCAGCGCATCTGCCTGACCTACCTGACCGAAGCCGGCAATACCCTGGACCGCAAAACCCTCCGTAATATCGATGATAACAATGAACCGCCACCGGGGACTGAGGTTCGATACAAGGAAACTTCCGGTATGCCGCGATTTTTGTCGACCCGGCGACTGCCATTGGGAATAAATGAGGTCTCACGTTCGCGCACCGCGCATCCAGCTTCCGTTGATTCCATCCCTTGGAGAACGTGTCAATAACCACAAATCCTTAAAGGCAATGGGCGACAAATCACCAAAATCCAAGCAGAAGAACCAGAACCAGAAGCAGGGACGATCCGAAGCCGCAGCAAAGGAAAAACAGCGGCTAATTGACAGCAAGAAACCTGCCACCAGCCCAGCATCCAAGAAGAAATAGCCCGTTCAGGGCTTCTGTGGGAAGTCTGGGTTCAAGCCTTTGGACTCTTGATCCGCCTCCTGTTGGGCATTTCGAAAACATTCCCGAAGGCGCTCTTTGTGAGCGGTTTGCCATCGGACTCGATTATGTGCTGGCGCTCCGCCTTGCGAAGTTACGTTCGACTCGATTGCTTCATTTTGCGGCCTGCTCGCCCCGTAGCGCGATCCCATCTTGGGTCAGCGCGTTGCGCCTGCGGCTTTTCAGGGCGGTGCGTGAATCTCCGCGACCTTCGCCTTTCCCACACCGCAGAGCACGGGGTCAAAATGGCCACCCTGCTACGGAAGATTCCCTCCACGCAGCGAAATGATAAATCGCGATGCGTATCCAAAAAGTGTCCAGATAGCTTCACCGAAGTGAGGAGTCCTGAGCCTTTGGCTTTGATGCGTTACTGGTCGTTGTGTCTCATGTGCGGCTGTCAACGTCTGATCATGGCCGACTTGGCTCTCGCTGTTTACTTGATTCTTGTCGGTCTGAACATCTTTTCAGATCTATTGTAACCCCGTGGATACTGGGAGTTCTGGCTCTCGCGGCCGGCGCATTCATGCGGGCGTAATCACAAAGGCTGCCACCTTTTTTATTGGCGTTTCACCACGGTCGCGACCATCGCGAAGTCGGCACCGCCGTCCTCCACGAGCGGTTGGGGCTTCCTTGCCCTTCGAAAGCCGAGCCAGCCATTGGCTGCGCAGAAGCTTTCCGCCCAGACGACCGAGCCCACCACCCAGCTCTCACTGAAGGCGCGGATCTTTGAGAGCAGCGCCGATTCTTCCGGCAGACCCGCTGGGGGCACCTTTGTCTCCTTCGTCGCACAGCCTTCTGCGCTCCTCTGGTCTCTCCGAAGAGGCCGCATTCCCGGCCCCATCCCCGAACCCATCCGGCTGCACAACCGCGCGCGGTAGCGCTCGTGCCATTTCGTCGTCCAGGTCGGCTTGCCCTCGATCCGGGCGATCCCCCGCCGCGCCGCCGAGCCACCCGCGCAGGCCTCCCCAAAACCACTGAAAGCATAGTCGCCCGCGTCCTCCACCAGCCCCGCCCGCACCGGATTCAAATCGATATACGCCGCCACCA
>JAFIGE010000172.1 GCA_020831585.1 Opitutales bacterium | reverse complement strand
AAACTGGTGGAAGAGGCGGTGGAGGGGAAGGCTGAAATCAGGCTCGTGGATGACCAACACCTTTTCCGCCTATTTCGGTCCCGAGCCCGCCATCCAGCGCTACGCCTACGACGCCTGGGGCCACGAGCGCGACCCCGTCACTTGGACGGGCACGCCCCCCGCCGAACTCGGCCACGTCGCCGTCCACCGCGGCTTCACCGGACATGACGGAGCGCGGCAGCGCGTAGATGGCGAAGCCCGGAGCGAAGCGGAGGGTGAGCGTTCGCCGGGTGCCCTCCGGGCGGCGGCGCGAACAAATGCTCCGGCACCTCGGCCTCGTGCACATGACGGAGCGCGGCAGCGCGTAGATGGCGAAGCCCTGAGCGCAGCGAAGGGTGAGGCGCACCGGGCGCCCTCTGGGCGGGGCGGCGAACAACGGGCGCATCTACGACCCCTTCAGCGGCCGCTTCCTCCTCCTTCGCGCAAGCGCTTCGCAAGGACAAGTCTCCCCCGATCCCTTCGTGCAGTCCCCCGGCGACCTGCAAAACTACAACCGCTACGGCTACGTCCTCAACAACCCCCTCAGCTACACCGACCCCAGCGGGTATTTCTTCAAAAAGCTCTTCCGCAGCGTCGCGCGGTTTGTGAAGCAGTATTGGAAGCCCATCCTCTCCATCGCCCTCGTGGCCTTCGGGCAATGGTATATGCTCGCTTCCCTTGGATCGGGAGGATTGGGCCTTGCGGCGGGGAGTGCCGCCCATATCTTTGGCTCAACTTTGGTTGGTGCAGCCGCCGGTGCCATCACGGGAGGGGCGCAGGGGGCCATGTGGGGGGCCTTGGGCGGACTGGCCTTTTCGTCGATTGGAGCGCTCAGCGCAAACTGGAACATTGAGTTCAAAGTGCTTGCCCACGGCATAACCGGCGGCAGCATGTCGGAAATGCAAGGAGGCCGTTTCGCCGTGGGATTCGCCTCCGCCGGAATATCCAAAGCGGCGGGTGGCTGGATTGGGGACAACGTTCCCGGCGAATACTCCGGCCAAGTCATCGCCCACGCCGTCGTCGGCGGCACCGTTTCCTCCATCGGCGGCGGAAAGTTCGCCAACGGAGCCATTACGGGAGCATTTGGGCATGTCTTCAATAGTATTGCATCAGAGCAAATCAAGCGAGAACACGGAAGAGGAGGGCGTTTTACTCGAGCCGATGAGGAACGAATGCACCCAGATCGGTTTCCGACTGTTCCGAATCGTGGGGTCTCAGTTGTGACCGAGGATGGGGTTACTTATATTCAGGCTACTCTTTCTTTTTTTCTTGAGGGTGGTCGGCCCTTCGATAACGAAAGTGTAATCTATCGATGGGTGTTGGGAATTGAAGACTACTGGTCTGGAGTTTTTGACGGAGTTAAGGTACGGACACGCGTCGTCATTGATCAAAGTGCAGATTACGCTATATCAACGCTAGTGATTCGCAGCACAGGAAGATCGCAACACGGGCAATGGTTTTCTAGTCTGGATAAGTGGGGTGCGGCTCATGAATTTGGACATATTCTAGGGCTTCCAGATCAATATGACATTTCCACAAATAGACCATACGCTGGCTTCGAGGGAAATATCATGGCAAGTCCAAACGGACGTGTTTGGGGGAGAGATATTCAAGAAATTCGCAGAATCAACCAACGAGGAGGCTTTAACTATTGAACCATGAAAAGAACCATAAAAACATTTTTTGCTGTTATAATTATTTTTCATATTTTTAGTTCTAACACTGCGAATGCTCTGCGGAAGCAAGGGCTCTCATTCAATAGTCAAATCGAATCAATATTTCTCCAAATTCCATCCGTAGAGCCAGATGGAATCTGGATCAAGATTGCCGCTTCGTTCCTCCTTGACGGCTACCAGTTTATCTATGCTGAGGTTTCGATTTCCGGGAGTGATCTGTTGATGGGAAGTTGGACAGGACCAATTATTATCCGAGCTCCAATTGCCGATTTAGATTGGGCGGAAGCAGAGTTTTTCGCTTTGAAAGAGAGAATTATCGATGTGAATGAACTTCGAAATCCCAGAAAAGAAAGGATAGATGTGCTAATTGAGTCCGGGAGAAGAATCTTTCTTGGGGAAAAATCAGAATTGTAACTAATTTCGCTCAAATTGAAAAGAGACAGCATCCAGAAAAAACAAAAAATACAAGACATTCAAAAAATTGTTGACGTTTAAAGGTGTGCAGTATCCAAAGGCTCCATGAGACAGAACGTTTCACTGCCCGTCATCGATTGAACCTTTCGCTGGAAGGAGGGTAGGGGAGAATGTATCACCTCATGTCTGCCCACGACGACGGCTTCGTCACCCAGGTGAGCGATTCCCAGGGCCACGTCTGGTGGAGCAACCCCCTCTACGATTACCGCGGCCGCGTCACCCAATTCACCAACGGCAACGGCGAAGTCACCAACCACACCTTCCACGCAACCCGCCAGACCCTCGAATCCGTGCGCAGCCGCTTCCTGTCGACCGATTTCCACGACATGTCCTTCACCTTCGACGGAAAAACAAGACATCCACAAAAAATGTTGACGTTTTGAAGGGTGGACCGCACGAAATCTCCATGAAGTGAAACGTTTCACTCATCGTCATCGATTGAACCTTTCGTTGGAGGGAGGGCAGGGGAAAAGGTATCACCTGATGTCTGCCCCCGACTACGGCTTCGTCACCCAAGTGAGCGATTCCCAGGGTCACGTCTGGTTGAGCAACCTTGTCTACGATTTCCGCGGCCGCGTCACCCAGTTCACCAATGGCAACGGCGAAGTCACCAACCACACCTTCCACGCAACCCGCCAGACCCTCGAATCCGTGCGCAGCCGCTTCCTGTCGACCGACTTCCACCACATGTCTTTTGAGTTCGACGCGCTCGGCAACCTCACCAAACGCGAAGACCACTTCCAGGGCCAATACGAGACCTTCCGCTACGACAACCTCAACCGCCTCCGCCGCACCGCCCTCAACGCCAGTGCCCAAGGCGGCACCGACGACCTCACCTACGACGCCCTCGGAAACATTCTCACCAAAAACGGCGGCGGCCGCCTTGATAGGCCATTTGCTGTATCCGGAAACCGTCAACGGGGGTGACTTTGGAGCCCACATTCCGTAGACGATTGCTGCGCCTTGGGTAATTCTTTTGATCGTCTCGAAGGCGTTGACGGGAGGCACGCCGTTCTGGGCTTTCTATGAGCACAGGATCGGCGGCACTGTCGAGCCCGCTGGTTGATCCGCAGGGGACACGTTGCAAGCAAGACAAAACCAGCCGGTCTCACTTTTTAGAATTAGACATAATATTTATTGTGCAGCCTTTGGGGGTTCGGCGACCATGGCGAGGGCGAACTCCACCGACATGACCATTTTGCCTTCGCGCAGGATGCGGCCTTTCATGAAGTGAAACTGGCCGATGGCTTCTTTGTAGGTCGCTTCGATGTCTACCGTGTCGCCGGGTTTGACCAGGCTCTTGAAGCGGGCGTCCTGAATGCGCGCCAGCACGGGTGTGCGTTGCGCCGTCTGGGATTCGCCCGCAGCCTCGCGCTGCAAGCGTTCCGTCATATAAACGGCAGCTGTTTGAAAGACCGCTTCACAAAGGAGCACGCCGGGCATGATGGGATTGCCCGGATAGTGTCCGGCAAAATACGCTTCCTGGGGATCGATAAAGCGACGGGCGCGCGCCTGGGTCTCGGTGACTTCGATAATTTCGTCGACGAAGAGAAACGGTGGACGGTGCGGGATGGTTTGATAAATGCGGGAATCCATAACACCCGACATCCGACAAGCTTTCGCGGCCTCCGGCAATCCGGAATCCGGAGGATTTTTGCCTGCCGCCCGGGTCAGTCCTTCGGCCCGCGCGTGCGTCTGCGCCGCGTCAAACCCAGCCCGGTATCATGACGTGCCGGTAAAGCCGCTTGAGGCCATGCACCTTGAACTGCCACCAGACGCGTGTTTCGCGGGTCGATTGGTAGAGCCACTCGTTCACGAGGTTCCCTTCGAAATCGAATTCAAACATCATGCAGCGGCCATACCGCGTGAGCAACGGACAACCCGATGTGCCGTCGTAAGCCCGTGACGGCGGACGCCCAAGGGCCGTATCGAGCAGGTTTTCCACGACAACCGGCGCTTGTTTGCGGATCGTCGCGGCGGTCTTCGGGGCTCCCGTGGCGGCGCAATCGCCCACGCCAAAAATGTTGGGAAAGCGCTTGTGAACGAGGGTGTGGCGGTCGATTTCGAGCTGCCCGCCGAGGCCCTCGGCCGTGAGCACGCTTTCCCGCAGTGCTCGGGGCGTGCGAAAACGCGGCATCGGGTGCAAAAGATCATAGGACCGCCGGATCTCCCCGCGTGAACCATCCTCCCCCATTTTCTCGAAAATGGCGGTGCGCGTGGATACATCGACGGCCCGCAGCACCTCGCGGAAATGGTTTTCGATGCCCCGCGCCTCGATCTTCGGCGTGACTGCCCGCTCAATCACCGGAACGACCGGAAAAAGCGAAGCCTGGGCACTGCAAAAGTGAACCCGGCAGTTGTCCCGCAGGCCCGCCGACCGCAGATAATCTTCCGTCAGCCAAGTGATCTTTTGCGGCGCGCCCCCGCACTTCACGAATCCCTGCGGAAATGTGAAGACGGCCTCGCCGCCCTCAAAATTGCGCACGAGGTGCCGGAATTTTTGCCCCGAATCGAGATCGTAGATATTGCCCGCGTAGGGCGTCTTGAGCGCATCGGCCAAGCCCTCCGTGGAACCCCAGTCCGCTTCCACGCCCAGGGCCACAACGAGGTAATCGTACTCGACGGCACTGCCGGAGGCCAGGATTACGCGATTGCGCTCCGGCTCAAAGGTCTCCACCGCTTCCCGCACCCACTCGATGCCGGATGGCAGAAGCTCCGCCTGATCAAAGAGCACATCCTCCCGCGCGTACACGCCCGCCGCCACCAGGGTGTAACCGGGCTGATAATGGTGCACCTTCTTCGGCTCGATCAGGGTCACACGGGCCCCCGGAAAACTGCGCCGCAGGCGCGCCGCCACCGTGAGGCCCCCGATGCTGCCGCCCGCCACGACAAAGCGCGCGTTCCGCAGATGGTTAGCCTCGCGCCGTGAAATGCGCATGCTCCGGCGGTAGGCATACCCGCCGCCCGCTCCCGCCAAGACCACCGCACCCGCTCCGCCCGCAAGCCATTTGAGCGCGCGACGACGATCCATCCCGGACGAACCCCTCCCCCGCTCAGGTCGATTATCGGTATCCATCTTCTCTATCTTTCACAACCCGCCCAGCCCCGCCAAGCAAAAACGACCTCGCCATCCGAAAAGGGCGGCCTGCGTTCGTGCGAGCAGGGTGGATGCGGCGTCCCCTCTTTTTCTTCTTTCCCCGCCGCGCAAGTCCGCACAGTTTGTGTATATATGTCATTGATGACGGAATCCCCTTCGACCACCGGTCGCCTGCCCGATGCGGGCGGCCATTTCGGGCCCTACGGCGGCCGGTATGTGCCGGAGACGCTCATGACCGCCCTGCTCGACCTGGAAAAGGCTTATACGGCCGCGCGCCAGGACCCGGCCTACGAAAAGGAACTCGACTGGTATATGCGGCATTACGCGGGACGTCCCACCGAGTTGTATTTTGCCGAGCAGATGACGGCCAAGCTCGGCGGTGCGAAGATCTACCTGAAACGTGAGGATCTTCTCCACACCGGTGCCCACAAGATCAACAACGTCATCGGCCAGGTCCTGCTGGCCAAGCGCCTCGGCAAGACGCGCATCATCGCCGAGACCGGAGCGGGTCAGCACGGGGTCGCCACGGCGGCGGCCTGCGCCAAATTCGGCCTGGAGTGCGTCGTCTACATGGGAGCGGTGGACATGGAGCGGCAGGCCCTCAACGTCTTCCGCATGCGCCTGTGCGGAGCCGAGGTGCGCGCCGTGGAGAACGGCCAGCGAACCCTCAAGGATGCCGTCAATGAGGCCATGCGCGACTGGGTCGCTTCCTCGCGCAACACCCATTACATTCTCGGTTCGGCCCTCGGGGCCCATCCCTTCCCCATGATGGTGCGCGATTTTCACCGCGTCATTGGCGAGGAGACCCGTCGGCAGATCCTCGAAAAAGAGGGTCGCCTGCCCGACGAAATGGCGGCGTGTGTGGGCGGGGGTAGCAACGCCATCGGCTTCTTTCACCCCTTCCTGGATGATCCCGGTGTGCGCCTCGTTGGCGTGGAAGCCGGCGGCCACGGCATCACCCGCGGTAACCACGCGGCGCGCTTCGAAGGGGGGCGCATGGGCGTCCTCCAAGGTTGCCGCACTTACATCCTTCAGGATGACGACGGGCAAATTGAGCTCACCCACTCTGTCTCCGCCGGTCTCGACTATGCCGCCATCGGTCCCGAGCACGCCTACTACCGCGATGCCGGGCGCATCGACTACGGCTATGCCAAGGACGATGAGGTGCTCGACGCTTTCCAGTTCCTTTGTCGCACCGAGGGCATCCTGCCCGCGCTGGAGTCGACCCACGCCATTGCCTATGCCATCAAACGTGCTCCGGAAATGGACCCTTCGCAAATCCTCTGCATCAACCTTTCCGGTCGGGGCGACAAAGACGTCGCCAGCGTGCAAAAGGCTCTCAATGAACGGGAGGCCGCCTCTTGAAATCCATGACCGGATTCGGGCGCGGATCGTCCGCCTGCGGCGATCTCACGATCACCATCGAAATCAACAGCGTCAACCGGCGGGGATTTGAAACGACCTACTCGCTTCCCCGTGAATGGCAGGTCTTTGAGCGCGAACTCACCGATCTCCTGCGCACCCGGGTGCAGCGGGGAAAGATCCACACGCAAATGCAGATCGACCAAGCCAGCGCCAAAGGTGCCCTTTCCTGGGATGAGGCTGCCGTCGATGCCAGCCTTGCGCGCATCGGGGAGCTGGCTACCCGCCTCGGCACTCAGTGGCCGCCCGATCCGCTGACCCTCGTGAAGGTGCTCTCCCTTCACAAAACCGACAGCACCCTGCCCGCCCCCGACGATGCGCGCGCGGCCGTTTTGGCCGCCCATGGCGAAGCTTTCGCCGCCTTTGAGGCGATGCGTGAACGCGAAGGTGCCCACCTGCTCGCCGACCTCGCCGGGCGTCTCGACCTGCTGATCCGCCTGACCGACGAAATCCGTCAGATCGCCCCCGGAACGGTCGACCGCTACCGCGAACTCCTCTTCAGCCGCCTGCGCCAGGCTGGCCTCGAACTCGAATTGAGCGACGAGCGAGTCCTCAAGGAGGTGGCCATCTTTGCCGACCGTTGTGATGTGGCGGAAGAACTCACCCGCCTCGCCAGCCACTTTGCCCAGGTCCGCGAAAGCCTCGGTCAAAGCGGCTCCGAACCCATCGGGCGAAAGCTCGAATTCCTCATCCAGGAAGTCCACCGCGAGGTCAATACGATCGGTTCAAAGGCCAATAATATCGAGGTCGCCCGCCGCATCATTGAGATGAAAAACGAGATCGAACGCATCCGCGAACAGATCCAGAATATCGAGTGATCAGCCGCCGGTTATCGGCCCCCTACTCTCCTCAAACCTTCCCCGCACCCGCCAGGCGGGCCAATTCCGCAAAGGAAGGGAGCAGAATGCTGTCCATCCCCGCCGTGTTGGCCGCCTCCACGCCCAGCGGGCTGTCCTCGATGACGAGGCAATCCCCCGGGGCCACCCCCAGCCGCTCCGCCGCGAGCAGGAATAAATCGGGAGCCGGTTTGGCCATGCGCACATCGTCGGCCGTCACGATGACCGGAAAGAGTTCCCGCAGGTGCAGCCTTTCGAGCGTGTCAAAAACGTCGTCCCGCCGTCCCCCCGATGCCACCGCGAGCGGCTTTCCCGCCTCGTGGAGTTCCCGCGCCCAGGCCACCACCGGCGCGAGCGCGGTGATTTCATGCCGCCGCTCCTCGAAATAGGCTGCCTTCCCCTCCACCACCGCCGCCACGTCGATTTTCACCCCTTGCACCTGCTCCCAGTGCGCCACCGTTTGCTCCAGCGCCATCCCCGCGACAAGCATGAAGGCATCCGCATCGAGCTGGAATCCACTGCCCGCCAGTGCCAGGCCGTGGTTCCAGGCGCGGTGATGCAGGGGCATGGTATCTGCCAGGGTGCCGTCGCAATCGAAAATGTAGGCACGGTAAACACGTGTGGGACGATTGAACATGACCTGAAAAAGGCGCAAGGTGTCCGATGGAGCAAGATTCCTTCGGAAAATATTCGTTCTGCCGTTTGCTTCACGGGCCAAAGGCTGTAGTTCTGTAGCAGGGTCCGGGCGGGCACTCTGCTGCGACCGGCTTTATTTCTTGAATGCCCCTTCAAAAAAAAGTCGAACTTCTCTCTCTTGGTGACGAGCTTCTCGCCGGAATCCGCGTCAACACCCACCTGACTTATCTCGGGGAAATGCTCGCGCGCAACGGCCTCGACCTCCTGCGTAATCAGGAGCTGCCCGACGATCTCGAGGCCATCCGCAGCGGGTTCCTCGGCGCCTGGGAACGGGCCGATCTGGTCATCACCACGGGCGGACTCGGTCCGACCTCCGACGATCTCACGATGGATGCCCTCGCTCTCGCCCTTGGACGCGGAATGCGCATGGATGCGGCTGTCGAGGAAGCCATCCGCGAACGCTTTGCACGCCGCGGATGGTCCACACCGGAAAACAACCTCCGCCAATGCCGCATCCTCGAGGGAGCCACCGTCCTTCCTAATCCGGAGGGCACCGCGCCCGGCCAGTGGCTCGAGGCCGATGGCCGCATCCTCGTGGTGCTCCCCGGCCCCACGCACGAGATGCAGCCCATGTTTGAAAACGAGGTCCTTTCGCGCCTGCGCGAAAAGGGCTGGGCGACCGGTGCCCGCCTCTGCACGCAGCTGCGCACAAGCGGGGCGGGCGAAAGCCAGATTGCCCAGGATCTTGCCCCCATCCTCGCCCCCTTCGACAGAAAGGTGCGCGTGGCCTATTGCGCGCACAACGGGCTCGTCGATGTGCGCCTCACCGCCACAGGTGACGAAACCACCGAGGATGACATGAAAAGCCTCGCCCATGCCTGCTGCGAGCGCCTCGGCGATAGCTTTGCAGGCTACGGCGACTGCCCCATGGCAGCCATCATTTTGCGTCAGCTGCGCAACCTCAACCGCACCCTCTCCGTCGCCGAGTCTTGTACCGGCGGGCTCCTCGCCGCGCGCTTCACCGATGTGGCCGGAGCCTCCAAAGTCTTTGTCGGCGGTCTCGTCTGCTACCGCAACGACATCAAGGAAAACCTCCTCGGGGTGCCCGGTTGCATCCTGGAGCAGCATGGTGCCGTGAGCGCAGAGTGCGCCGTGGCCATGGCCACCGCTTCGGCGGAGGTCTTCGAGACCGATTACGCGCTCAGCATCACAGGCTATGCCGGCCCGGAAGGCGGCCGCGAACCCGCTGGCACCGTCTACGTGGGTCTGCACAGCCCCGTCGGCGTGTGGTCGCAAAAGGTGTTCCATGCCGGTAGCCGGGGGGCCGTGCGCGAACGCGCCGTGAATGTCGCCCTCGACTTCCTTCGCCGCAAACTCCGCCAATACGAGGTGCACGACTTCCTCGACAGTTGCTGCCAGGGTTGAGAGGCCGGGAAACGGGCGAATTTCTGCGAAATCACGCTGGTTCCGTCCGATGTCCCTAGGGACGCTCCCGCCGCAGCGGACCAAGCAGGATCAGAGTCGTCGCGCGGCGGCTGCAACCTTTGTGAAATCGGCCCCGCCGTCCTCCGCAACCGGTTTGGCCTTTCTTCCCTTCCGATAGCCCAGCCTGCCATTCGCCGTGCAGAAGCTCTCCACCCACGCAACCGACCCCACCACCCAGCTCTCGCTGAAAGCGCGGATCTTCGAGAGAAGCCGGGGTCCTTCGGCCACAGCGGCGCTTCCCGTATTCTCGCCCTCCGCCTCCCCGGAAGGCTTCCGGTCGGCTCTCCGGCGAGCGCGCTTTCCCGGCCCCATCCGGCTGCACAACCGCGCACGGTAGCGCTCATGCCATTTCGTCGACC
>JAFIGE010000171.1 GCA_020831585.1 Opitutales bacterium | reverse complement strand
GGCCTGAGCGGGGGGGCGGCCGGGGAGGCGGGCTAACCGCCCCTACCCCCACCCCCGCCCAGGCTGGGTTGGGGGGGGGGGGGGGTGCTGCGGGGGGGGGGGGGGGGGGGGGTCCAGGTACGGAGGTCGCTTGATCGAAGGAGCTGGAAGCCGCCATCGCCGGGTGCTTGACGCCATTCGAGGAAGAGCCCGTGGGCATCCGTTCCGATGCGCACTGCGGGGTGAAAGACGCCCACTCCGTCGAGGTCAAAGCCAGCCGAGCCGGTGGTAGGGAAGGGATCGTAGATTGGTCGACCGGCGCTGTCGGTGCTTTGCGGGAGAGCGGTCACGGCAGGGTTGATGCCCCCGACGACATCGACAAGGCGGACGTAGCGCACGTTTTCGAAATCGAGCTGTTCGGCTCCGGGCAAGCCGCGCAAGTCGGCGAGGTCGAAGGGCACCCCCCAGCCGACGCGGTATTTTCCGGCAAAGCCGTCAACCTGGGTGGGGTCAAGGATACCAAAGGCGGGTATGGGGGCGGCAGTCAGGGAGGTATTGGGAAAGCGCACAAAGTGAACCCCGTCGCTCGAAACTTCGACAAAGGCCAGTTCGAGAAAGAAGTCGCTGAAGGCATTTCCGAAGACGGCAAAGTCTGGACCGCGCCGGTCAATGATGGGCAAAGCCATGCCGAGGGTGAGGGAACCGCCCCGGCCGAGAGCAACGACGTCCATGATTTCCCCCGACGCCGGACCGAGCGCCCGGCTGGTGTCGCGCCATTCCTCGCTTAACGCTTCACCGGGAAGGAATTCCACGACGCGGTCGGCCCAGGCCACAAAAGCTCCGGAGTTACGGGCAATGGCGGTGGAGCCGGGTTGCCCGGCAGCTCCGGGAAACGGGCCGACGGCGGCGGCCATGAGCGGGAAGAGGACGAGGAAACAAGATACGGAATGGGACAGTCTCATGATAAGTTCACGGTTTAGAAAGGAATGCGGAGGCCCGCCCGCCAAGAGCGCCCGTCGGCGGGATACCAATCGCCGAGGTATTTGACGCTGGCGTAGCCGCGGTCGAAGAGATTGGTTACGGAAAGGTGCCACTGGAGGCCGGCGGGCAGGGAGCCGTGAAAGCCGGCGTCAAAAACAGTGGAGGCGGGCAGGGGCGCGCGTGTATTTGCAAAGTCATTACCCTCGAATTGGCGCGCGCTGTGGCGTCCGTCCAGACGCAGCCGGAGGTTTTTGTGGGCTTGCCAGACGACGCTTGCCCGTGCGGTCCAGGAGGGGACGAGGTAAATGTGTCGGTCGGCAAAGTCACCTTCACCATAGCGTGCGGAGGTGTGGTGGAAGGTGCCGGCCCAGGTGAGGGGGCCGGTTTCGGCGCGTGCCTCCACTTCGAGTCCGCGGCGGCGGGTGCGCGGGTAGTTTGTGTTTTCGTTGATGCGGAAGTTGTAGATGATTTCGTTTTCCAAATCGATCTGAAAGAGGGTGATGCTGAGGGCCGCCGCGCCCCGTTCCCATGCCCACCCCGCTTCGCGCTGCCAACCCTCTTCGGGGGCGAGGTTGGTGTTGAAGGTTTGGCCGAGGGCAAAGCCCTGGTAGGCGGCGATCTCATCCGTGAGGGGGTAGCGGTAAACGCGGTCCATCCGCCCCCATGCCCGCATGTGCAGGCGCTCCGCCCGACCGAGCCAACCGAAGGAGACGGCATATCCGGTATCGGCGCGCCGTTCATCGCTGCGTGGCTCAAGGATCGGGGTGGTTTGAAAGGGCGAACCGGCGGCGTAGTGGAAATCCAAGGACGTGTGCTCCGCCCGCGCGCCCGCGAAGGCCTCCATCCGGGAAGTGAGGAGCACACGGCCATGCCCGTAGAGCGCCACCGTGGAACGCCGGAGGTCGGCGCGGGCAAACGGGGCGGCGCGCTGCGCCGTGGTGAAGAGGTGGGCGCGGAGTTCCTCGCGCTCGAGATCGGCCCCACCGACGAGGTCGAGACTTTGCAGGCTGGCGTGGAAGCGGGGCGAGAGCTGGGCGCTGCGGTTGCGGTTGTCGGCGTGGGTGCCGCTGAGGTTCCAGCCGCGCTCGCGCTCGCGAAGGGCCGCATCGGCGGAGAAGCGGTGGTCGCCCGCAGGGAGATCGGTGTGGAGGCCGAGCGCGCGTGTCGATTCACCGAAATTCTGGTCGTCGACGACTGAGCGGCGCGGGTTCTCCGGAAACCCCACGCTCGTGAGGGGACCGGGTCTCTCGGCATCGAAGTCGGTATAGGTGAGGGCGGCGCGGATGATACCGTCGTGGCCCACCTTGCGCGAGGTCGTTAGGAAGAGGCTTCCCCCGGCATAAGCAGAGTTGTCCCGAAATCCATCGGCCCCGAGCGCTTCGACCGATGCGGCAAAAGCGGCCCTGGACGTCCCGCCCATGGTAAAGGCTGATCCCTGGTAAAAGCCGTCGCTGCCGCCCGCAAGGGTCAGCTCACCGCCACTCTCCGCCCCCGGTTTCGCCGCGCGGGTCGAAATTTTGACCACCCCGCCGATGGCCTGGTGACCATAGATCACGGCTTGGCCTCCGCGCAGGACTTCAATCCTTTCGACGGCCGAGAGGGGGACCTGGAGCCAGTTGATTCCGCCCATGTCGGGACGGTTCAGGCGCAGACCGTCCACGAGCACGAGAACGCGGCTGCCGCTGCCTTCGCCAAAACCCCGCAAGTGGATTTCGGCGTCGGCTGGTGAGCCGGAAAAGCTGCGGAAATCGAGGCCGCCCGCACGGGCAAGGAGTTCCTGCACGTTGGCTGAGGCCGTCGCTTCGATTTCGGCTCGGCCGATGAGGCGGGCTACTCCCGGATAGGCGTCGAGCGGAAGCGGGTAGTGCAGCGCCCGCACCGCGAGGTCGGGCAGGTCGACAACGGCTTCTGTGGCAAGGGCCGCCGAACCCGCCCAGCTCATGGCGAGGATGGTCGGGCCGATGAGGCGGGCAGCCTTCACTCAGGCCCTCGGCTCACGCAACCGTTTGCGCAGGGTCGCCACGCAAAGGACGAGCAGACCGCTGAGGAGAGTGGTGGTGCGGGGTTCGGGGATGACCACGAGTTGGTCAAAGGCCACATAGAGAGGTGTGTTGATGCCAAAACCGCCCACGTCCGCAGAGGCGAATTGGAAGCCGATCTCGCGCACGCCGCTGCCGAGAGCGGTCAGGTCGACGGCAATCCATTCATCGACGATGAAGTGCTCCGTGGGGTCGGCGGAACGGAAGTCCGCGAGGGCGAACTCGACCGAGCCGATGGCAAAACCTTGATCGTCGTATCCGAAAACCTGGACGGTAAAAAAGTCACCATTGGCCGCCGAGAATTGGCGTGAAAAGGCGTCGCCATAGGTCATGGAGGCCCAGGTGTAGAGCGAGTTGGTCAGGTGAATGGAGAGGGGCTGGTCCAGGCCTGCGGGCAATTGGAGCGTGGAGCCGTCGGCGTAGTGAATGCCGAAAATGTCGCCCGCGAAGGCACCGCCGGGAGCCGTTTGGTATTGGTAGGCCCAAAAGAGTCCGGCCGTGATGTCCCCCGGCGCAACCACGTTGCTGCTCCGGTTGCTGTAGGCGAAGCCACCCCAGGAACCCCAATCGGCGTTGTAGTTCGTCGGGAAGTGCGCCCCTCCGGAGTTGAATCCGCCGGACCCGTCCGCGCCGATAAAGAAGCTCTCCGCACCGAGCGAGAGGTCGCCAAAGTCGATCGTGGTCGCCCCGTGAACGCTCACCGCTCCGGATACAACCGCCCAACCGCTCAACAGGGCCCCGATCCTGCGGGCACCCAACCGTTTTCCAAGAATTGTCATCCCCGCCATTCCCAACAGCGCTTTTGATTCCTGCAAGCCTTATTGGCAGCAAACTGCCAATAATTTTGTGATGGGGACTTGCCGGGGCGGCGGCGGGTTGCCTTGATGGCCGTCATGTCGATGAAGAAGCGGTTGTTGGTGTTTGGGATCGGTTTTCTTTTGGGGTGTGGAATCCTCTTTGTTCTCCCGCGCCCGAACCGGGACCGCGAACCCCATCCGTGGCATGCGCAGACGGCCCCGGACGGCTATTATCCGCTCGTGGCGTCGGACGCGCATGGCCGCGAGGTGCGGTTTGAGCGGCAGCCGCGCCATTTCATTTCCCTCGCACCGAGCATCACGGAGATTGTCTTTGCCTTGGGGATGGGCGACCACCTGATGGCGGTTTCCGAGCACTGCGATTATCCGGAGGGGGCGCGGGCCATTGCGGGGACGGGCGCGGTGATTGGGAGTGTGGATCGCCCGAATGTGGAGCTCATTTTGCAATACGCCCCTGATTTGGTCCTTGCCTGGAACCACACCGCCGTGACCACGCTGGAACAACTGCACCGACCGCCGCGAATTGTCGCCATGGCCCTGGCGCACCGCACGCTCGACGAAGTATTGAGCGATATCGCAACGGTCGCCCGGGTGACCGGCGTGCCGTCGTTTGGAGCGCGCCTGCTCGCGCAACTGCGGGCGGAGTTGGTGGAGGTCGATGAACGCATTCCGCGAACGGAGGAGCCGCGACCAGTCCTGCTGCTGCCGGGTTTTGAGCAAAGCCTGACGCCGGGTTTCACACCGGGCAAGGATTCGTGGGTCGGTCAACTCATCACGCGGGCCAACGCCCGCAACGTGGGGGCGGGCCCGGGCGTGGCTTACCGGGTGCCTTCTTTCGAAAGCCTCCTGGCCGATCCGCCCTACGTGATTTTGCTGCAGAACGGGCGCACGGAAGCAGAACGGATGGCCCGGCAACGGGAAATCGCCGAGCTGCCCCGACACCGGCTGTGGGGGCGCTTGGAAGCGGTGCGGGCCGGACGCATTGTGCTCATCGAGCCCGATCCCCTGAGTATCCCCGGCCCGCGCGTGACGCAGGCGTATCGCTCTCTCGCCATGGGCATCTGGCCGGAGGCGTTTGCCGACATGGAGGCGGCCCCCGATCAGTTGCAATCGCCCAGATAAATTCGCGGAACCTCGATGCCCGTGGGTGTGAAGAAGGGTTTGATCGACTCAGGGTAAAAGCGGATGGCCTGCAGGTTGCCCAGAGCCAACCAGGCTATACCCACCTGACGCATGTCGCACTGCGTACCCTCGCAGACCGCGTGCGGATCGGCGATGCTGCAGGAAAAAACGTGTTCCAGCTGGTGAAAACCTTCGTGGCTGGGCGAGAAATTATGATTCTTGCCAATGTATTCGCGCACATAGAGAAGGGGACCGACGGTTACCTCGACCCCCACTTCCTCCAGGCATTCCCGGCGAAGGGTCTCTTCCAAGGATTCGCCCGGTTCCTGACCGCCCCCGGGCAAGATGTAGTACAGCCCCCGTCCGTCGCGCATCTTCGTGGCGAGGAGGTTGCCGTTGTGGATGATGATGGCGCGGGCCGCCGACCGGACCGGGCGCATGCGTTTCGGTATCATGTTGGCAGACGATGCAGCGCGACTCCGGCGGGGACAAGTTTGCATTCAAAGAGACTTTCGCCGGTGGACGCGGCTTTTTTCCGGGTCTCCTGTGCCGAATGGGAATTGCCAACTATACGGGGGATCGTTTGTTTCCGTCGCTTATATGAGCCATACGCCTTTCGCTCCAGCCCGGAACCCTGTGACGGATTCTCTCAGCAAAATTTCGGTCGTGATCCCATGCTTTAATGAAGAATCGACCATTCGGCGGCTTCTGGATGCAGTGCGCAAGGCACCGGTCAACCTGCACGAGGTGATTGTGGTGAATGATGCTTCGACGGATGGTTCGCAAGAGGTCCTGAACACCTACGAATGGAGCCTACTGCGCATTTTCGAGCATGAGCGCAACCAAGGGAAAGGAGCGGCTTTGCGAACGGGATTTGCGGCGGTGACGGGTGACGTGATCATTATCCAGGACGCTGACTTGGAGTACGATCCGCAGGAGTTTCCGAATCTGCTTAGACCGATTCTTGAGGATCGGGCGGATGTTGTCTTTGGCTCCCGTTTTGCGGGTGGAGGTCCGCACCGCGTGGTCTACTTTTGGCACATGGTGGCCAACCGATTGCTCACGCTCGCCTCGAACATGTTCACGAATATCAACCTCACGGACATGGAGACCTGCTATAAGGTTTTTCGGAAATCAGTTCTCGATAAGATCACGGTCGAGGAAAACCGCTTCGGTGTGGAGCCTGAGCTGACGGCAAAGATCGCCAAGCTCAAGGTGCGCATTTTTGAAGTGGGTATACCCTATTATGGCCGGACCTATGAGGAGGGGAAGAAAATCGGTTGGCGGGATGCGTTTCGCGCCATCTATGCCATCGTCAAATACAACCTCTTCCGCTGAATCGCCGGAAAGAGAACCAGTTGAGCAAGGTGGAATCACCGTTGAGGCCATAGCGTGTCCGTCGGCCAGATCGATGTGAGGGCCGGGGCGGTCACCGCCTTGGGGGAATGGGAAGTGGATTCACATGCGCTCGAGGGTGCGGAGGCCGAGGAGATGGAGGCCGGTTTCAAGCGTGCGCAGCGTCCGGGCGCAGAGGCGGAGACGTCGCTCGCGGACCGGCTCTTCATCGACAATGACTTTTTCGGCATTGTAGAAGCTGCTGAAGACCCCGGCCAACTCAAAGAGATAGCTGCAGAGGACGTGGGGGCGATAATCGGCCAACATCTGTTCCAGCGCTCCCGGAAAAGCGGCAAGTTTTCGAGCAAGGGCGCATTCAGCCGCCGATTCGAGAGGGGCGGCGTTGGTGAATGCGCCATCCGGAGAGGTTGCGGCTTTGCGGAAAATGCTGTGCAGGCGGGCCACAGCGTAGAGAAGGTAGGGGGCCGTGTTGCCCTCAAGAGCGAGCATCTTTTCCCAGCAGAAAATGTAGTCAGAGGTACGGTTTTGCGAGAGGTCGGCGTAGCGCACCGCCCCCAGGCCCACCGCCTCCGCGATGGTCGCGCGTTCTTCCGGCGGCAGATCCGGGCTCTTCTCGTCGACCACCCGCCGCGCCCGCTCGACCGCTTCGTTCACCAGGGCGCGCAGTTTGGCAGATCCACCCTCCTTTGTTTTAATGGGCCGCCGGTCCTCTCCCAAAATGGTTCCAAATGAGATGTGCCGCAGGGCGGGCACCTTCCGGTTGGTCGCGGCAAACCAGGCGTGGGTGGTCAGGAAGAGCTGCTCAAAGTGGTCGCTCTGGCGGCTGTCGACGACGTAGAGAATCTCGTCGGCGCGGAAGTGTTCGAGGCGATAAAGAATCGTTGCCAGATCGGTTGTGGCGTAGTTGCTGGCACCGTCGGCCTTGCGCACGATGAAGGGCTGTGTGGCGAAACGCGGGTGGTCGGGGTGAAAAACAACAAGGGCACCCTCGCTCTCCACGGCCAGGCCACACTGTTCGAGTTCCGCGCAAACTGCCGCGACTTGATCGCGGTAAAAGCTTTCGCCCAGGACTTCATCGAAATGAATACCAAGCCGCTTGTAGATGACTTCGAAGGCCTTCCAGCTGATGTTCCAGATATCCTTCCAGATCTTTGTGTTTTCGGGATCGCCAGACTGGAGTTTGACGAGTTCCGCGCGCATGGCCTCAGCGGCGGCCGGGTCGCTTTTGTAGTGAGCGTGGCCGTGTTTGTAGAGGGCTTCGAGGTCAGCAATGGGGTTTTCGTGATCGCCGTGAAGATCATATCCGCGTTCCTTCACGGCCCAGATGAGCATACCAAACTGCGTGCCCCAATCCCCGATGTGGTTATCCCGCACGGTTTGCGCGCCGCAGAATTCGAGCAGGCGGGCAATCGCTTCTCCGATAACGGTTGAGCGGATATGCCCCACATGCATTTCTTTGGCTGTGTTGGGGGAGCTAAAATCGACGACAATGCGCCGCCCGGCGAGAGTCGTTTGCGCGCCCCGGCGGAAGCTGTTCTCATCCCGAAAACTCGTCAACCAGGCATCCAGGAAGGCGGGTTGCAGGCGGATGTTCAGAAAACCGGGGCCCGCCAATTCCAGGACGAAGTGGGCGGGGTCGAGCGAGTTGTCAGCCAAGACCGCGTCGAGAAGGGCTTGGGCGAGGGGACGCGGCGGCACCTTCAACTCTTTGGCGCGGGGCAAGACCCCATTTGCCTGAAAGTCTCCAAAGCGGGGGTCGGACGGGCGAACCGAAGGATCGAAATCGCTCCCCAGACCGTCTACGCGGACTGCCGCTGCCCGGAGGGCGGCTTCAAGGGTTTCGCGTGGTTGAAACGAAATTGCCATAAGCCCTCCAATGAAGAGGGGCGCTTATCCAGGGGGCAAGCTTTCCCCGAGGGTCGCGGGGTCTGCCGCCGAAGCTGGCCGACCACAGGGGCGCGTCGCCGGGAAATCAGCCTTCAAGCCGGAAAAATGTCCGCTTCCCCACTTGGATGACGCGGGGTGCGGCGGGCGGCTGCATGGGCAGGAAAGGATCACTTTGGCGGGCTCCATCAATGCGCAGAGATCCTTGTTCAATTAGACGGCGTACCTCCTTCTTACTCGCGAAGAGCCCGGTGGCGGAGACAATCGAGAGAAGGGGTGGGGCTTGCTCGCCCAGGGCCAAGGCGGCATGGGAGAACACGGGCATCTCGTCAGGCGTTTCGTTTCTTGAGAAGACCTTCTCAAATTGTTCGAGTTCGTGCTGCCCGCATCCTTTTCCATGGATGCGGTCGGTCAGGCGGCGGGCCAGTTCCTTTTTTGCGGCCATGGGGTGACCGCTCTTTACACGGGCGATCTCTGTTTCGTCGGCGAGGAGAAGGAGGCGGTAGTAGGTCTCCATGAGATCATCGCCAATCGACATCACTTTTCCGAAAATATCTTTAGGGCTGTCGTTGAAGGCGATGTAGTTGTCCTGCGACTTCGACATCTTTTTGGTCCCGTCCGTACCCACCAACAAGGGGAGGGTGAGGACGATCTGCTCCCGTTGGCCGGCGTCCTTCTGGATTTGTCGCGCGACCAGGCAATTGAAAGTTTGGTCTGTGCCCCCAAGTTCGACATCCGCTTGAACCATCAGCGAATCATAGCCCTGCACGAGCGGGTAGAGAAACTCGATGAGCGAGATGGGCGTTTGGTTCTGGTAGCGTTTGGAAAAGTCGTCCCGTTCGAGCATCCGGGCCACGGTCATGTGGCGAGCCAGTTGGAGGCAGTCTTCAAACCCCATTCTGCCAAACCACTCGCTATTGAAGCGGACCTCGGTGCGGGATTCATCGAGGATGCGGTAAGCCTGTTCGACGTAGGTGCGGGCGTTTTCCCGGATCTCCTCTTTGGTGAGAACCGGGCGGGTCGAAGAGCGCCCGCTGGGATCTCCGATGAGGGTGGTGAAGTCGCCGATGATGAGCACAGCGGTGTGGCCCGCGTCCTGAAACTGGCGCAGTTTATTGAAAACGACCATGTGCCCGAAGGTCAGATCGGGGCGGGTGGGATCGACGCCGAGCTTGATGCGGAGCGACCGCTTTTCTTTCAGGCGCTCAGTCAGCTCTTCGCGGCTGTAGATGGCGGCGGCGTTGCTTTCGAGGAGGCGGAGGCTGTCAGTTGTCATGGTTGAAAGGTTCCTAACTCGAACCGCTTGCACGAGGAAGGCAACGTGAAAACCCGGCGGGTCTTGTCAGCCGGTGTAATCACCAAACTTGTCAGGCGCTCCAGCCACTTGAGGTTTTTAAATGTTCTGAACATTGCAGCATTGACAGACGCTAGCCAAGTGTTTGAGTGGCAGCATGAGCAGGCGGTTTTGCAGACGGTTACGTTATCCGCGGTTGGCTTGCCACCACCTTATTTCGCGGGTGGTGCAGAAAAGGCGTTTGATGGATGAGGAGGCTATGGAGGCGATGCGGCATATCATGCGCTCGCAGGCGGCGTTTGCGGGGATGGAAGTGCTGACCTATTGCTTTTTGGCGAATCACTTTCACATCTTCGTGCGGCTGGATCCGAAGGAGACGGAGAATTTAGACGACGCGGGGCTGGTGGGGCGGTTTCGGGCGCTCTATGGGGGGACGCGTTGCGCTTCGCTGGGGCTGGATGCGGATGATTTGGAGGTGATTCTAAGGAAAAATGGAAGCTCCGCCGAAGGCATCCGCCGACGCCTGAAGGCGCGGATGGGCGAGGTCTCGGTCTTCATGCGGGAGGTGAAGACACGGTTTACTCTGTGGTATAATCAGAAGCACGGGACGGTGGGGACTTTCTGGGCGG
>JAFIGE010000012.1 GCA_020831585.1 Opitutales bacterium | reverse complement strand
GCCGCCTGCGAGCGCATGATATGCCGCATCGCCTCCATCGCCTCCTCATCCATCAGCCGCCTTTTCTGCACCACCCTCGAAATAAGGTGGTGGCAAGCCAACCGTGGATACTTCAGCCGCCTACAAAATTTTCTGCTCATGATGCCATTCAAATACCCGCCAAACTTCTGTCAATACTGTAATGTTCAGAACATTAAAAAAAGTTCCCAGTGCTCATTCGATTGTGGATTCTCTTTCTACTCAAGGAGCCGCAGCGCCTGACAAACTTCGTGATGGCACCCGGCATGGGTGGGGGTTAGGCCTGCGGTCCTTTCCAGCGGGCGAAGAGGGAGAGGGGCAATGCGGGGGCGTCGGGGGCTGTTCCGCGCAGGGCGAGTTCGCCACAAGTGAGGGTGCCCGGAGAAAATTTGCTGCGGACGAGGTTGGCAAGCATGAGGGCCGAGGCCTCCAGATTGTAGAGGGTGAGAACGAGGCGTCCGCGCGCGGGATCAAGGAGGGAGCGCAGGTGCTCCATGAGATCGGCGATCTGGCTCTCGACTTTCCAAATCTCGCCCTTGGGACCGCGCCCGAAACTGGGTGGGTCGAGAAGGATGGCATCGTAGCGCCGACCGCGCCGGATTTCGCGGGCGACGAATTTGAAGGCATCGTCGAGGAGCCAGCGCACGGGGGCGTTGGCAAGGCCGGAGCGCTCCTGGTTTTCGCGCGCCCAGGCAAGGGCGGGCTTGGAGGCGTCAACATGGGTCACTCGGGCTCCGGCGGCGGCGGCTACGAGGGTGGCCACGCCGGTGTAACCGAAGAGGTTGAGGACCTCGGGCGGATTTTCCCGCCGCAAGGTGCTCAGTTCGGTGTGGAGCCAGCGCCAGTGCGGTTCCTGCTCGGGGAAAACGCCGACGTGCTTGGACATGTCGGTGAGCCGGGCTTCGAGACGGAGCTTGTCGAGGCGGAGAGTCCAGGCTTTGGCGAGATTGCGGTTGCCGGTAATCCAGCGTCCGGAATCTTCAAAGACGGCGTCGGCACGCGACCAGGCATCGGCTTCCAACCGGGGCCTCCACCAAGCTTTGGGTTCACTGCGGACGAGCAGATGATCGCCAAATCGCTCGAGTTTCCGCCCGTCACCGGAATCCACCAGCTCATAAGCCGCCCAGGCGCTGGTCTCCACGGTTATCGCGGGAACGGTCATGGAGGATTTACAGAAGGAGGCGAAGCGCCGACCGACCGGGGAGGGCTGTCAGGACTGACGGCGGACCTCGCGGATGACGACCGGAGTCGCCGGCACGTCATCATGGGGTCCCCGCGAGGTGGTCTCCACGGCGACGATCCGGTCGACGACATCCATGCCCTCGATCACGCGCCCGAAGACGGCGTAACCGCCGCGGATGCCGTCGCCGTCCAGCGCGGTGTTGTCAGCGACGTTGATGAAGAACTGCGCGGTGGCGCTATCAATGACGTTGGTGCGGGCCATCGCGATGGTGCTGCGGCGATTGCTGATGCGGTTTCCGGCTTCGTTGCGGATGGGGTCGCGGGTGGGGCGGTCCACCATGTTTTCCGTGAATCCACCGCCCTGAATCATGAAATTCGGGATGACTCGGTGAAAGATAGTGCCGTTGTAGTGTCCGCTGTCGACGTATTGGAGGAAGTTCTCCGTGGTGATGGGCGATTCGGCCGCGAAGAGTTCGATGGTGATGTCACCCATCGTGGTGCTCATCACAACAACGGGTCGGTTTTCTGTATTGGGTTGGGTCATGGTTTGAGAAGTGGGTTGGGCGACGGGCGCGGGAGGCAGGGCAACGGTTTGCCAGACCTCTCTGTCGCCGGGGCGGTAAAGCTCCAAGGGGCGACTGCGGCACCCGCCAAGAAAGGTGACGAGGGCGAGAAAGAGAATGGGGAGGACCGGATTCAACTTCATAAAGGAGGCACTATCCGGGGGAGCGGAAGAAAGTTCAAGTCACGAAATGCCGCTGCTGAAGAGGCCGGTTTTGAGGAGAACGGTGGGGAGGCGGGCGGCTGAACCCCGCGTGGGGATCACTTCGTCGAATCCGGCGGCGAAGGCACTTTTCACGACGTTTGGAATACCCGTGGCATCCAGCCCGATAATGTAGGGGGCGGGCGTGCTCCCGCCAAGATCCTCCTCCAGCAGATCTTCAATCCATTCGATGGAATCGGACCACTCGTCCTCGGTCAGGCGGAGGAAAACAATATCAGCTGAGCGGGAGGTGAAGGCTTCGCGGAGGTGATCGGCCTCGTTACTGGCTTCGTAGGAAAGGCCCATGCTTTCGAGAGCGCTGCCGATGGAGGTGCGTAGATTGCGGCCCACGCGAAAGAGGAGAACACGGACGGGGCGTTCGGCTTCCCCGGACTTTTGGGGATCGTCGGTGACGAGCCTTTCGAGCTTGACCGGCGGTAGGCTCGACGCGCCGATGGCACGCGGGTTCTTTTGGCGTACGGGGAGAGCGAGGATGGCAGTAAAGCGGCTACCCTTGCCTTCCTCGCTCTCACAGCGAACACAGCCGCCCATCAATTCAGCGAGCCGGTGGGCCATCGTGAGACCCAGTCCCGCTCCGCTGTGATGGCGGGTGTTGGAGAGATCGGCTTGGCGGAAGGCACGGAAGATTTCGCCCTGAAGTTGCGTGGAAATGCCGATTCCGGAGTCCTCGACCATGCATTCCAGGTATGCCTGCTCTTCGCCTTCGCCGGACTTTTGCAGGGAGGCGGAGATGTGTAGCCGAATAAACCCCTCCGGGGTGAATTTGATAGCGTTATCGAGAAGGTTTTCGACGATCTGCCGGATGCGACTCTCTTCACCATAGACATATCGGGGGATTTCCGGGGAGATCTCGGCTGACCAGGCAATGCCTCTTTGGGAGACGATACGGGCGTATTTCTCTACGCTCGCCCGCAGACAGGCGGGTAGATCGAAGGTGTGCGCATCAAATTGGAAGTGGCCGGCCTCGATGCGGGAGAGGTCGAGGATGTCGCCGATGATGCGAAGGAGGTTGTTTCCGCAATCGTGGATAATGCGGACGCACTCCCTTTGGTCGGCGTCGAGCTTTGTCTCTTGGAGCAGGCTGGCCATGCCAATAACACCATTGAGCGGGGTGCGAAACTCGTGTGTGATATTGGCGAGAAACTCCGTCTTTGCGCGGTTGGCCTCGGTTTCGCGGATTTCCGCTTGGCGGGCCTTTTGGGCGGCGACGAGGAGCAGGCGGTTCTGCTCACGTTGCGCGGAGTAGCGGTGCCAAAGCAGGAAAACGAGGAGCAGGGAGAGTACCATCCCGAGCAAAAGGAGGTTGCGGATGCGGGCTTCCTGGCGGCGGCTCTCCGCGCGAAAACTTTTCGTTTGCGCAAGCACCGAGGCGTCTCTCTCGCGGGAGATTACTTCAAGCTCGGCCGTGGCCGCGCGCAAACGCTCCTCCCAGATCGAATCGTTGAGTTGCATTCGCAGATCGCTGGCACGGGAAAAATGGCGAAGGGCTTCCGGGGCATCGCCCTCGCGACGGGCGGTTTCGTAGAGCCCCTCATAGATGCGGATGCGCCATTCCCGCTGTCCGAGCAGCGCATACACGCGCGCCCGTTGAAAGTGGATTTTTGCGCGGGCAAAGTCGTTCTTTCGCATAGCCATTTCGGCCAGGAGGATGTGCGGGAGAGCCCGGCGACGGTCGGCACCGTGCGCGGCATGGCGTTCCACTGCTTGGCGCACCGTTTGCTCGGCGTCCGCTTTGTTCCCCATTTGCAGGAGGGCGAGGGCCAGATCGGTTTTGAGGTCGGCAACCAGATCGAGCCGTCCTTGCTGGTGTGCGCTACGGATCGCTTCCTGTGAGTGTGCTTTCGCCGGGTGCGGGTTTGCCTTGGCGAGGTGGGCGCGGGCGCGGAGGGAAAGTGCGGCGATGGTCAAAGCGGTCTCTTCATGCTCACCGAGAAGGTTGAAAATTGTATTGGCCAAGTCGATACTCTCATTCACACGCCCCATTCCCCAAAGGGCTTCACCCTTCCAGTAAAGTGCCTGAGCCAGAGCGAGTCCTTCGGCGTCTTTGGCCATTTCTTCCGCAGTTGTCCGCAGATCCTCGTAGCGGGAAAATTTGCTTAGAGAGAGAAGCAGACGGGTTTGCGCGAGGGTACTCCACTCCGTCTGGCCCGATTTTGCGAAAATTGCTTTTGCGCGGCCGAGGGCCTCCTGCGCGGCGCGATGGTCGTCGGTCCAAAGGTAGCGTTCGGCAATCGCCATTTGCAGGAGCCCCTCTGCAAAAGTATCGTTTGCCAGAACGGGCTGGTGGGCGATCTCATCGAGCTGTCGGATAGCGCGGCCACGGTCAAAGCCCAGACGGGTCCACGCTTCGAGAATAAGAAAGCGAAGGGCTTCGGCGGAATCCCCCGCCTCAGCGATGCGCTGCGCGGCGGCGGCGGCGCGTTCGGCGGCGAGGCGGTCGCTTTGGGTCCGGGAGAGGAGCGCGCGTTGCCAGAGATCTTCTATCGATACAATCGCCTCACCGCCCATTTCTTCGATTCGCTCCTCCACGCTGCGCAGCGAAGGCCACCCCACCGGATAGAGGCCCTGCCAAGTGTCGCCCCCTGCGAGACGTGGGAGCGTGACCAAGAGTACCGCAAAAAAGATCCGGCTTCGGGTCTGGCTGCGCCACTCGGTTCTCTTTAAGCAAAACACGTTCTGAAAGTCAGGCGATTTGGCCCTTTAAGCAAATTTATATCAACGGAGTGATTCGGGCCGGACAAAGAAAAAACCGAACCCGCTTGCGCGGAGTTCGGTTGGAAAGAGGAGCTGGGTTTGACTGCTCCGTTTGGTTAGGTAGAGGTTTCGGATCAATCGCGACCGCCACGGAAGCCGCCGCCCCCGCTGCCGCCACGACCACCCCGGAAGCCGCCGCCGCCGCCGCCATCGCGACCGCCCCGGTAGCCACCGCCGCCTCCGCCGCCTTCGCGACCGCCACGGAAGCCGCCGCCCCCGCCGCCGCCTTCGCGACCACGGAAACCGCCGCCACCGCCGCCACTGCGGGGACCACTGCGGAAACCGCCCGCGCCCTCTTCTTTGGGGCGGGCTTCGTTCACGACGAGCGCACGCCCGTCCATCTCTTTACCGTTCATCTCGGAAATGGCGTTTTCGCCGTCTTCCCGATTTGCATAGGTGATCAAACAAAAGCCGCGCGGACGGCCGGTCATTTTATCGATCGCATAATAGAAGTCATCAATCGCGCCAAAGGGCTCAAAGGACTCCCGAACAGCCTCGGCGGATGCGCCCCAGCTGATATTTCCAACATACAACTTAATACTCATTTAACTAACGTAATACAATCAAAACAAGGCATCGCTCCGAACGTTTCCGGTAATCGGATTTCAAACTATCCCAGAGAAATCAGCTGATAATTTCCGCCGAGCGAGAGTAGGCCTGGTAATGAGAAGTCGAACGATTGACGGAAATCACGGGTTGTCAAGGGGAAAGCGTTTTCCGCATCCGCACCATCTCTTCGAGGAGCCCGGCCGCCATCGCGGGGCCGTTTTCCCCGGCGAGGGTGGCGGCGTGGGCGCGGGCCTTCGCGGTGAAGGCCGGGGTTGCTTCGATTTTTCGCACGAGGGCGGGGAGTTTTTCCGGCCATCGGCGGCGGCCGAGTTTGTGGCCCACGCCGAGGCGTTCGATTTCGTCGGCGAAGAAAAACTGGTCGCCGAGGTGGGGAATGATGATTTGGGGCCGTCCGGAATGGAGCGCGCTGGCCGTGGTGCCCGCACCGCCGTGATGGATGATGACGCTGCCGTGGCGGAAGAGTTGGTCGTGGGACATTTTGCCAACGACGAGCTCTTCTTCCCCGGGTTTTTCAATGGTGAGGCGCGCCCACCCGGATTGCACAATGATTTTCTTTCCCTTCGGCCAATTGCTCATGAAGCGGGTCATGACGTGGCGGGCTTCCTCGAAGGTGACGCTGCCGAAGGTGAGGATGGGGACCGGTTGGCCGCCGGTGAAGGTGTTGAGAACGCTCTCCATCTCCGGCTTTTCGGCGGCCTGCCAGCGCAGATAGCCGGTGAAACGGAAGCGGTCGTGCCAAAGTTCGGCGGGCTCGAAAAGGGCGGGGGAGACGGTGACCAGGGCGAGGTCGGCGGGATCCAGGAAGAAACCGCGCGCGGGCGGAACTTTGTGGCGGTGGAGGCCTTCGCCAATGGTGCGGTTGATGGTCCAGCAAACAAGCCGTTCGCCTGCGATCCAGAGAAAGCGGTTCCAGAGCTTTTGCAGGGGCCGGGGCCAGAGGCGGAGCGTGGGCAGGCGGTCGGGCGGATAAAGCGGAGAGGGCACGACGTTGTGCGCGAAGGTTGTGACGGCGCAGGGAATCCCCCGGGCACGCGCCAGGTGGCTCATCGGAGAGAAGACGTAGCTGCACACAAAGAGGTCGGTGCGGTCCGCGAGTTCGGCATCGAGCGTGGTGATGATTTCGTCGATGAAGGGTTTGGCTTCCCGGTAGATTTTGCCGAGGACATCGAGCCCGTCGCGGGCTTTGGAGAGCTCGCGCATGGCCTCGGCAAGACCCGTCTGGTCCCAGTCGGGAGGGAGGCGAATGAAGCGCAAGCCGGCCTCTTCGACTTCTTTCTGAAAAAAGACGGTGGTGGCCATGCGCACATCGTGTCCGCGGTCGCGGAGTTCGCGCCCGAGGCGAATGACCGGATAGATGTCGCCGGTGGATCCGTGCGAGGTGAGAAGGATGCGCCGTTTGCTCTGCACAGAGGATCAAGTTGCGTGCACGGTGGATGCCGCGCAAGCGCGCCCGTGCAACAAGATGGTGACAGCCGGTGGCGTAACAGGGAGTAACCACGATCTTTGTATCCCATGGCGAATGCCCACGACCGATGCCGGACACGGCAGAAAGGAGCTCGGCAAAATTCCACGCTATCCGGTGGATGTTGGCTGTCTTCAATGTCGCTTTGAAGCGGTCGCAACATTCGTGAAACCAGCCCCGCCGTCCTCAACAACTGGTTTGGCGTTTCGTCCCTTTCGATATCCCAGCCATCCATCTGCTGCGCTGAAGCTCGCCACCCATGCCACCGACCCGACCACCCGGCCCTCGCTGAAAGCGCGGATCTTCGAGAGAAGTCGGGATACTTCGGCCACAACGGCGCTCCCCGCCTTCTCACCCGCCGCCTCCCCGGAAGGTCTCTGGTCGTCTCCCCGCAGAGGCCGTGTTCCCGGACCCATCCGGCTGCACAACCGCGCACGGTAGCGCTCATGCCATTTCGTCGTCCAGGCAATCTTGCCCTCGATCCGCGCGATCCCCCGCCGCGCTGCCGAGCCACCCGCGCAAGCCTCCCCGAAACCACTGAAGCCATAGTCCCCCGCGTCTTCCACCAAGCCCGCCCGCACCGGATTCAAATCGATATAAGCCGCCACCATCCTTTGCGCCTCCGTATCCGCCTCCACGATTACACTGCGGAACCGCTCCGCCCAGAAAGTCCCCACCGTCCCGTGCTCCCCGTTATACCACAAAGTAAAGCGCGTCTTCACTTCCCGCATAAAGACCGACACATCCCCCATCCGCGCCTTCAGGCGTCGACGTATTCCTTCTGCGGAGCCCCCGTTCTTCCTCAGAATCACCTCCAAATCCTTTGCATCCAAGCCCAGCGAAGCGCAGCGTGTCCCCCCATAGAGCGCCCGAAACCGCCCCACCAGCCCCGCATCGTCCAAATCCTCCGTCTCCTTCGGATCCAGCCGCACGAAGATGTGAAAGTGATTCGCCAAGAAGCAATACGTCAGCACCTCCATCCCCGCAAACGCCGCCTGCGAGCGCATAATATGCCTCATCGCCTCCATCGCCTCCTCATCCATCAGCCGCCTTTTCTGCACCACCCTCGAAATAAGGTGGTGGCAAGCCAGTCGCGGATACTTCAATCTTCGGCAAAATTTTCTACTCATTTCGTCATCTAAAAATCACCCGGTAAGAAACATCAATCTAAATGTTCTGAACATTTTAGCCGCTCGGAATGTGCTGTCGCGGCGCTTGGTGGAACACGGGGTGGCGAGGGGAAGGTTGTCAGATCTGCACGGATTGGCCGGCGGAGAGGACGCTGAGGATGACACTGATGGCGATGACGGCGACGAGGAAGATGGCTCCGCCGAGGGCGATACCGGCGGTAAGGGCGGTGAGGCGGTTGAGCATCTTTGTGAGTTCACCGCGGTAGATGTTGTTGATGTCGTTTAGACTGGAGACGATGTTGCCGGTGTTTTCGCCGACGGTGAGGATGTCGAGGGCGATTTCGGGGAGGAAGCGCACGCGCTGGATGGCGTTGGCCATCGACACCCCTTCCTGGATCTGGCGGCGGGCGCTCGTGAATTTGGCCCGGAGAATGTCGTTGGGGATGGTTTTTTCGACGAGGCGGAGGGCTTCGGTGGTGTTGACGCCGCTGCTGAGGAGGGTGCTGAGGAGGTTGGTGGTGGAATAAATGTTGGCGTAGAGGTAGATGCGCCCGAGGAGCGGCGTGCGCAGAATGATGCGGTCGGCCTTGGTCTTGCCGGCGGGGGTCTTCCGCCAGCTCACGATCCCGAAGGCGGCCAGACAGAGCGCGACGATGATGAAGGGGCCGTAGCTCACGCTGGCATCGGCCGCGCCGATGAGGAGCTTGGTCACGAGGGGCATATCGCCGCCCATCTGCTCCAGCATCGTTTCGATTTGCGGAATGAGGTAGAGGACGAGAATGACAACCACGACAAGGGCGACGGAGAGAATAAAGACGGGGTAGGCGAGGCTGGAGATGAGGTTTTTGCGCACCTCAGCGGTTTCTTCAAGGTAGGCGACAATGCGGCGGAGGATGGGCACGAGGCTGCCGCTGGCCTCGCCGGCCTCGATGAGGTGGATGGAGGACGGGGAGAAGATGCGCTGGGGCAGGTCGTTGAGGGCGGCGGCGAGGGTGTAGCCTTCGCTGAGTTTTTTCCAGATGGTGTTACACAGCTCCTTCATCTGTGGGTCGGAGAGGCGGATGCTGAGGAGGCGGATGGCATCGCCGATGGCCATGCCGGCCTCGAGGAGCATGAGGAGGCGCTTGAGGAACTCGAGGGCCAGCGCGGAGCGCGAGCGTTTGGCCCCGAAGGAGAAGCGCCGCTTGGACGGCCCCTCGCCATAGAAATCGGCGGTTTCGGCGTCGCTTGTGTCCCCGGCTTCGGCGGCGGATTGCTCGATGGAAACGGGGCGCAGACCTTTGGCGGTGAGTTTGAGGACAACAGACTTGCGGTCCTGGGCATCCAGGGAACCGGAGATGGTCTTTCCGGAAGGATCAATGGCGCGATAGGCGAAGGCGGGCATGAGAAATTAGGGGGCGGGCGGAGCGGGAGAGCGGAGGATCACGCTTCGTCGGTGTCCTCGATGTGGCTGTAGCGCATGATTTCGTTGAGGGTGGTGCGGCCGAGGCGGGCCTGGTTCCAGCCGCTTTGCTGGAGGGTGGTCATGCCGTGTTGGAGGGCTTCGGCGCGGATTTCGCGGGCGGAGCGCTTTTGCACGATGAGTTCGTGGATGGAGTCGTCGACGCGGAGAATTTCAAAGAGGCCCACGCGTCCGCGATAGCCGAGGCCCCGGCAATCGTCGCAGCCCACGGCTTCGAGAATGTTGGCGCTGAGATCTTCCTCGCGCACCGGGAGGGAGAGCGCGTGGAGGCACTCGCGCAGATAGGCTTCGTTGTAGTTGCCGGGACGGGAACATTTTGGGCAGAGGCGGCGCACGAGGCGTTGCGCCAAGATCATCTCCACCGCGGAGGCCACGAGGAAGGGCTCGACCTCCATGTCGATGAGGCGGGTGAGGGCACCGGGGGCGTCGTTGGTGTGGAGGGTGCTGAGGACCAGGTGACCGGTGAGGGCGGCACGGATGGCGATGTCGGCTGTCTCGGCGTCCCGGATTTCCCCGACCATGATGACATCGGGGTCTTGGCGGAGAATGTGGCGTAGGGCGCTTGCGAAAGTGAAGCCGATTTCGGTGTGCACCTGGGTCTGGTTGACCCCATCGACCTCGTATTCGACCGGATCTTCCACGGTGATGATGCGACGACCGGGCGAGTTGATCTGGCGGATGAAGGCGGTGAGCGAGGTGGACTTACCGGAACCGGTGGGGCCGGTGACGAGAATGATGCCGTAGGGTAGGTCGAGGACGCGCTGGATGCGCGATTGGTCCTGCTTGAGCATCCCCAGCTCTTCCATGGAAAGGGGCTGGTTCTTCTGGTTAAGTAGGCGAAGGGAGACGCTTTCCCCATACATCGTGGGCATGGTGGAGATACGGATGTCCAGCTCGGTACCCTGACCCCGGTAAACGATGCGCCCGTCCTGGGGACGCCGTTTCTCCGAGATGTTGAGCTTGGCCATGATTTTCAGACGTGAGATAATGGCCCCCTGGAACCGGATGAGGTTGTCGGGCACGCGGATGGGCACAAGTTCACCGTCGATGCGGTAGCGGATCTGGAGGGAGTCTTTGAGCGGTTCGAAATGAATGTCTGTGGCGCGGTCTTCCACGGCCTTGGAAATGACTTCATTGACGAAGCGGATGAGGGCGGCGTTCTCGTCTTCCTCGGCGTCTTCGAGGCGTCCGCTGTCCTCCGTGGCGATATCCGAGTCGGTGAGGGAGTCTGCCCCGACGCCGAAGCGCTGCGTGATCATGTTGGTGATGACGCGGGGCAGGCCGAGGTGCCAAAGTGGTTCTTCCCCGCAGACGGCGTAGATCCACTCGTCCATGGTGCCCTCGGGGGGCCAGATGGTGACAAGGCGCAGGCCGTCGCCGTTCTCTCTGTTGGCGGCCACGGGAAGGCACTGGTATTCGTGCATGATGCGCAAGGGGACCAGGTCGGGGGCGTTTTCCGGCAGCTCGAAATCTTCCAGGATCGGCAGACCGTAGGCCTTGGCAAGGTGCTGGAGGGTTTCTTGTTCGCTCTCTCGGCGAAACTGGGCAAGGAGGGGAAGGCGGCCCTGGCGTGGGGTTTCCGTGAGCATGAGAAGCTGATCGGGCTCGAGTTGGGCGGTCAGCTCTTTAAGGGGCGATTCGGCGGGCGCGGTCGGCATGGTCTGATAAAAAACAAAGGGAAAGGCGGCGGCGCAAGCGGAACGATAAGCCTGGCCGGGTTTTCTCTTCCTTTCATAGATCGCCTTCACGGGGGCAAAGTTTCGTGATTGAAGATGGGCGGCGTTTCACGCAGCCTCATTCCCGTGATCTTTCAGCTATTGGGTGGTATCGGTCTCTTTCTTCTCGGCATGGTCTTGCTCACCGACGGGCTCAAGGCCTTCGCGGGTGACTCGTTGCGCCAGGCGCTTCTGCTTTTCACGGGTAAACCGGTGACAGCTTTTGTGTCGGGATTCACCGTCACTTCGCTCGTGCAATCCTCCAGTGCCACCACGCTGGCGACGATTGGCTTTGTCAGCGCGGGTTTGCTTACCTTTCCGCAGGCCATCGGGATCGTCATCGGAGCGAGCCTCGGCACCACGAGCACGGGCTGGATCGTGTCCACCATTGGTCTGAAGTTCAGCATCGGGGCGTTTGCTTTGCCTTTGACCGGAGTGGGCGCGTTTATGCGGCTGATGGCGCGCGGGCGCTGGGCTTCCCTCGGGCTGGCGCTGGCGGGCTTCGGGTTGATTTTCATTGGCATCGATACCTTGCAGGCGGGGATGGCGGGTCTGGCCGAGACGATCGACCTCGGAGCGGCGGCTTTTCAGGGATTCTGGGGGCACTTCGTCCTGCTCTTTATGGGACTGGCGATGACCGTCGTCATGCAAAGTTCCAGCGCGGCCATGGCGACCACCCTGGCGGCCCTGCACTCGGGGGCGATTGCTTTCGATCAGGCCGCTTCCCTTGCTGTGGGCAGTGCCATCGGCACCACCGTGACCGCCGCCATTGCCGCGATCGGGGCGACGACCCCGGCGAAGCGCACGGCCCTCGCGCACGTCACTTTCAACGCCGCCACCGGGTTCATTGCGATCCTTCTGCTGCCGCTCTTCCTGATGTTTTTCGGGTGGATGGAGGAGCGAACGGGGGAGCCGAGCGGGGCCGTCTCCCTGGCTGCTTTTCATTCGAGCTTTATCTTGCTGGGCGTGCTTTTGTTCCTGCCCTTTACGCGACCGTTTGCCCGCTTGATCGAGCGGATACTGCCGGAGCGCGGCACGCTCCTTACCCGCCACCTCGACGTTTCCCTCTACACCGTACCCGCCGTGGCCGTGGAGGCGGGGCGCAACTCCCTGAGGGCCATTGCGGTGGAGGAAATGACGGCGATTGAAGGGGGCCTGATCGGCAACGGAGCGGTCGTCGGCCGGGGACGGGAGGAGCGCAGACAGGCGCTGGAGCAGGCGCGGCTCTTCATCGCGGGCATTCCTTTGGAGGCGGGTAACGAATCAATCGGCGAGGCGCGGATCTGCCTCTTCCATGCGCTCGATCACCTCACGCAGTGGATGGAGATGCGCCCGCGCGAGGCGGCTCCCGACGTGCGTTCGGCTCCGGAATTGGAAAAGGCCCTCGCTCTCGCCACGGAGGCGCTACAGCTTGCCAGAACAGAGCTGGGCGAACAGGGGGAGGGCGCCGAGGCCGCGATGGAGCGCCTGGAAACGCTCGCGAGAGAGGCCGCCGCCTTCCGGCGCGAAGTGCGCCCCCGGCTCCTCGAGGCCGTTTCTCTCGGCAAGCGGGCCTCTACACCCACGCTGCGCCTGCTCGATCACGTGCGCTGGCTTGATGGATGCGTCTACCACCTATGGCGGGCCTCGTACTATTTGCGCCGGGCCGATTGATTTGGTCGGGTTCTCAGGCCGGATCGGCCATCCGGCGGCCCGTGGCGGCGGCGAAGGCGGGGAGCTTTTCGAGAAGGGCGGCAAACTGGTCCGGGTAGAGCGACTGCGCGCCATCGGAGAGGGCTTCTTTAGGCTCGTGGTGCACCTCAATGAGGAGGCCATCGGCCCCGCAGGCAATGGCGGCAAAGGCCATCGGGGCGACATATTCGCGCACCCCTGTGCCGTGACTCGGGTCCACCACCACCGGTAAGTGACTCAGCCGCTTCAATTGGCACACGGCAGAGAGATCCAGGGTGTTGCGGGTGCCCTTCTCGAAGGTGCGGATGCCCCGTTCGCAGAAGATCACGTTGCGGTTGCCCTCGCTCACGATGTATTCCGCCGCCATGAGCAGATCCTCCACCGAGGCGGCCATTCCGCGCTTGAGAATGACCGGCTTGCCAGCCTGGCCAAGCGCCGTGAGCAGGCGGAAATTCTGCATGTTCCGCGCGCCCACCTGAAAGGCATCCGCGTGTGCCTCCACGGCGGCCACGTCTCCCAGCTCAACCACCTCTGTGATGACCGGCAGCCCCAGTTCGCGTCCGGTATCGCGCAAAATTTCCAAGCCCTCCAGCCCCAGACCCTGGAAAGAGTAGGGGCTCGTGCGCGGTTTAAAGGCACCCCCGCGCAAGCCGTGCGCCCCGGCCGCCTTCACCGCCGCCGCCGTCTTGCCGAAAGCCTCCCGGCTCTCCACCGCGCAGGGTCCGCCCACCACGACGATTTCCGGCCCGCCCACCCGCATCGAACCGATTTGCACGACGGAGTCCGTCGGGTGCATCTCCCGGCTCACCGCTTTGTAGGGGGCAAGGATCTGATCGACCCGTTCCACCGCCGGATGATTTTGCAAGTGTAGCCTGCCGAGAAGGCGTTCATCGCCCAGTGCGCCGAGCACAGTCCGTTCCACGCCCGGCATGTAAAGCGGTTTGAGCCCAACAGATTCAATGCGGGCGAGGATTTCATCGGCATCGGCTTTGCCAGCCTGGGGTTTGAGGATAATGATCATACTCTCACCCTGATGCACCTTTCCCCCCGGTGCAAGCGCAGCAATCCGCAGACCCTTGCCACATGAAAGATAGGCGCCTGACCTCTTTCAGCAGTCTCTTGATTCGTCGGAATGGGTCGAGAACGTGAACGGCGTCAATAAAATTTTGCGTTGAAGACTATTGTGGGGATCGTTTCCCGTTGCGTGATGGGGTGGGAGGTCTATGGATGGGGGGATGAATGAGAGGGAGCGTGTGATTTCGGCGGTGCGGCGGGCGCTTGAGCCCTTGCCGGTGCGGGCGGCCTATCCGGAATGGGACGCGGCCATCACGGTGGCGCGCTGCGTTTCGGAGGCGGGGGAGGCGGACGACCGGGCGCTTTTTTCGGCGCAGCTCATCGCCGCCCATGGCCATGTGCTCAATGGACCGGAGGCGCTGGCGGCGTTTTTGAAGGACCAGGGGGCGGGGGTGGGGTATGTTGACCCGGAGCTGCTTCCCCTCCTGGGTTCGGCCTTGGCCGGTTTTCAAGTGGAGACCGCGTTCGACCGCAACCGGGTGGATGCCTATGAATTCGGCATCACGCGGGCCAGCGGGGGCATCGCGGAGACGGGCAGCCTGATTCTAACGGACGGGGATACGCCTGCCCGGCTCGCCGCACTGGCACCCTGGATCCATGTTGCCGTGCTCGACCCTGCGGCTATCTTCCGCACCGTGGAAGCAGCCGTGGCGACATTTGGCAATGATCCGTCGATCATTTTTGTCACGGGGCCCAGCAAGACGGCCGATATTGAGGGCATTCTCATTGAGGGCGTGCACGGGCCGGGAATCCAGGCCTGCTGCTTCTGCTGATTCCGGGGACGACCAAACTCCTCCGGTAGCTCCCAAAGAAAACGGCACCGTCCGCAGGGGAGGGTGCCGTGAAAGGGGATTGAGCTAAAGGGAACCTCAGATGATGCCGAGCTCGCGCACGGTCTGGCGCTCGGCTTTGAGTTCGTCGATGCTGATCTGAATTTGCGCGCGGCTGTAGTCGTTGAGCTCGACGCCCTCGACAATAGACCAGTCTTTGCCGTCGCTGCGGATGGGGAAGCTGGTGATGAGGCCCGGCTCAATGTTGTAAGCGCCCTCGCTGTAAACCGCGACGCTGTGCCAATCGCCCGCCGGAGTGGGGGTGACGAGGCTGGCCACGGTATCGACCACGGAGGAAGCGGCTGAGGCAGCCGAGGACGCCCCCCGGGCAGCGATGATGGCGGCACCGCGCTTGCCCACCGTGGGCACGAAGGTTTCTTTGAGCCAGGAATCGTCGGTGATGACCTCGGTCGCAGGTTTTCCGGCGATGCGGGCGTTGTAGAAGTCCGGATACATGGTGGGGGAGTGGTTCCCCCAGATGGCCAACCGGTCGATGGCGGAGACGGGCACGCCCGCCTTTTGCGCGAGTTGCGCTTTGGCGCGGTTTTCGTCGAGACGGGTCATGGCAAACCAGCGGTTTTTCGGCACACCGGGGGCGCTGTGCATGGCGATGAGGCAATTGGTGTTGCACGGGTTACCCACGACCAACACCCGCACGTCAGCCGCGGCATTCTTTTCAATGGCTTTGCCCTGGCCGATAAAAATCTTCCCGTTGATTCCGAGGAGATCGGCCCGTTCCATGCCCTGTTTGCGCGGAACCGAACCGACGAGGAGGGCCCAGTTCACGTCCTTGAAGCCTTCGTCCAGATCGCAGGTCGGGACGATTTCGGTGAGAAGCGGGAAGGCGCAGTCGTCCAGCTCCATGCAGACCCCCTTGAGGGCGTTCATGGCTGGCTCGATCTCAATGAGATTGAGCGCCACCGGCTGGTCCGGTCCGAACATCGCTCCGGAAGCAATGCGGAAGAGAAGGGCGTATCCGATCTGGCCGGCGGCACCGGTCACAGCAACACGTATGGGTGTTTTCATATCAGTAATCTTAATTTTGATTGTGAGATAAACAGAGGTTGCTAATCACGAAGGCACTCGGTGCAAGGGAATTCCGCTTGGTCGGAGCGCTCTCGGCTCAACGGGCGACTACGGCCCGCCATCCCTTGATCGCGATTGTTTCCAATTTCCCATCGGTTGAAATACGGTTTAATATGTTCAGATCATTAATATTGAAATTCAGGTGGACCCATTGGGGTGGCAAGATGAGCCGGAATTTTTGTTGGCGGTTAAAACGTTTGCGATTGGCATGCCACCACCTTATTTCGAGGGTGGTGCACAAGGGGCGGCTGATAGATGAGGAGGCGATGGAGGCGATGCGCCATAATGTGCGCTCGCAGGCGGCCTGGGCACGGATGGAGGTGCTGACGTATTGCTTAATGGCTAATCACTTTCACCCGTTTGTGCGGCTCGATCCGAAGGAGACGGAGGATTTGGAAGATATAGGTCTGGTGACGCTGTTTTGGGGCGCTCTATGGTGGGACACGCTGTGCTTCGCTGGGGTTGGATGCGGATGATTTGGGGGTGATTTGGCGAAGAATGGGAACTCCGCTGAGGGAATCCGTCGACGCCTGAAGGTGGGGATGGGGGTTGTCTCCGTCTGCATGCGGGAGGTGAAAACACGCTTTACTTTGTGTGGGGTACAACGGGGAGCACGGGACGGTTGGGACTTCTGGGCGGAGCGTTTCCGCAGTGTAATCGTGGAGGCGGATACGGAGGCGCAAAGGATGGTGGCTGCTTACATCGATTTGAACCCTGTGCGGGCGGGCCTGGTTGAGGACGCGGGCGACTATGGCTTCAGTGGTTTCGGGGAGGCGTGCGCGGGTGGCTCAGCAGCGCGGCGGGGGATCGCCCGGATCGAAGGCCGGATGACCTTGTCGACCCAATGGCACGAGCGCTACCGGGCGCGATTGTGCAGCCGAACGGAGCCGGGGGGGGGCGCGGCCTGCTCGGGTAAACCGGAGGCCTGCGGGAGAGGCGGAGGCCGAAGATGCGCAATGGGCCGTTGTGACCGAGGAATCGAGGCTTCTTTCGAAGATCCGCGCTTTCAGCGAGGGCTGGGTGGTCGGTTCAGTTGCGTGGGTGAAGAGCTTCTATGCGGCCAATGGTTGGCTGGGCTTTCGGAGGGGAAGGAAAGCCAAACCGGTTTTTGAGTACGGCGGTGCCGATTTCGCAGAGGTCGCGACCGTTGCAAAACCGCACTGATTCAGCCGTCGGACATCGGTCGTCTTTGAGCGAAGTTGGTTAAGGTGCTCCCAGTCCGCATCGCGCGGTGGGACGGCGATCAAGTCGATTCACTATTGCTCGCCTCTCGGCCCATATCCCGGGAGAGGTTGCAACGCCGCTTTTCGTGGCACACGCAAAATCCCTGTTTCACTAATTTTCGGTTGTCGCCATCCGACATAGGTGCTTTCCCAATGATACATGTCCCCTGATTCCATGTCCCCAGCCTACCGAGCACGCGCGGAGTTTGGTGCCGTCGGTGAACCGCCCGCCACCGTCTTGCACGGTGCCGGCCAAGATGCTCAATCCTTCGCCGACTACAGCGCGCTCTTTGCCGACCAGAAGACCGAGCCTGCCCTTTACATGGCCTACCTGGGCTTGCGCGGGCTTCGGACCGAGCGCCTCGACAAGCTCGCGCAGGAGCTGGAGACCTTTGCCCGTCCGCACACCGCACTTCAGCTCGGCCTGTCCATGACCCACGACGGCCAGCCGGAGAAGCACTACGAGCACGAGGTGGCGGCGGGCGAGCACGACGCGGCCCTCGACCAGCTTTGCGCCTTTCTCGTTTCGCTTCGCCGCCAAATCTACGTGCGCATTGGCTATGAAGCCAACGGACCCTGGAATGGTTACGTGCCCGAGACCTACGTCGCCGCCTTTCGCCACGTCGCCCGCAAACTCCGCGCCGCCGTCCCCGGAGTCGCCATCGTCTGGTGTATAGAAGGGGGCTTCCTCGATAACTATCACCCCTACGACCCGGGCGACGAATGGGCCGACTGGTGGTCCATCGATCTTTTTTCAACGGTTCATTTGCAGACCGCCCCCAAGTTTCTTCACGAGGCCGCCGCCCGGCGCAAACCGGTCATGATTGGCGAGTGCACACCCCGCCGGGTGGGCGTCGAAAGCGGCATGGAATCCTGGTCGCAATGGTTTGCGCCTTTTTTCGCTCTTATTCGAGACCACGGGGTCATCAAGGCGTTTTGCTACATCAATTGGAACTGGGCCGGCTATCCCCAATGGCACGACTGGGGAAATGCCCGCATTCAGGACCATCCCGCTGTCCTGCGGGCTTTTCGCGAGGAAATGAGGAGCCCCCTCTATGTGCATCTAACGAAAGAAAGATGATCTTTGTGGGGTGCGCCCTCTTTTCTGGCGCAATTTTGCGTCAGGGTGGCGCAATTTAGTGTATCGTCTTGCAAATTCTCTGCGTATACTTTCCGTTAAATTCCAAACGGTGACCCTCTCTCTCCTCACCGTCTCCCCCGGAAGCGATTTTTCGCGACGGTTCAGCCCCTCAACAGTTAAATATCTCCCCCTCATGAAATATTCCTTAACAAGCCCTTCGCGTCTTCTGGCGCTTTTTTCTTTAGCCGCTTTTTCTGTTCCCCTCGCCTCCGCCCAGGAATGGGTTGTCGTGGACACCTTTGCCGGAGGTGCGCCTCAGGATAGTTGGACCTTTTCTTCCGGATTTGCCAACGAGGTACGAAGTTCGGATGCGGGTAACTATCTTTTTGTGACATCCGCAACGGGAAATACCGAGCGCGCCTCCGTCGTTCTCCCGCAAACGGTTTCCTCCGGAAAAGTGACGATTGCCTTCGACTTTTTCGCGCCTGGTGGCCGCAGCCTCAATCAGGTCGGCTTTGGGGCCGGCTCTGCCGCCATGGTCGCACGGGGAGCTTGGGCGGGTGTGGGTTTACAGAACCGCTTCCAAATGGTGGACCGCACTGTCGGAGCGACCGAGTTTCTCGACAAGATCCCCCAGTTCCTCGCCAAAGCCGGCGTGGCGCTTGGCGATGTGGAATGGACGATCGATATTCTCGAGCCCACTCTTCAGGGAGTCTGGTACAACATCTGGGTCGTTTACGACTTGGATGATATGGAAGTCTCTCTTTTCGCCCGCCGCGCCAATGCTGATACGGAGGATGCTGTTCATCGCGGCACCTGGGATCTGGCGGGCGCGACCGTTGCGGAGGATTTTGCGGAGATCTCCCGCTTTGCTCTGGGCGCAGGCGGTTCGGGTAACACCGATGCTCCCGCCCTCGGCGGACAGTTTGCCAACATCTACATGGCCGTTGGAGAAAACCTGAATCTCACGCCCACCGCCATCGTCCTCGACCCGCCTTCCTGGCAAGCCGTGGACACCTTTGTCGGAGCCATGCCCAATGCAACGTGGGAGGGTGACCTGGAGAAGTTTAACCTCGACTTCAGCGAAGGCTACCTGCACATGCTGCCGACGGCACAAACCGATTCCCCACGGGGCGAGTCGATCTACACGGCTCTTCCCGAGGAGGTTGAGTTTGGTGTGTTCACCGTGACCTTTGATTTTCTCATCAACGCCCCCTCCACGAGTCGCTCGGATGTCAGCTTCGCCGCTGTTGGGACCGCGCAACTTGAGTCCACCGACAACTGGGTTCGCCGCGGAGGCGATACCCGCCTGGGCACGTTTGGTGCGGCGCCGCAAGCTTTTCGGGCCTTTTCACCCCCAACCACGATCGCCATTCCCGGAGCACAGGTGGCTGAGCAATGGTACCATGCCTGGGTCGTCTATAACTTGGCTCAACGTCGCATTGACTTCCACTACGCACCCTTTGGGGCCGCCGCCCCCTCCGGCGAACCCGCTGCCTCCTGGGCATTCGATGCCCAGGTGGATTACAGCAACTTCACTCACTTCATTGTGGGCCTGGACCGCCCCACGAGCACCGGCCTTCGCCTCGGCAACCTCTACTTTGTGGCTGACGAGCTGCTGACTCTTTCGCCAACAGCGGGGACTTTCACGCCCGATCTTGAGTGGTCGGCCGGTAATTTCTTCAGCAGCCCGCTTTTCGGTTCCATCTACTACTTCGGCGAAAATTGGGCGCAGTGGTATCCGCTTGTAGGCGTTTACGCCGACTTCGGGTCCGTCTGGGTTGGCGAGTTGGAGCCGCTCGACACAGAGGGCTGGTTCTACCATGCCCAAGGCGAGTCCTGGTTATACGGCATTTCCGCCTCCACACACTTCTACGCTTACGTGCAGACGCTTGGTCAATGGATTTACGTTTCCATGGCAGCGGAGGAGCCCCTCTATTACATTTTTGCCGATGAGGAAAGCGGCTGGTTTACCTGGGGAGAGGGTCCTCTCTTCCCATCGGTGGACTAAATCTTTTTCAGAGCCGCGCCCCCCGCTCACGGGGGCGCGTTCTCTTTTCCCCCTTTCCCCCCCTTTTGCACCCCCCCTCCATTTGAAGATGATGAACGCATCCATTCCCTCCCTCGGCCGGATCCTTCTGGCTTCCGGCTCGCTTTTCGCGGCGTGCCTCCCCGCCGCTTTGTCGGCCCAGGTCACGCCCCTCACACTCAATAACCCCGGCGCTATTGACGGACAAAACGCCTGGAGCTACACGCACGGCACCGGCACCCGCTCCAGTGAAGTGCGGGGCGAACCCGGCGGCCTCTTCCGCGTGGCCTCCGACGGGGGCATCCTCCCCGCCAGCGCCCGCCACTTTTATACCCGTGCGGGCCTGGACGGTAACCCACGGATGAACAGTTTTACCGCCCGCCCCGTCACCTTGTCTGGCACGACCTACGTACGTTTTCTCGTTCGCCTTGAATCACGCGCAGCGGCAGCTTTCGGCAGCGATTCCAATGAGTTTTTCTTTGGTTTTGGGTCCGATGTCACGGGCAGTGGTTTCCCGCAGGCGTTCGCCGCGCTCAAGGTCCCGGTCGGCGGGGCAGAAGCCGGATTGGAGGCGGTTGGCCCCGGTCCGGAAGGCGAGGGTATCTTGGGGCAGTTTTTCCCGGATGCCCGCGTCGTCCTCAACGAAACGCTCTTCGTCGTGGCGCGCTTTAATCTGAATGAGGCCGGTCACCTCACGGGTGTCGACCTCTGGCTCGATCCGGAATCCGGCGATGGTGGATCTCCGGACTATTCCACCACTTTTCCCGAAGCAGGTCCGCTGGTCATCGGAGATACGGTCGAGGGTGTCGCTGGCAACGCGAGCTTCCGTTTCCGCGCGCAAAATATGCCCTCCCGCGTCGATAACCTGGCCATCGGGAGATCCTGGGGCGATGTGGTGCCCGCCGCTTACACGGGACCTTCCCCGCGTCCGCCGGTGATTCTCGCCGCGCCCAACGATGTTGTCGGCATGCTCGGTGAACAGTGGACCGCGCGCGCTGTAGCCGTGGAGAGCGCCGCTGCTGCCGCCGCCGTGACCGTCGGCGAGCGCGAGACCGTGGCCATCTTCCTGGTGGATTCGCCAGCGCAGATCAGTAGTTATCAGTGGATGTTTAACACAGGGACTCCCATTCCCGCCGGTTCCGGTGGCAACTTGGCGACGATGCCCTTCATTCTCCACACGGGTATTCAGATTGGCTCTCCTGTGCGTCTTCCTATCGGCGGAGTCAACTCCCTCGCCGCGCGCGCCTTGCTCGCCGCAGGCGGCAACATTCAAACGGAGAATGCCCGCCTGGCGGAAACCCCCTCCACGGAAATCATCGCGCAACCCGTCAGCCGCACCGTGCTGGATGGCGACCGGGTGACGCTCTCGGTCGAGGTGGACAGCCCCTTCGACGTCTCTTACCAGTGGTTTGGTCCGGAGGGAGAAGAAATTGAAGGAGCCACCGACCGCACACTGAGCCTCAACCCCGCCCGTGTTGCGGATTCGGGTGAGTATTTTGTCGTCGTCACCGATGAGCTGGAGAATAGTATTGAGAGCGCTCGCGTTACCTTGACTGTTGTTGAGTTCACGATCCCCGAGGATGCCCGCGTGGTGCGTCTTTTCCCTTCACCCACGTTGGGCGATGTGATCGAGTTCGATGGAATCGTCGATGATCAGATCGGCGGGGAATTGAGCCCGCACGATCCGGAGGATGAGCCCGAAACGGTCGCTTCGATCCCACGGGGTCTGTTCAATGCCCGAATTGGTGCCGCCTACAACGATGGCCGCGGCGGTGTTTTTGGATTCAACCTCGATACCGCTCAATTGGTTTCGGGGCTTCCCAAGCCAACCGCCCCCGGCGCAACCGAATTCCTGCCCTTTGATTATCCGCCCCTGCGCGACGAGGATGGCAACCTGCAGTTTAACAACACCCTCGACCCGTCTCCCGGTCTGGGCTATATCGGGGAGCTTCTGCTTCGCATCGGTGAGGACCGCGACATCCGCGTGGTGCCCAACGTGCGCAACAGCGGCGGTTTTGTCGATGGCTATGCCGGGCGCGAGTCCGGTGCCCCCAATTATATCCACGCCACCGGGTTGCTCCCACACCCGAACGGCTTTCTCGTCACCGATCCTTTTCCCTTGGCTTCCATCAACCCGCACAGCCCTTCCGGAGACGGACAAACTGCCTCTTCAGAGCCTTACGTACTGGGGGCCAGCTCATTTATTGAACTGGCTTTCGACCCCGAGGACCTCATCACGCTCACGGGCTTCGTCTTCATCAACCGGAACTATTTCCAAAGCCACCGGGCGACGAAGGACTTCGCCAACAAACCGAACATCCGGGCCACCGCTACCTTCGTGAATGGCGACAGCCGCGTCGACCTCATCTCGACGGGTTTCACTTACCAGGGCGATGATGGCCCGGGCCTGGGACAAAATACTTTCTTCGGTTTCGAAAGCCCGGAAGAGGGCTATTACTTGGAGCGCATTGAAGTGTGGGCGCTCGGAAACAACTTCCGCCTCCTCTTTGATATCGATGACCTCGCCGTCGCCGTAGAGGGCGATGAGGGCGCGCTGCCCCCGGTCATCGCAGCGGAGCCGGCGAACAAGCTGGTCTATCCGGGGGAAACGGTGGTCTTCACTGTGGAAGTGGACACCAACGTGACGGAGGGCGACGTCGACTTCCAGTGGTTCCGCGGTGAGACTGAGCTGGTGGGCGAAACCGGCAACAGCCTGACCCTGACGAACGTTTCGGAAGCCGATGAAGACCTCTACTGGGTTCGCCTGTCCAATGAGGCGGGTGAAACCGAAAGCCGGCGCGCTTCCCTCACGATTCGCGATCTGCCGACCTTCACGCCTGCATCCGTTACCATCGCCAGTGCCGGTGAGAGCCGTCAGGTCGATGTGAATGTGCCAGCAGGCATTCAATGGATGCTCGCTCCCCGCGCGGCGTGGATTTCCGTAACCGACGCCGGTCTGGGCGTTGGCACCGACCGTATCACCCTCTCCTTTGGGGCCAATAATAATGTGAACCCGCGGATGAGCACCCTCGATCTTTTGATCGTGGTGGCCGGTGAGCCCACGCCGCTGGCCTCTCTGGAAGTGACTCAGGAAGGTGCGCCACCGTTCTTCGACATTTTTGATACCAACTTCAACGTCGGTTCCGCTGGCGGTGAAGTCTCGATCGAAATTCTCGCAGCCACCGAGGGTTCTCCTTGGAGCCTTGACCCCGGAGTGAGTTGGGTGACGGCGCCGGATGGTATGAGCGGGGAAGCTTCAGGCGATTTTGAGGAAATCCGCCTCGTCATCGCGCCCAACCGCACCTTACGGGACCGCGCGGTTACTTTCGATTTCGAAGGCGCGGGTTTGTCGATTTCGATCGCGCAGGCCGCCTCCGAGGCGCCGGATCTTTTCCCCGGTGCCACCGAGTTCGAGCCGGACGGGGCCTTCCTGCTCCAAGGCACGTGGTTTGATAACGGTGTGCTCTATGCCGAAATTCCGGATGTGGCCGACAGCTTCATCTTCTCACCGGTGCACGGTTGGTTGGGGCTCTTCGCCGTTGAAACCGGCTTTTGGCTCTACGATTTCGAACTCTCCCTTTGGTATTTCTCCGACGAAGACACTTACCCGTGGTTCTTTGCCGGAAGCGACATCGGCTGGATTTACTACAACCGGAGCACGGTTGCTCCCGACCGCGTTTTCTGGGTCGCTTCCCTGAAAGATTGGGTTGAGGAATCGCTTCTCTCCCCGCCGGCTCCTTGAGCGCAACAAACCCCGTGCTTTTGATTTGATCCCGAGTTCGGAGGGGGGCACGATTCCCTCCTCCAAACTTAACCCCTCCTTCCCAACCAAAAATGCAAATGCTGAATCTCCGCAAATGGGGCCTCGCCACCGTGTGTGCCATCGGGTCCCTCTCTCTTCAAGCTCAGACCCCTCCGCAGGACGAAGATATCTTCATTCTCGATGCCTTCATCGTCGACGGCTCCGCCCAACGGGGATACGTCGCCACGACCTCGATGTCCGGCACGCGCCTGGCCCAGTTGGTCCGCGATGTTCCGATCCCCATCGATATCATTACTGAGGACTTTATCCGAGACACGGGAGCCTTGACCGTGCGCGACGCTTTGCAATACACGGCGGGGGTGGAGACAGATGTTTTGGCCGCTCAGGCGGGTGAGAATCCCGCTGTTTTTCAGCGAAATGCAACCTCCTTCCGCTTACGTGGCTTTGTTTCTCAAGCGGTGCTTCGGCACGGTTTTCGCCGAGAGGGTGGTTCCGACACGATTAACGTAACTCAAGTGGACGTGGTGCGGGGACCAAATGCATTGCTCTATGGTATTGGTAATCTTGGTGGAGTTGTGAACTACGTGACAAGAGCTCCGGTTGACAATTTGGATTTCCGTAGCCAGCTGGTCGTGGGCTCATGGGGATTCCGAAGAGTGCAGGCGGATTTCAACACGCCTTTGTTTGAGGGTGTGAATATGCGATTGCCTGTGATGTATCAGACAACTGAGGGCTGGCAGGACCATTTTGAAGAAGACCGGTGGGGTATCGCCCCAGTGTTTGGGATTACTCTTGGAGATAGAACAAGAATTCAACTTGAGTTCGATTATTTTGAATCTTCGGCTACCCAGCCGGAAAATCCTCTAGATGAAACCTTTTTGGGGCGGCAGGATCTGCCTTTTCTTGATCAGGACACGGGGGTTCGCCCGGAGGCCTTCACGCAGGGCGGTTTTTTGGCCTACCCTTCACGCGCATTTCGCTTTTCTGGACCTGACACGACAAGGGATTTTGAGGACATTGGTGCTCTCGTCTTGGTCAATCATGCTTTTAGTGATCAATTGGCCGTGAGTCTCGGCTATTATTGGTCGACAAACAGGCGCTTCGAGCAAAGGGCGAGTCCAACACTTACGGCGGTCCCGTGGGAGGCAGCGACTCCACAGGGCCGTTTTCTTCGGCAGAATGTGGGTTGGTCCTTTAATCCTCTCCATAAGGAGTATGATGATCGGTTTGCTGATTCGAGCTTTGGTTTGCAATCACAGTGGAATCGACTAGACGTTCATCGGGTTCGGGTGCAATCTCGAATTGAGTTTCTTTATCAGCCCGATTGGTTCGGATTGGATCACACCCTCATGGTCGGTCTCACAAGAGATGTTTTACGGGAGCGCCCGCAGGCGTGGAAGCTTCTGGATCAGTCCGGTTTGGGTTCGGAATTCGGGTTAGGCGATAGTCCAGGTAACAACAGGGAACGTCCCTTCATCCATGAAGCTGGTCGATTTACAAGTCCTAACCCGCGCTTTACATCGATCAATGATCGGGATCCCATTCGTTTTACGCGGGAATTTTACCCCGGAGAAGACGTTGACTTTTTTGTCAGCGGATTTCGCTCTACAACTTACAGACACGAGGCAATTGGATCTTATCTTATTCATCAAACCGCCTTTTTAGATGATCGTCTACGCACCATTGCCGGACTCCGCTTTGATAGTTACCAGCTTGGCGATTACCGAGCAGGGGGCAATCGATTTAGTCGAAGTGATTCAGAAAGGCTCCTCGGTGATGGTGATTTTTCTTTGGCTGGGACTCCGGCACCGGTGGGCAAGGGTCCAAAGACTGAGGAGATAAACTTCTCTTTCGGTGCTTCTTTTTCGGTCACTCCGGACATTGCAATTTTTGTGCTGACTGCGAGCGCGTTGGATCCTGAGGCAACTGGAGGTCAGCGATTGAGAGATGGACTTCAGGCTCCTCCGCAATCGGCCCAAAGTTATGAGCTGGGGGCCAAGGTAGATTTTCTAGATGGTCGTATCTCTGGTTCGTTCTCTTTGTATCGGGTTGATCGGCAAGACGTTGTATTTGGAGGTAGTTTGCCTAATGCGGTCATTGAGAGGTTGGGAATAGGCCAAGATATCGGACCGTTCATTCGCGATTCTGCGCCTCCAGCCCCTGGGGAACCAGACAATCGACGCCCTTCCGCTGCTGCGTGGCACGCGCAAAACAGGGTCCCGTCCAACAGCATCACGCGAGATGATCGATCAGAAGGGTTCGACGCCCAAGTTTTCTTTATTGATCTGGTGCCAAATTTCGAAACGGTGTTGTCCTTCAGCTATAATCATTACAGACCCTTGGATGCGTATTTTGTTGTGTTTCAGGATTTCCGAGATGGACCAACTCCAGAGCAAGGTGAATTTATTTTTGAGAGGTTCGCGGCCACGGAAGTTGAAGCTTTGGATGCCTCAAATGATAGCCCATACAGCGCCGCCGCTGCCTTAGGAGAAACAAATGATCAACCTCGGTTTAGTTTCCGCGTCTGGAATAAATACACGTTTAGAGAGGGTCCGCTGGATCGCTTGGACATTGGGGTCGGGGTTCGTTGGTCAGATCGCCGATTTGCGCAATTCGGATTGGATCAAAACACCGCGCGAGTGGTTGCGGACAGACTCACTTTGGACATGGCTCTCGGCTATGAAATCGAGTTTCCAAAGGGATCGCTCAATTTGCGTTTGAATATTTCTAATCTATTGAATGACGATAAGGTATATGGCTACGCTCTAACTGAACCTCGACGGTGGCGTTTGACGGCCTCCTACCGTTTTTGAACAGTCTAGTTGCGCTTAAATTTAATTTAATCTTATAAAGGTATTCCAATGTTATTTATCAATTCATTTTTTCAATATATTCGTCCTTCAGTGTCTTCCAAATTACTTTTGAGCTTACTGTTCTTTGGAATAAGTGTTTCAACTTTTGCGTCAAATTTCGTAAGGGAAAAGGCCTCGTTTCCGGTGGTTTCGGATTTCGCTCCTGATCTTCCAGTCTCCAACTTTGCAACTGGGGAAAATGCGCCCTTAGAAGCGGCACCTCCTCATGTCGTGCATTTCGCTGAGTTCGTTGCTCTCTTGCAGGATGCGGTTGAACGTGGCGACGGAGGGGTGGTAAATTTTGATAATCCTTTTTTTGGAGGTCGTCTCTTAATGGAGGACCGAACCTGGGTCCGTGCTTTTATTGAAGAAGGACTGGATCAATGGCAGTTAAATCTGGGACCGGGCGAGCTTCCAACTGAGTCGGCTCGTCAAAGCGAGATTCTGCGCCTGCGTCGTGAGGCTGAGGACCGAATTAGTCGTTCTCTGTTGCCTGTTGAGGCAAGGAATGATCCAAGCCGGGAACAGGTTGCCGGAGGGTCGGTAAATCCTTTGGGCAATGAAACTTTTTTTGATCGAATGGAGATTGTCTTCGGCACTGGGTTGGATCGGTCCCTAACAATTCGAAGGGGAGAGTTTCATTACATTGAGGGCGGCCTTGCATCCGCGGCTCACCCTGGGGCGGAGGCATTGGGTTCCCGAATCAATGACAATAATTTTTTTACAGTCGGTCGGTCTACTTATTCTGGTGGGGAGTTGACTGCTGCGAGTTCCCCTTTTTCTTTGGCTTCCGGTATTGCCCATCTTGAGTTCGATGCGGCGGATAATATCCAGGCCATTGGTTTTGTTTTGCTAAGTGTAAATAACTTTCAGTATTGGCAGGGTTTGGGAGCTATCCCTGACAATCCGGGCAATATTATCGTAAGAACCTTCTTTTCAGACGGGTCAGATGTTGTTACCACATCCAATACAAGGCAGTCTAATGGCGGGTGGAATACGTTTTTTGGAATCAGGAGTCCGCGTCCAGATGTAAGTATAACTGGTGTGAAGGTGCGCATTGTGGGTCGGAATTTCCGGACCTTCGTCTTCATGGATGACTTTGCTTTCATTACAGCACCTGCAGCACCATTTCTAGCCAGCGAAGATACCCTGACCGCTTCTGCTGGAAGGCGGGTTTTTTATGGGGCGGTTTTTGGCCAGCGTCCGTCCGAAGTTGAGGTATTTAACCTTCCATCTTGGTTGAGTTTTGATCCGGAGACGAATTTTCTCCACGGCCGCGTTCCGGATTCTTCTGAGTTAGTTTCTGATTCTTATGATGTCGTTTTTAGACTTCGAAATTCTTTTACTCAAACAGACCCTACTTTTCTCGCGGAAAATGACGGTCTTGACTACGTTGATTACACTCTAAATATGATTGTGCTTCCCGAAATCTCGGATGATCGCCTGCCTGCTTTGCAATTTCTTGCATTTGAACGCGATCCAAGTTCTCTTCTTCCCGAGGTTTTTTCCAGTTCAAACCGACGTGAGGTGGATCGTCCCCAAAGTCAGCGTCCTGATGTATTTTTTGATTTTCGTTTCGACGTTGCAAGATTTCTGGATGAAATTTTCAATCCCTGGATGATTGAAGGTTCTGGGGTCGAGGTGCCTGAAGGAGTTTTGGTTGGTGAACGCATTTTCAATCTTGATGATGTTGACGCCTTCATTGCGCTCCCAGATCGCCCGGCTAATGCCCCTGCGGATTACACCGTTTTAGAGCTTGCTAGGGAGAACAGAGACACTTTGTTTTTAGCGGGCTCCGTTTTTTCTCGCGGAGAGGGGTCTTTCTCAATAACTGTTCCTTTAAGGATGGGACCTGAGAGAAATAATTCAATGATCTACGAGGAGTTTTTGAATCCGGTCCCTGTTACTTTTTCTTTTCGCGTTCCCGATGTTCGTGATGTAGAAAATTTGGCTCTTGCCATCAGTTGGGATCCTTTCTCTTTCATCTCTGAAGGAGAGGAGGTCATTGCGCTTCTGCGAAGAAATCTCATTCCTCGCCTCGCTCCAACCCGGGCAGACCTTGTTGATCCAGAAAACCTAAACCGCTTTAGCTCTCGCGTTTTTCGAATCGAATCCGATGGAAGACGGGTTGGCACTACTCTTGCCACTGCGGGTTTAGCTGTTTCCGACGGTTTCCTCATGGGAGTTCCATCCTCGGGTTCATCGATTGGGTTTTATGAGATTGAGTTCATTGTGTTTAACCGTTTCGGTGCGGATTCTTTCTCCCTCTTTTTGCGGGTAGTTCCGCCTGTCCCGCTTCCAAATTTTGATGGTAATGGAAATACGGATCTTGCATGGTTAAATCAGCAAACTGGAACAGTTCACCTCCTCCGAACTGTTTCCTCTTTGCGAGCGGAGAATATGGTCGATTTTCGAGTTTCTCCAAACTGGCGTGCGGAAGCTTTCGCTCTCGCAGGTGAGTTCTCTGTAACCTCCCAGGACAGAATTGCGTTCGGGGATTTCAATGCGAGCACCTCGACTGACTTGATGATATCGCAGTTGGACACGGTCGGTTCAGTGGCTCTCCTAAACTTTTCTTTGGACCAAGATGTAGGAGGTTTCCGTATTGATCACCTAGCTTATCGGGATCTCGCTCCGGATTGGGACCTTCTAGTGAGTGGGGATATGCAAGGTCAATTTGCTTCCTCTTTCCTTTGGCAACAAAGAGGTTCGGGTAATACCGCACTTTGGCAAACCGGTGAAGGGGAGCTTTTGTGGTCCGGGTTTCTGTTTAATGACAATGTTGTTAGGGATTTTGTCTTGGGTGCTGATTTTAAAGGTGACGGGACGACTCAACTTCTGTTTCGGCGTGGTGAGGGGCATTTTGAGTTCGTGGACGCGCGGATTCAGACCTCGGGGGTTTTAATTACATCGGAGGAATTTGCGATGTCTCCAGAATGGCGGCCCCACTTAGCTGGAGACTTGACCGGAAACGGGCGTGCGGATTTGCTCTGGAAGAGTTCTCAAACCGGGGAAGTAACTCTCTGGAGAATGAATGGTGCTTCGGTGCCAAGCGATTTCCGCGTTTCTGAGGAAGTCTCAGGTAGTTTGGTTAAGGCGGTTCCTGGAGAAGTTGTTTTGAATTTTGCTTTGAATAAAGAGGTCGTCGCGTTGGCGGATGTTGACGAAAATGGTGTTGACGACATGATTCTCCAACATCGATTGACTGGGGATCTTTTTGTCCTTCCTTTCAGTCAGGAAGGTCCTTTGGCGTCTCCTTTCCATCTTCGGTTGCCCGCAGGGCTCCTTTATCCGGAAATTCTTTCTGTCGGCTGGTATGATGGAGGGAGATCGTCCGACCTTTTGGTTAGAGATATTTATTCCGGAAGGACCTATTTCCTGTTGTTTTCTGTTAAGACGGATTTGGATACTTCGGTTCCTCTCGAAACTTCTGGTGGAAATTTCCGTGAAATTCTCACCGTTGTTGATGGGGAGGCTTGGGTTTACGAAGTTCATTTTTTTGATGTGTTTGACGATGACATAGAGTTTCTTAGCGGCATCACTATTTCTAGGGATAGCTCGATTCCGGCAGGTGTTGATGATCCGCTCCCGCCATGGGAAGACGCCGAACCGCTGGGAGACCGGTGGTTCGTTTCCCCTTGGTATGGCACCCTCTGGGATCCGGCGGAAGGTTTTATTTACCACGCCGAGCACGGCTTCCAATTTGTCTTTGGCGAGTCTGCGGAGGAAGGGCTGTGGTTCTTCGACAGCAACCTCGATTGGCTTTGGACAAACACCACAGCCTATCCATGGTTCTTCTTCCCGCGTTTCGGAAGTTGGATCCTTTTCGAGCAAGGCACTGTGATCCCGAATCGTCGTTTCTTCGAGATCTCCAATTTCGTCGACTGGGTGCAGGAAAGCGAGTTGTGATCTGCCTTTTCTGAGGTTGCAGCTGCATCCTATCGATTTGTCTTTCAAGACGGGCCTCAAACGGCCCGTCTTTTTTTTATCTGCGTGTTTCCACCCTGTGTGCTCCTTTACCCGGATCTGATTTCCCGTCGCTTCCCAACCCTGTGGGCTCTCCCGTGGAAATCTCTTTCAACCCGTGAAATCAGGCCCGCCCTTGCGGGGGCGGTGTCTTGTCAAATTCCTGCAACTGACGGCGCAGGCGGTGATTGCTCGCAGCAAGAAGGAGGAGCAGGGCGCAGAGTGTGAGGATGAGGAAAAACTCAACAACCAAAAACCAGGTTTGATGGCTTCCGTTCAGACGGTCGAGACGGGCGAGTGGCTGCTCCTGCGAGGGGAGTTCGGGCAGCTTCGCCAATGCCGTCGAGGCTTCGCCTGGGAGCGCGGCGGAAGCTCCTCCATGGTGGGCACTCAGGCTCTCCCAGTAGCGGGCGAGTGCGATGTCGCCGGTGGCGCGGTCGATATCAGCCATCAGGGAATAAATGTCCCGAAGAAGGGGCGTTGAGCGTAAACGTCGGGAAATGACGAGGGTCTCTGTTGCCTTTTCGCGGGCCTCCTCAAACATTTCCCGGGCGATCAGATCCCTTGTCCATTGGATGAGGGTCTGAGCCGTATTCCAGTGGTCGCCGATTTCACGTTGAATGGCCAGAGCATCGATATAGTGGGCCTCGGCCCGCTGCCAATCTCTTCGGGCGGCCGCGACTTGCCCGAGGTTGAAGTAGGTGATGGCGATGTTAATGCGGTTGCCAATCTGTCGCTCCAGATCGAGCGACAGCAGGATGAGTTCTTCCGCTTTGTCATACAGACCAAGGGCGAGATAGCCCTCCCCCATGTTGCTGTAGGCGATGGCTCGCTGAATGGGCATGTCTTTCCCCTCGATCACGCGCAGGGCTTCTTCGAGAGCGGTGATCATGCGACCGTACTCGCCCGTGCGAAAGTGGGTGATCGCTTCGTTGGCGAGGGCGGAGTAGTGGCCCCGCCAGTTGCCCGTTCGTTCGGCAATCTCCGCGCTTTGCCGGAAGAGGTCCCGGGCCATGTCGATGTCTCCGTTGCGGATGGCGAGGTTGCCTTTCACGTTGAGGAGCATACCGGTTTTGGTCTGATCGCGCTGCATACGGCCGAGTGTCATCCCCAACTCGACAAGGGCGGCTCCGGCCTGCGGGTCCCCGTCCATAATGTGAAGCACAGCCAAGTCGTGTTTTGCCCGCAGGCGGGCGATCGGATCGTTTGCGTCTCGGGCCATTTCGAGGGCCGTTGTCGCCTTCTCCAAGCCTTCCTCCAAGCGGCCAAGCGAGCGCAGGGCGTGGGCACCGAAGATCACGGCATTGAAGCGTGCGCGGTCTGCCTGCAGATGGGGAAGGGCGGACGTTGCTTGGGCGAGAAAGCCCTCCGGGTCGGTTTCCGCGAGAAAGTAAAGGCGCTCGCCATCAAGAAAAAGTGCTTCCTTTGTCTCGGCACTGAGGGCGCAAGGGAAGCTTTGCCCAGCTACCAGAAAGAGCAGGGTCGCCCCCAGTTTTCGAAGACACGGGGGAAGCAAATCAGGGACGGATAGACCTTTTCCGGAAAGCCTCGCGGCGTAAGGACTTTTTAATGAGAAAATGACGCCGGACACTCATCCAAGGGTCGGGGAAAGCGGCCGGATCGCAACCCCCAACTTGGGAGGGCCGTGCATGATGAAAAAACTTAATGATCAGTGTGCACGATGTTCAAGGTTTTGAATAAGCGCTTCAAGAAAGGGTGCCGGAAAGGGGAGGGCGTGACAGAGCTGTAGGGCGAGGGAGGTGAGTTCACGGGCACGCAGACGGCTGGCCGAGAGGCCGTGGAATCGAGGATAGGTGTTTTTCTGGTTCTCCGCATCCGCTTGAACGGGCTTGCCGAGGGTGGTTGCGTCGCCAGTCGCATCGAGGAGATCATCGACTACTTGAAAGGCGAGTCCGAGATGGCGGCCGAGCGCGTTGAGGGTGTGCTGGGTGGGTTCGTCGGCTCCGCCAATTTGACCGCCCATGACGAGAGAGGCAGAGATCATGGCGGCCGTTTTATTGAGGTGAATGTAATCCAGGTCGTCGGCGGAAATCGGGGTGTTTGCGCGGATGGTGTCCTCAAACTGGCCCCCTATCAGGGCTTCACTCCCGGCGGCGGTTGAGAGGGTCTGGAGAAGGCGCGCAAGCAGGGCGGGTTCGCTCGCATAGCCGTTTGCGAGAACCGAAAAGGCTGCGGTGAGAAGGGCGTCGCCCACCAGGACTGCGGCTGCTTCGCCAAAGCGAACGTGGGCGGTGGGTCGACCTCGCCGCAGGGGGCTGTTGTCCATGCAGGGGAGATCGTCATGCACGAGCGAATAGGTGTGTAGCAGCTCGATGGCGGCGGCGGCTGGCTCGGCTGGCGGCCCTTCTCCGAAAAGATCCCGCGTGGCGAGGAGCAGCGTGGGGCGCAGGCGCTTGCCTCCGCTCTCAATGCAATAACGCATGGCCGCATGGAGTCCGCCGGGCCGGGTGTCGGGTGACGGCAGGGCGGCATCCAGAGCGGCCTCCGTGCGGTTCCGGTAGGCTTCAAGGGTGGCGGTGAATGCATTCATTGGGTGAGGCAGCTTCAGCGCTTTTCCACATGCAGTGGAAAGAGCTTATGGAAGTGAGGAGGGGGGGGGCAAACGGCCTGGAATTTGAGAGGCTTGGGGTGTGCCAGATGTAGCTCCACTTTCCAGGCGTGCAGAAACAAGCGGTCTGTTTTGTGGGCGTCTTTGAACTCGCGATTGAAAGAAAAGTCGCCGTAGGTGGCATCGCCGACAAGGGGACAGTGCCTCTGCGCGCATTGCACACGCAGTTGGTGTGTGCGCCCGGTGAGGGGATGCAGTTCCACGAGCGTGAGGGTGGGTGGTCCGGGGAGCACCGCCACGCGTATGAAGGCGGTTTCAGAGGGCAGACCGCGCCCGGACCGCACCCGCAGGTGCCCCCCCTTCCGGGCTGTTTCCAAGCGGTCCCGCCACACACCCTTGGGGAGAGGCAGGTGACCCTTGACCACTCCCAGGTATGTTTTGCGCACCTGGTGATCGGCGAACGCGGCCCGTACACGCTTGGCCAGCGCCGGGTCGGAGGCCAGGAGGACGAGGCCGGATGTGGGAGCGTCGATCCGGTTGATGAGGTGAAGGTCCGGCGAGTCGGGTCCGCCTTCCACGTTTTCATAACATTCCCGCTTCGGGTCGTAGGGCCAGGTGAGGAGGGCCCCGGGGTCGGGGACTCCGGGTTCATTCGGGTGCGCGCGCAATCCGCCGGGCTTGTAAACCGCGTAGAGCCCGTCGGCGTGGTGGCGGAGAAGGCGGGCTTCGGAATGAAGAGGCAGGCGCATGGATCTTTTCAAAGGCTCACCCGAAGTGCCTGTGGGTCAAGCGCAACCGCGATTCAAGGCCACGCTTCCCTCCCAGGGCACGGTGACAAGGGTCTGCGGGGCTGAACATCCGGCTGTGGCTCGCGGTTTTTTCAGGGGCAGGGCCCGAACCTTCGGGCGGGGCTATCCGCGCCCCCTTTTACGCCAAGCGCGGGTTGCGCCCAATTTCCCGCCACCCGATATCGCGCCGGAGGGTTTTGCCAGGCATTTCGATGGCATCACAGGCCGCATAGGCGCGCTGAAGAGCGGTGTGGATATCCGGACCGCCGGCGACCACCCCCAGCACGCGGCCACCACTGGATCGCAGCTGTCCGGCTGTGTCGAGCCGGGTGCCCGCATGGACAATATGGGTCGCGGGCGGGAGGGAGTCGGGCAGGGTGATGGGCACATCTTTGCGATAGTTACCGGGGTAGCCCTCGGCCGCCAAGACCACGATGACCTGAGTGAGCGGACGCAGCGGAATCGTCTTCGGGAGGGGTTCGCCACGGGCACAGCGCAGGAGTAAATCCACGGGATCACCGTCCACAAGCGGCAGGAGGACCTGACACTCAGGATCCCCGAAGCGCACGTTGAATTCGAGCACCTTCGGTCCCTCTTCCGTGATCATCAGGCCGATGAAGAGGGTCCCCCGGAAGTCGATCCCTTCCTTCTTGAATCCGCGCAGAGTCGGTTCGATGACCTCGGTGCCGATTCGCTGTTGAAGAGCCGGATCGATGATCCCAGCGGGGGCATACGCGCCCATCCCCCCCGTGTTCGGCCCGGTATCGCCTTCTCCGATACGCTTATGATCCTGGCTGGCGGGGAGGCAGGTGTAGGTATCCCCCGATACGAGCACCATGATGGAGGCTTCTTCGCCCATGAGGCATTCCTCGATGATGACCTCGTCGCCACTTTCGCCAAAGACACGTTCGACCATAATTTCCCGCACGGCGGCGCGGGCGCTCGCAAGGTCCGCGCAGACATAGACACCCTTTCCGGCAGCCAGACCCGAGGCTTTGACCACGACCGGCCCTTCCGGCAGCGTTTCCAGGTGGGCTTCCGCCATCCCGGCATCGGCGAAACCGGCGTAGGCGGCGGTGGGGATTCCATGGCGGGCGAAGAACGCTTTGCAGACCGCTTTGCTCGCCTCAAGCTCGGCACCCTGCTTACCCGGTCCGTAAACGAGATAGCCTGCTGCGCGCAGGGAGTCGGCCACCCCGGCCGCCAGGGGGGCTTCCGGGCCGATAATCACCAAACCGGCCCCGACTTCAGCAGCGAGTGCCTCCACGGCGAGAGCGTCGCAGGGATCGATCTCCCGGCAATCTTCGGGAGGAATGCCTCCGTTGCCGGGGGCGACGACCGCCCGTTGGACCCGCAGGCTCGCTTTGCAGGCGATATAAAGAGCGTGCTCGCGACCGCCCGAGCCTAGAATGAGAATGTTCAAGGGTTTATCCACCGGCTTTTTCTTGATTGCGGGAAGGGAGCGGGCAAGTTTGAAAATGGCAATGGGTGCGGGCAATCAATCAGCGTTTCGATGAAGACGGTCTTCCGGTGGTGGCGGCGGACCGCCTGGGCTCTTGTCTTTGTCGCTCTGGCAGCCTTGGGCGGTGTCTTCGCGATTAACGCCTGGATGATCCTGTCGACAAACAAGCGGATTTTTTCGGATGTGGATGAACTCGCCCCCAAAGAGTGGGGCCTGGTTCTTGGCACAAGTCCGGCAAGTCCGTATTTCATGCCCCGGATTGAAGCGGGTGCGGAACTTTTTCATCGGGGAAAGGTGCGCCGCCTAATCGTCTCCGGGACGGGGGGCGATCCCTATTACGACGAGGCCGTTGCCATGCGCGATGCGCTCGCGGCACGGGGAGTACCGGCAGCGGTGATCGTCCTTGATGCGGCGGGCTGGCGCACCTTCGATTCTGTGTGGCGCGCGCGCGATGTCTACGGAGCCCATGATGTGATTTTTGTTTCGCAACGTTTCCACCAGCACCGCGCCCTTTTTCTCGCCCGGCGGCACGGATTGGATGCAACGGCTTATGTGGCCGGTGATATTCCGGAAGGGCGTCGTTGGCCGGTGCGTATGCGAGAGTGGGGTGCCCGCGTCCTCGCCGTTGTCGATGTTCACGCCGGGCGCGCAGAGGGAAGAGCTCCCTGAACCAGCGCGCGCACGGGGCGCGGCGAGTTCAAGGGGTTTCGATTCGCAGGCCGGTCACTTCCTGATTTGTCACGTTTTCCGCATGAAGGGCCTTTCGCGCATCAGGTTTTCGGCATTGGAAGAGGCTGTCGCTCACGCGGAGGCCGTCGATGTGCCGGGCGTAGAGCGCCCACGCGGGGAGAACTTGGTCCGTGCGCTTTCCCCCGACTTTGCTGAACATATTGATCTCGGGGTAGAGGTCGTTTTCTTCGTGGACGCGCGGGAGAATTCGCTCCGGTGGGAGCCCGCCCTCGAAGGACAAACGGAGGCCACTCAAACTAACCCCGCGAATAGCTTGTTCCGGAAGACCGCTGAGAGCACAGCAGTAAGGGCCGACTTGATAGGCCGTGATATCCGATATGCGCAGGTCTTCAATGCTCCCCGTCCCCGCAAAATCTTCTCCCGGGATCTGCCGATCATGACGATTCCCCAGCTTCACAAAGATGGGCGCAAAGACTTTTTCCGCGATGAGGCCGCTGATCTGAATGTGACGCATGTGCCCCCCGTCGACACAATTGAGGGAGCAACCGGTGATGAGGGGGCGTCCCTCCGGGTAACCCGGCATGGGGTCCGCCCTGTCTGAGGGGCTGAGGAGACAATCCGCCACGCGGATATACTCGAACCCGCCCACACTCTCCGTGCCAAACTTGATGCCGTGGCAGTTTGAACGGAGGCGGCACCCCGTCACCACAATGTGGCGGCAGGGGAGGGGGCCTGTGCTTTTGAAGACAAGGGCGTCGTCGTGGCTGTCGATGTCACAATCCGTAATGCGCACATCGGAGGAACCGTCGATATCGATTCCATCATTGGTGCGATTACCGTGGTTCCAAATGCGCAGACCCCTCAGAGAAACCCGCCGACAACCGACCACATGCATCATCCAGGAGCCCGCCCTCCGAAGATGCACGTTTTCCATACGCACATCGTCGCAGCAAACAAACTGCACGTTGGTCGGGCGACCTTCATTGCCCCGCGGAAACGTGTGCTCCGCACACCCGCCGTTGCCGTCGATTGTCCCTTCTCCGGTGATGGCCACATCCTTTTCCCCACAAGCGAAGAGCAGCCGACGGTCAAAAGTTCGGCGGCTTTGCAGGCGTCCGGCCGCCACCACATCTTCCACCGGATAATCAGCCGGGTTCCCTGTGCCCTCAAGCACCGCCCCGGGCGCAAGATACAACTCCACATGGCTTCGCAAGCGCAGCGTCCCCGTGCGCCACTGGCCCGGGGGGACCACGACACGTCCGCCCTCCCGAGCGACCTCATTGATCGTTTCTTGAATGGCTCGCGTGTTGAGCCTCTCCGCACCCGGTTGCGCCCCAAACTCTGTTATGATCTGATCCATACCCATATTGCCATCACCCAAACGCCCCATGAAGATTGCGTGCAATGAAAAAATAATATAAGTCGAAAAATTTTGTTGACGGATGGTTGGATTGGTGGTGGGGTGGGAGAATGATAGACAGTGTGGCGATTGGATTTGCGAAGGGGCTTTTGCCAAAGAAGGGGCGGCGGCGGCCGCGGGTTTTGGCGCGGCCGGGGAATGCTGGAATTTATCATGTGGTGAGCCGGACGTGTGGTCAGGAGTTTCTTCTGGGGGCAGTGGAAAAGGAGCGGATGCGCGATCTGATCAGACGGGTGGCGGCGTTTTGCGGTGTGGAGCTGCTGACATATTGTCTTTTGGATAATCACTTTCATTTGTTGGTGGAGGTGCCGGGGGAGGTGGGGGAGCTGTCGGATGAAGAGCTGATTCGGCGGGCGGGTTTTTTGTATGGGGGCAAGGCGCGTCCGGGACAGCCGCTGACGCTTTCGATGGTGGAGGGGGCGCTGGCGGAGGGCGGGGCGACGCGGGCCTATATGCGTGACTTGTTGATGCGCCGGATGGGCAATCTGCCGATGTTTGTGAAGGTGCTGAAGCAGCGGTTTTCGATTGGGTATAACCGGTTGAATGAGCGGAAGGGGACGTTGTGGGAGGGGCCGTTCCGAAGCGTGTTGGTGGAGAATTCGCGGGAGGCGTTGGCGCTGGTGGGGGCGTATATTGACTTGAATGCGGTGCGGGCGGGGATTGTGGAGGACCCGAAAGATTACCGTTTCTGCGGCTATGGAGAAGCGTTGGGGAAAGGAAAGCTGGATGATTATGCGCTGCTGAAGCGTTTGGCGGAATTGGGATTTGGGGTAGAGGGCGGAACCGGAGAGATGGAGGGAGAAAGTGGTGAAACGAGGGAGGGGAAGCTTCCAAGGGGGAAGGTGGAGGCCGCCGGGCGTTTGTATCGCTTGTTGATGTTTGAGGAGGCGACGGATGGGAGTGCCTCAACGAAGGGCCGGGTGTTGCCAAAGGCGGCGTTTTGGCGGGTGGATGCGGAGGGAGGAGGGTTGACACGTGGGCAGTTGCTACGCTGCCGGATACGCTATATGACGGAAGGGGCGGTGATCGGGAGTCGGGCGTTTGTGGAGGATTGGTTTTCGCAGGTGCGTGCGACGTTTGGTCGACGGCTTACCGGCGCGCGCCAAATGAAGGGAGGGGACTTCGGGGAGCTTTGTGCTTTGCGTGACCTGAGGTTTTCCCCGAAGATCGTGACCGGAAAGGTGTGATTGGGTCGGAGGGAGACTGAGAGTGCCACCTAAGCGGCGTCTTGATCCGGGAAGCTCACAGCGGCCTTATCCCCGGCGAATGACCGAGGCGGCAAAGGTGATCTGGAAGCGGAAGACTTTTTTCCGACGCGTTTCGATGAGACCGGTTTCCAAATCAAAACGGTAGGGCACTTCGACTTGGCGGACGTCCACCGTGGCGTGAAAGCCGCGCTCGGAGAAGATGTCGATAAACATCGCGAGGGCTGCCGGTTCATGAAAGACCTCGTCTTCGGAGTTCACATAAGCCTTTCCGGAAATGGCGTGCCGCCGGATGATGGGCATGAACTTTTCCTCAATGATGGCGATGACCTGGCGGAAGAGCGTTTCTTCGTGGCGCACATACCCATCGAGGCGCTCCACCAAATCCTGGCGCGCATGCACCACGATCGCCGAGGCGATGGGGATGCGTGCGATGATGTCGTAGGTCGCCTGGTCGAGTTCGAGGGAGCTTTGGTACTTCAGTTCCTTGACGATGCTGCGCTGCACGTCTTCGACCGAGTCCTGTGCATTGACGAGGTGATAATAGAAAATCTCCCGCAGCGTTGTGAGGGACTCGTAGGTGATCTCCTTAAAGGTGCGGTAGCGGTTGCGTGCGGAGTCGACCGAGAGGTCGGTTTTGCGCAGTTCCCGCACCTTGCCCTCACCGGTGGCGAGGGCGCGCTTGTTCATCTCCTGCGTCTTGCGACCGCGCTCAATCTGGCGCTGCACCGATGTCGTTTCGTCCACGTAGAGCACGATGATGTGGAAGATCGGCTTATGCATCCGCTTCTCAAACTCTGTTCCGAGGAAAGAGCGCCGCAGATCGGTGAGCTGTTGATAGAACAGTTTAAGACACTCCACCTGCACCTTTGTACGCGGGTAGCCATCGACCACGACACCGGTTTGCCGGGCGGGTTGCAGCAGTTCCCGCATGAGGAGGGAGGTCACTTCGCGGTCACCCACCATCATGCCCGCGTCTTTCAGGCGGCGCGCCTCCGGGCTTTCAAGAAGGTCGCTGATAACAATGGGCCGCGCCGTGAGCCCACAGTATTCCATGATAAATTGCGTTTGCGTGCCTTTTCCGGAGCCGGGCGCGCCATTGAGCCAGAAGATTTCGCGCGGGAAAGCGAGGTTTTCGAGCCCGAACTCCTCTTCCAGTTCCTCCCAAACGGAGGCGAAGATTAACTGGGCATCCTTGATCTCCAGGTCGAGGGCACGCCGGGGCGGGTTTCCGGATTCGGGCGCATTTGCAGGCATGTGCGTAACGGGCGGGGGTTAGAGAGAGGGTTTCAGAAATCCCTAAACCTGAGTCGCTCACCCCACCTGGGCAAGCCTGCAATGGCCCGGGGTCTTTACCCTTGTTCCGCCCGCTGTCGCCCATGGCGGCTTGAGGATATACCTTTTGCTGTTTAGTATACAACGGGGTTGGACATCTGCGGCCGTGGTCGTCGAGTGTTTCCAAATCACTCATAATCTTTGTGATTTTATGGTGGGACCGGTGGGAAAAGACGGCTTGTGTTTTTTGGTCTAGGGTATATCACCCTTTTTAGATGAGCAGGCTCACGCCGATCAAGAAAAGGGCTTGGACGAATCTTCCGGAGATCTCCGCTGTTGTCGTGTTTGCTCTGGGCATGGTTGTTTTGGTCGCGTGGGCGGTAGACTTTCCTCTCCTGAAGAGTCTTCTTCCCGGCGAAGAGACGATGAAGGCAAATACGGCGGTGGCCTTCATTTTTTTGGGAGCGGCCCTCTTCTTAGTGGTGCGCGGGAAAGGAGAATCAAGCGGTTGGCCGCAGGTTTTTGGCGGGCTCTTTTCTGGCCTCGCCGGTTGTCTTGGGTTTGCCACGCTTATTCAGTATGTCTTTGGGGTGAACCTGGGAATCGATGAAGGTCTTTTCCAGGACCGGGAAGCGCTTTCGCCTTTTCCGGGCCGGATGGCTCCCCAAACCGCGCTCGCGGTCATCGCTACCGCACTTTGCATTTTTCTGGTTGGGCGGACGGAGAAGAGGAAGGCGTTTGCCGCAGTTGCGCTCTTCTTAGCCCTCTTTCTCATCCTTGTGGCCGTTCTTGCGGGTCTGGGGTATGGGGCGAATCTCACTGTCGGGTATCGGTGGGGACCGGTCACGGTGATGGCGGTACACACCGCGATCGGGTTTTTCTTTCTTGGAGTGGGGATACTGTCTCTGCTGGAGTCCCGCGGACAGCTGCGCTGGCACTTGCCGCCTGTCCAGACGGGGGCGCTTTTGGGCGGGGTTTTGCTCCTCATACTCGTAGCCCTCATTGGCTGGGAGACGATGTTGCGTTGGAGGGCGACCAATCTTCACCTCGTGCAAACGCTGGAAAACCGTCATCGCTTGAGCAGTTTGTCGGCCCACCTCTTCGACCTTGAGCGGAATCAGCGGGGTTTTCGCCTTCACGGCGAACCCGGACAAGAGGCGAGCGTCCGTCTGGCGAGGCAGGCCGTCGACGAGGATTTGCGTTACCTTCGCCAATCACTGATTGTCCCCGGTGGGGCGGGCCTGGTCGACCGGCTTTCCCAAAATGTGGAGGAGAAGATTGCGCTGAATTTTGCGTTGATGGAGCGCCCGGATATCCCCACGGGGGCGGCGGACCATGTTCGGGTGGCGGCGTCCGGCTATCTTGCTGTGGAGATTGCCGCCCTCCTTTCCGCTTTGGATGAGCAAATCCGGGTCTCCGGGGAGCGGGCCGCTGAGAACATGCGGGCTCAGGAGCGGCGTGCGGTCGTTGTCCTGCCTGCGGGTACGCTGGTGAGCCTTGTGCTGATCGGTCTGGCGCTCGCTTTGTTTAATGCGGAAGCCGGCATTCGCCAAGCGGGGGAACGACGGTTTCGCGGAATCTTCGACACCGCCTTCCAGTTCATTGGATTGCTCCGGCCGGATGGAACCGTGGAGGAAGCCAATGAGACCGCACTTCATTTTGTCGGTTGCCGGATGGAAGACATCTATGGACGTTACTTTTTGGATACACCGTGGTTGCGGGGCCAAAGCCTTGAGCAACGGGAACGGCTGGAGGCTGCCTTTCGTCGGGCGGTGGAAGGGGAGTCCCTTCGTTTTGAGATCAGGATCGCCGGATTGGAGGGTGCCCGCTCTTTCGCGGATTATTCTTTGAAGCCGCTGCGGAGTCCTTCGGGAGAGGTCCTTTTTGTGATCGCTGAAGCGCATGACATAACCGCCTTGAAAATGGCTCAGGAAAAGCTCGTCGAATCTGAGCAGCGCTGGGACGCCGCGCTCTCCGGCAGCGAACTTGGGGTGTGGGACTGGAATCCGATTACGCAAAAGTGTTACTATTCGCCACACTATTGCAGTATGCTGGGTTACAAGCCGGGCGATTTTGGCGACAGCGGTGAGGATTGGTCCCGGCGGGTTCATCCGGACGACTACAGATCGGCATTGGCGGCGATTCGCGATCACTTGGAGGGGCATACGCCCACTTACTCCGCGGAATTTCGTATACGTGCCCGCGACGGTCAATGGAAGTGGATACTCGACCGGGGCAGAGTGATGCAAAGAGACGCGGCGGGGCGGGCCATCCGCATGGTGGGCACGCATACGGACATCACTCCGCAGCGGGAAGCCCTGGAGCGCGTGCGCGTTCTTCAGGGGCAACTCCAGGGAGTTCTGAAGTTCAGCCCGGACATCATTTCGCTCATCGACTGTGAAGGGCGCTATTTGCTCGTGGGGCACCGGGCGGCGGAGATCATTGGCTTGCCTCGGGGGGAGATTGAGGGGCGGCTTTTTGAGGAGGTCTTGGATCCGTCTGTCGCTACCGTTTTCCGCGCGCGCATCGAACGGATGCAGCAGCATCCGCAGCCTTGGAATGTCGAGGATCTCATTCCCGTGGCGGGCGACGAGAGGACTGTGGAAACGCAACTCTTCCCCCTCTTTGATCCTGGCGGCGAGCTGTTTGCGGTCGGCGGGATCGCCCGCGACGTGACGGATCAGCGGGCAATGATGGCGGCCCTGCAGAGTACGCTTGAAGAGCGCGAGGTGCTCTTGCGTGAGATTCACCATCGGGTGAAGAACAACCTTCAGGTCATATCGAGCTTGCTTAACATTCAGGCGCGGCATTTGCCGGAAGGGCGGTTGCGGGAGCCATTTGAGGAGTGCCGGCGGCGCGTTGCCTCCATGTCGCTTATTCACGACCAGCTCTATCGTCGCCGGGATATTGGGAGGATCGATTTCGGCAGTTATTTGGAGGAGCTTATTCGGCTTCAGCGAACGGCCTTTGGTCTTTCGGGGGAGCGGTTGGAGGTCAGTGTGCGCGTGGATGTGCCGCCCCTTGAGATCGGCCTGGCCGTTTCCTGTGGGCTCATTGTCAATGAGCTTTTGAGCAATGCTTGCAAACACGCCTTCCCGGTCGGTCGATCCGGTCGAATCCAGATCTCTCTGGATCGAACCGAGACAGAGCAAGTTTGGACGCTCTCGGTGGAGGATGATGGCATCGGCCATGACTCCAAGGTCGGATCTGGGGATGGCTTGGGCCTCGAACTTGTGACAGCTTTGACCCGTCAACTTAACGGAGCGCTGGCTATCGAGACGACCGGCGGGTGTCGTGTGGCGATTCGTTTTCCTGCGCCGGTAGCCATCTCCGATTCCCTTTCATGAAGAATAAAGTCCGGATTTTTGTTGTTGAAGACGAGGAAATTGTCGCCCTCGACCTCCAAGCCACCTTGAGAGATTTGGGTTACGGTGTCGCCGGGCATACGGGCGATGCGGAGAAGGCTGTTCGTCTGGTGAGTGATACGCGACCAGACCTCGTGCTCATGGATATCAATCTGAAAAATCGCTACGACGGTATCCATGCCGCGCGGCAAATTCGTGCGGATGCAAACATTCCGGTGATCTTCGTCACTGCATACGACGATGAATCCACGATCGTGCAGGCTCAGGTCACCGAACCCTACGGCTATCTTCTGAAGCCCTTTAACTCCCGCGAGATTCACATCTGTATTCAGATGGCACTGTTTCACCACACCATGCAGCGGGAGCGTGAGCGAATGCGCGCCGAACTCCAAGCCGCCTTGCTCAAGAGCGATGTGCCGCTTGGCATTATCACAGTTTGCGCCAGTTGCCGGAAGGCGCGCGATAAGGACGGCCAGTGGGTCGAACTGGAAACCTTTCTGGAGAACCACACCCGTTTGCGGTTTTCCCATGGTTGTTGCTCCGCTTGCGAAGACGACTTTTACCGAACTCCGCTGACCGGTCCATCCATCTAGTCGGCCGGGCCTGCAAAGCCCCCTTGGCCGGGTGGGGCTACAAACCTGCATCCTCTTTTCTTTGGTGATTTCTCATGGAGGAGCTCTTGATAGGGTAACCTATTGGCTGCAAGCAGGTTGGCTATTTTTCGGTTTTACCGGCCCCCCGTGGCCTTTCCTGCCTGCTCCATGCGCCGCGCCCCGGGCTTGCGCTCTAAAGCAGCACCAGCGCGTCGCGGTGGACGACTTCCGTGCGTTTGCGCTGGGGAAACCGCGCGCGGATGGCCCCGGAGTCCAATCCCCGAACTGTTTCCAGCGCGCCGGCATCAAACTGTGTGAGGCCGCGGGCAAAGACCCGCCCGCCATCATCCGCGATTTCGACAACGGCACCGGCGGAAAAATTGCCCTCAATCGCCACAATCCCTTTGGCCAGGAGGCTGCGCCCACGCGCCCGGAGAGCGTCTCCGGCTCCGGCGTCAACAAGGATGCGGCCTCCGGGAGCCCCGAAAAAGGCGACCCAGCGCTTTTTCGCGTCGAGGGAGAGGGTGGCGGGAACGAAAAACGTGCCCTCCGCGCGCCCGGAAAGCAGATCCGTTAGAAGAGAGGGGTTCTTCCCATCGCCGATGAAGACTCCGCAGCCCGAGCGCACGCTGACTTTGGCGGCGGCGATTTTGCTGATCATGCCACCCGTGGCGAAGGGGCTGTCGGTGCCGCCAGCCATGGCTTCGATTTCAGGGGTGATGCGGGGCACAACCGGCACGAGTTGACCATCGCCGGCAAGATCGAGAAGCCCGGGAATGGTCGAAAGGATGACGAGCAGGTCCGCTTTGGTTAGGCTGGCCGTGAGGGCGCTCAACATGTCGTTGTCGCCGAAGCGAATCTCGGCGGCACTCACGGTGTCGTTTTCGTTAACGACCGGCACAAGACCCAGGCTCAAGAGACGCTCAAGGGTGTCGCGCACGGCAAGGTGGCGATGGCGATGCCTCACGTCTTCGTGTGTGAGAAGGATTTGGGCGCAGGAAAGTCCATGCGGAGCCAGGCATTGTTTCCACAGGTCCATCAGAATGGCTTGGCCAATGGCGGCACAGGCTTGCAGCGAGGCGAGGTCGGCAGGCCGTTTGCGCCAGCCGAGGTGGGCGATGCCCAATCCGATCGCCCCCGAACTAACCACGATCACTTCCAGTCCGCGCGCGCGCACCTCCGCTACTTGGGAGCAAATTTGCCGAAGGCAGTCCATCTCCAGACGCCCCTCGGCCCCGGTGAGCGTGTTGGTCCCGATTTTCACAACCACTCGCCGTGCGTTCTCCTTGAGGAATTCCATTTGCGTGAAAGAGGCAGGCTGGCGAGACCAGGCCCCTGCCGTCAAGTCACCAGGGAGCCTGAGGCAGGGTGATATTCAGGATTGCAGACTTTGTGGGAGCAACTTGATTGGACGGCGGTGAGTTTGTCGATTTTCCGAGATGATTGATCTTCTGTTCAACCTCCTGCGGGGCCTCCTCGGGATGGCCGTGATCCTGGGCGTTTGTTGGCTCTGCAGCAGCGCGCGGCGCGGTATCGATTGGAAGCTTGTCGGTGGCGGGCTTTTCCTGCAGGTCCTGCTTGCGGCCATCGTCCTCAAGATTCCGGGGGCCGACCGGCCCATCGAATGGGTGGCGACGTTTTTCGTGACGCTCCTTGGCTTCACCGATGCGGGGAGCCGTTTTGTTCTGGGCTTCCTGAGCGAAGGGCCGGACTTTTGGAACGCCGTAAACGCCGCCATGCACGAGGGCGATTCGGTCGCGGTGCGCTTCGGCCTGATCTTTGCCTTCAAGGTTCTGCCGACGGTTATTTTCTTCTCCGCCCTCACCTCGGCGCTCTACTATCTGGGTATTCTGCAAAAGGTCGTGCTTGGGTTTGCCTGGGTCTTGCAGCGCTCTATGCGTCTCTCCGGCACGGAAAGCCTCGCGGCCGCAGCCAATGTCTTCATCGGGCAGACCGAGGCCCCTCTGGTGGTGAAACCGTTTATTGGCCGCATGACCCGTTCCGAGCTGCTTTGTCTGATGACCGGTGGCATGGCGACGATTGCGGGTGGCGTCTTCGGGGCCTATGTTTCCATCCTTGGCGGCGCGGATCCGGCGACCCAGGCCGCCTTTGCCAAGCACCTCCTCACGGCCTCGCTACTCTCCGCCCCCGCCGCCATCGTCTGCGCAAAGATGCTCGTGCCCGAGACCGAGCAGATCGACACGCGGCTGGAGGTTTCGCGCGACCGCATGGGAGCCAACGTTTTTGATGCCATCTGCCAGGGCACGACACAGGGGCTCATGCTCGCCCTCAACATCGCCGCCATGCTCATCGTGTTCCTTGGGCTCATCGCTATGGTGAACTTTGGCGGGGAGTCCCTCGGCGGCGCGGTGGGCCTCAATAGCTGGATCGCGGAGATCACGGATGGGCGTTACAGCGGGCTCACCCTGGAGTTTCTCTGTGGGGTCATTTTCGCGCCGGTCGCGTGGCTCATCGGTGTGGACAGCGCGAGCATGATGGCGGTCGGTGAGTTGCTCGGGGTGAAGCTTGTGGCGAATGAATTTGTGGCCTATGAGAGCCTTGCCTCAATGATGCGGGAAGGTCTCCTCTCCAACGAGCGCTCCATCATTATCACGACCTACGCCCTCTGTGGATTCGCCAACTTCGCTTCCATGGGCATTCAAATCGGCGGTATCGCGGTGCTCGCTCCGGAGCGGAGGGGCGACCTCTCCGCGCTCGCCCCGCGTGCTCTCCTCGGGGGCACCGTGGCCTGTTTGCTCACGGCGGCGGTGGCTGCGGTGTTTCTCGTGTAAGCGGGCGAGCGGGCATATTGCTAATTGAAGAAAGCGGGCTATCCCAAGTCGAGCCACCACCACGCGACCTGGATCCAAAGCGGAATCGTGAGCACGCTCACAAGGGTGGTGGTCACGATGACTTGCACGGCCACGCGGGTATCTCCGCCAAAGTGGCGGGCGACCACGAGAGGAAAGAGCCCTGCAGGCATCGCCGCTTGCACGGCCATCACCCGCCGCAGCTCCACCATGCTCTCGGGCACGAGCTTGGCCAGGGCAAGAAAGAGAATCGGCAACACGAGGAGACGCAGGGCGCAGGCGGCACACGGCACAACGGGTCGTTCAAAGAGGCCCTTATCCTTGATGAGGTCGGCGATCGTCGCACCCCCGAGGAGCAGGCCGATCGGGATGGCACAGCCCGCCAGCATCTGAATGGCCCGGCCGGCGGGGGAGGGAATGGACTCTCCAAAACCAGCCAGGTTTATGCTCAGCGCCGCGAGGAGGGCGATGACCGGCGGATTGATGAGCCTTCGCCAAACACCCTTGCCAAAGGTCCCCGTGATGATCAGGAGCCCGATCGTCCAAAAAGCGAACTCTACTCCGAGATTGTGTACCAGCAGCACACCTGCCGTTTCGCGCCCGGGAAAAAGGGCCAGCACAATCGGAATGGGGATGTAACCATAATTATAAATCCCGTTTGTGAAGCTGAATGTGCGGCGACCCGAGCCCACCCGAAGCCCGAAAAGTGGCCCCACCGCCCAGGCAACGGCAAACCCCAGCGCCACGGTTCCGAGCCCGACGAGTGGCGGCCAGGCGAGATTACCCGCCGTGCGCAAAGCCGGGTTCCCCAAAACCACATCGAGCATCAGCGCCGGGTAGAGCAGCGTCACGACAAGGCGCATCAGGCTCGCGTCCGCCGCATCCGTCAAAACACCCGTGCGGCGCAATGTGAAGCCTGCCCCAATGATCAGGAACACAGGCGCGATGGCGGTGAGAATGAGGGTGGAATCGATCACGGGCGGAAACTCCAAAGTAGAGGGAGCCCGCCACTTGCGGTCAAGTGCGCCAAAGAGGCGCGATCACGAGAGAGTGTGTTCGGAAGGGTTGTCTTCTCGACGCTTTCCCGTGAGTGGGGCCGCCCTCAGTGTCGCTTTGCGGCAGTCGCAACCGAGGTGAGTTCAGTGCCGCCATCGTCCATAAGTGGTTGGGACATGCCATTTGGTCGTCGGGGACGCCTTGCCCTCGATCCGGGCAATCCCCCGCCTTGCGGCCGAGCCACCCGCGCAGGTCTCCCCGAACCCGCTGAATCCATAGCGCATCGCCTCCTCATCCATCCGCCGCCTTTTCTGCACCACCCTCGAAATGAGGTGGTGGCAATCCGAACAGAAATACCTCAAGCGACACCAAAGAATCCTGCTCATCTCACCATCCAAAGGGCTCCTCCCGCAAGGTCAAAGGTTTATATTCAGAACACCTAAAGAGGGTGTTTGAATTTATGGAATGGGCGGATGCTTAGTTGTCGTATCCGCCTTACTCCTTGTCCAAGCACCAGCGGTTGAACTCGCGGAAGAAGAGGGCGAGAACGACTGCGAGGGTGTAGACGAGGATGTTGGCGACCGTGCCAAACTCCGTCCGCAGGAGCATGCCGAAAGCGAGGATGAGCATAAGGATGCCCATGCTGAAGAGGGCGGCGCGGGTTTTCCACCCGAGGATGAGGAGGATGCCGATAAGCAATTCCGCCAGAAGGATCGCATAGGCCAGGGGGATGACAAGGGCGGTGGGAAGGATCGTCTCTTCGAAGCCGCGCGCCATACCTGTGGCGAAGCCATGTGCGTCCGGCAGACGGATGAGGGCTCGCATGAGCATGTTGAGCCCAAGGGCGAGGCGGAGGATGAGAAAAGCCAGTTGTCGATCCAGAAGGTTGTTCATTCCGCTTATCGGAAGGGATTTTGTCCGTTTGGCAACAGGCTCGGCCCGGAAAAAAGGTGCCTCCGCCGACCGACTGACCGTCCATGCACCTGTTCGACGGTTTATCCCGTCTCTTGTCCACCGAACCCTCGCGAATTCGCGTAAATCCGAGATTTAAACGATTCTGAATCCGTATGAGTAAAGAACCATCTATCACAACTTGGCCCGATCTCGCCATCGGCCTCTATGACAAACTCACCGGTCGCCATGCCGAGATTACCTACGAGTTTGAAAACCTCGAAATAAACGTCCCCAGTCACGTGGGCGCGGATGCCACCCACACTCCATGGAAACTCAACGGCACGCTCCGGATTCGCACGCGCGACCAGGCATAGGTGCTTTGGCAGGGCGGCAAGTCTTCGTGCTTGAGGGAAGGGGTTCCCTCCTTTCGGGTGCGGCGACGGTTCGTTGGGCGCTCCGGGATAACCATTTGGTTCTGTCCGGTGTGGATGCCTCCATGTTGTGGAAGCTTTTCCGACAGAATAAACTCCTTCGCCCTCTTTCTCACGCCCTCCCTCATAACGCTGTTTGCACTCTCTCTTTCGGACGGAATTTGCCCTTTGGCTTGAGATGGGCGTCGACCGGTTGGGGCGTTCCTTTCGCGGGCGGGCGTCTTCGCCTTACCGCTTCAGCGAGGAGTGGGCTTGAGGAAATGGGTTAATTCCGACCCCCTTCTGCAAGTTTTCAAAACTGACGGCTTACGATGGGGGAAATCTCGTCTTCTGGACACTATCCCCCCGCCGACAACTGCCGGATTCATTCTGCAACCGGAGGCGGTCTTCTGAACGAATGATCAACGTTCCCGGCGCGAGAGGGGTTCCGGCGGAAGTTGAGCGGCGTAGACGAGAAGGCGGTCATGCACAAGAAGAGCAATCGCGGGACGATTGTCGGGACCGAAGTTTCCGGCGATAGCTTCGCGGGGTTGAAAGCCTCCCCCTGTGCGGCGTTGACCGACGTGAAGATTGCGCTCGAAAAGAGTGAAGTGGAGGAGGCTGCGCCAACCTCGATCAGCTTCGGGGGTGGCAAGGATCTCCATAATGTGGTTGGTGGCGTCGAGACCGATGACTTCGGGGCGTCCGTTTGCATTCAAGTCAGCAATGACAAAGCCCATGTAGGTCATGTCGCGAAGGTCGGTTTCGTGGGGATCAAAGGCGTCCATAAACTCCCAGCCGGATCCATCAAGGGGCACCACGAAGAACCGTTCCTCCCCGAAGAGAATGAGGGCCGTGCGCCCCGTGCTGAGCTCATGGAAGGTGGCACCGAGAAGGTTCATCGGCGGAAGCGCCAGGTTTGAGCGAAAGCGGATGACGCCGGTTTCATCCGCACGGTGAAGATGAAGTTCGTTTCTCTCCGCATCGAAGACGAGGAAGGCGCCGTTTGCAGTGCCATCATCAAAGGGAAGCGGAACCCGCAGACGGGTGCTCCCCGGGCGGGCGTTGAACTGGTCTTCAAGGGTGAAGTCATTGCCGTCTGTCTGGAGGATGCGGACGAAGCCATTGCCCGCAACGAGCCATTGGGTGGTTCCGGTAGCGTCTTCGCGGCGGGTGCCAATGGTCAGCTGGTGGGGCTCAACATCGCCCAGAAGGCTGCGGCGAAGATCACTCCCCGCCGCGCGCTCAGCAAGTTCCTCCTTTTCCCCATCCCATTGGTAGAGACGGAGGGCCTCCCGCTGGCCGAGAATAAGAAGGTGGTCGGGTTCGGTGCTTGCCCCTAGGCGCGCGAAGCGGATGGCGCGGGGATCCCGACTGATTCCTTCGAGAGCAAAGGAGCGGTTGGGCGCGTCGGCTTGGGTGGAGATGTGGGTGAGGTGAAAAGTCCGGCCGCGTCTTTCGAGGACGACGAGGGCGGGGGTGTCCGGGCTTTCAAGAATGCCCGAAGCGACGAGCAGAGGACGGCCTTCGATGTTGTGGATACGGGGGAAAGAGAGGCGTCCGGTAGAGGTGACATGGGAAAGGCCGACGACGCCCTCTTCGGCACTGCCGACGACGAGATGATCCCGGTCGCTCCCCTGGGGCCGATGGGTGGCGAGCGCGGTGATTCCGGAAAGAGAGGGGAAGGGGACCGCTTCCCCAAAGGCACCGTGTTCGTTTTGCCGGAAGAGAAGCACCTCGGCTCGCGCGGGATTGGCCGCGACGATGGAGAGGCGGCCGTTGCCGTCAAAATCGCCTGTGGTGTAAAGGGCGGGATCTCTCAAGCGGGTGGGAAGCGCGTGGCTGCGGGCCTGCAGTTGTTCAAACTCCGGATTTTCGGTGGGTGTGCGTTCGATCAGGCGCGCAGTGCGGACGAGGCGGGTTTGATGCTCGGCGTAAAGGAGAATGGGGGCTTCTCCTTTCTGCGGGAGGAGGGTGAGGCTGCTGTGGGCCACATCCAAGGGCAGGAGAAACTCGGGGCCGAAGCCACCGCCGTCCCGCTGAAAGCGCACGGCGAGGTGCCGCTGGTTGGTTTCGCCGGTGATGTAAGCGAGATCGGTGAGCCCGTTGCCATTGAGGTCGGCCACACGCAGGCCGATGGCATTGCTTCCGCTGAGTCGGTAGGCCGCAGGCTCGCCGAAGGTGCCGTCCGTCTGCTGTGAGAAGATGAGTAAATCTTCGTTGGCGAGGACGACCAGATCCGTCCGCCCGTCGTTGTTTAGGTCGGCGGCCACGATTGTGCGCGCCCATTGACGGGGTTCGAAAGAGCGGATCTCGCGGCGTTCGCCGAAGTCGCCGTCTTCGTCTTGGTAGAGGATGGTGAGGGGAATCCGGTTTCCGGTGAACGCAATGTCCGTGCGACCACTCCCGTTAAAGTCACCGAGGGCAAGCGCGTGAGCTACCTGGCCGGTGATAAGGGTGCGGCGCGTAAAAGCCGCATCGGTGAGAATCGGTTCCCATCGGTTCCGGCGGACCGAGCGTCGCTCGTCGGGTGGGGGATCTTCGGGGGCCCGGCGCAGAAGGAGTTCGATGGAGGCCCGGTCGTTGTTGATGAGAGCGAGATCCGTGCGGCCATTCCCGTTGATGTCGGCGGAGTCGAGTGACCGGGTGTTCCAATCGAGTTTGAGGATTTCCGGACCTTCAAGGATCAGTGGCAGCGCAAAGGAGGAGCTGACTGAGCCGAGATAACTGAGAAGACCGATGAGAGTGAACGCGCAAGAGCGGCGAAGCGGATCAATCATTTTTTGGCGAAATGCGGACATCTGTGCGACTCCCGGCGGGTATGTCGAGAGTGACCGAGTGGGAGTGGAAGCGGTGCGAGGAGAGGTCGGGAACGGGTGGCAAATCAAGGCGGGCACCCTCGGTGCCGATGGCACCAAAGGCACTCTGCGCGCCGAAGGAAGCGGCCGTGAAGAAAGTGCGGAGGAGCGAATTGATGTCTGCGTATCCGATACCCGAGGTGTTGCCGGGAAGTGTGCGCATGAACGCCTGCATGTGCGCTTCATCTGCAAGAGAATCGCCCGGGGTTTTCCATAGCGTGAGGGTTTCCCGCAAGAGGCTGAGACTGCCTTGCCCGAAGAGCAGGACGTCGTCTGCCACGGCAAGACCCTGTTGCATACCTTGCGCTTCCGCCATGGGGCTCAGGTAAAGGGGCACATCCAGAAAGTCGCTCTTTTCAAACATGGCACCGGCAGGAAAACTTTCCCGGGCACGGTCCAGGCCGTCCACGAGGCGCGCCCCGTTCTGAAGCGAGATGGCGAAGATATTGCCTTCCAGATTGAGGTTTTCCGTCGGCATACCCGGTGGCAGCATCGGCATTTCGTCGGGCCGGAGGGGGCGGGAAAAGTTGACGAAACCCGCAGTGAGGTTGCGCAGGAGCATGGAGTCGAGATCGATGCCGCTCTCTCCGCGAAGCTGCATCTTGAAGCCCTCGTAAACGTTGGCGTAGAGGGGGGAGACGATGCCGACAGCCCGTTCGATCAGGGCCAGGAGGGCTCCGTTGTCGAAGGTGGAGGCGCTCATGGAGGTGGCATCGCGGGGCACAAAATCCATGCGCGGGAGGGGGCCGGCGCGGTTGAGGGCCAGAATTTCGCCGACCAAGCCGGCATCCCGGTTGAAAGTGGCACCGGCTTGCGCGAGCGCACCTTCGTCATCGAAGGAAAAGCTGGCGAAAAGGCCGGTAAAGGCGTCCACGCGGAGGGCATCGGCAATTTGATTGGGCGGGGAAAGCATTCCCCCGAGCATGGGGTTGCCGGAGAATAATTGCGTGAGGCTGTGGCGCAGAAGGGTATCGAACAAAGCTCCCGGATTTAAGAGCAACCGAAGATGGGCACCCGGAAGGGCGTCGCTTGCCTCGAGGTAAAGGGGCGTATCGGCGAGCGTTTGGTCCGCGCCGGTGAGACGGGTCGTGAGCGTGGCGGCATCGACGGCTCCGGCGGTCAGGAGGGCGCGACTTTGGCCGATGGCGGCCAGCACGCGTACAGGAGCATCCGGGTTTTCCTCAAAGGTGAGTTCGAAGATCTCAAACTCGCCTTCCGTTCGTTCGTCGAGGGTGATGACCGGTTCGTCTTCATTGGCCTTTTCGACTACTTGTCGAATGGCTCTGCGGAGGAGGTCACCCTCTCCATCATGCGTCAGTACAAGGGAAGCGTGGACGCCGAGATCGGCAATGAGCTGAAAAGCCCGCGTGTTGTCTTCGTCGTCTTTCAAATCCCCCATCTCTCCCATCTCCCGCAAGACCCGGGCGAGTCGCTCCGGATGGTCCAGCGTAACCCCGCCGGCGATACGGCCGGCGAGGAGGCGGGTGAGGTCTTCTGCGGATAGGCCGGTGGTTTCGCGGATGAGTCCGAGGGGATCATCGGAGGATGCCTCCGTGTTGCGCGATTCCGCCTGGGCGGCCCTCATGGGAGCCAGCAGCAGGGCTGCCGTGAAATTGCGGAAGGCCTCATCCGTGAAGAGGGCGTTCAGGGGGCTTTTTTCCAGCGCGTTTCCGATCTCCGTTTGCGGAGCTTTTTCGAAAAAGTATACGGTGTTCGCGCCAAAGTGTTGGGCGAGGGATTCCCCGCTGGCTTTCGCTGGGAGAGCGAACGGTCCGGCGAGGAGCGATAAGGAAACCGCGAGAGCGGAGAGATGGTGTTTAGGGTTCATCAGAAAAGGCTGTGGGGGGTGTGTTGTAACGAAATCCGCTGTTGGGATTGAGCGGATCGAAAGCAAAGACGTCGCGGTTGCGCAGAAAATCGCGCAGGACCTCAGCCGGAATGGCAAAGCCCAGGCCCTCCGTGCCAAAGCCGACGACCTTCATGTTGTTTACGCCGACAACCTCGCCGCGCAGATTGAAGAGAGGTCCGCCGGAATTGCCGGGATTGATTTCCGTGGTCGTCTGAATGTGGATACGTCCGTTAATCACGCGGTTGCGCAGACTCACGATTCCCTCGGAAACCGTGCGTTCGAGGCCCAGGGGGTTGCCGATGGCGAAGACCGGTTGGCCTTGCCGGAGCTCGCCGGCTGAGCCGAGGGCGGCAACCGGAAACGGGGCGTGATCCCCTTCCACTTTGAGAAGGGCGAGATCCCATTCGGGCGAGGTCGCGACGATTCGCACATTTTCAAACTGGCGGCGGATGAGGTTTCGCCCGTCGCCGTCCGGATCCTCAAACATCGTGATCCGCAGCTCATGCTCTCCGGCGATCACGTGGTCGTTTGTAATGACATAGCCATCACGGTGAATAAAGAAGCCGGAGCCGAGGCCGGTGGGGGTTTGCACAAGGACGACGGAGGATCCGATTTCGCCGACCAGATCCGTCACCGCCATCGTCGCCAAGCCACTGCCTTGCGTATAGAGGTGCGGGGTGGCGATACCCGGAGCATCTTCGGTTTCCGGTTCAGTAATGCGCAGAACGGATTGACGGGGGATAGACAGAACAGTGAATCCGAGATCCACGTGTAGGTGACCGGGGCGATCCACGAGGATTTGGCCGGAAACCGCACCGCCCTCGACTAGTTCGATATGGGAAATTTGCGCGACCAAGGGAGCCGCGCCGAGGATGAATATCCAGAAAGATCGCGTCATTCTCTGCGAACTATTCTCGGATTGAGCACACTGAGCAAGCCCGGTGACGGAAAATCTTGTGTCACGGGTGTAATCACGAAGTTTGACAGGAGCTGCCGCCCCCTTGAGTGGAAGCAGAATCTACAATCAACTTGGCACTGGGAACTTTTTTAATGTTCTGAACATTACAGCATTGACAGGAGCTAGGCATGTGTTTGAGTCACGTTATGAGCAGGAATTTTTGTAGGCGGTTGAAGTATCCACGACTGGCTTGCCACCACC
>JAFIGE010000170.1 GCA_020831585.1 Opitutales bacterium | reverse complement strand
CCGCGCGCGCCAGTCCTTTCGCAACGCCCCGTCCGCCACCAACCGGGGGCTGAAGACATCTGAGCTGGTCTAAGTCAAGAAAACGGGTGGATTTTTCATGCACATTCTGGTGTGTCCTGGAACCATTGCAGGTATGGCACGCCCTTTCTTTGAAGGGTTTCGAGATAGCGAGGCTCGTCGTAGGCTTCGCCGGTTTTCCAGCAGGCGCTTAGGATGCGGATCCACTTGAAGGCGAGAGCGCGTTTGGCTGCCTGTGGGTTCATTTTTCTCACCTTCATGGCGTGGAGATAAAAGGCCCTCGCCCAGAGGGAAGACTGAATCGAACAGCCCGCGTATTCATGCAGCGTCTGGCGAAGGAACTTGCCGCAGAGTCGGCGCATGCGTGTTCTCAGGGACGAGCCGGTTTGCAGCCGGATGGGTGCGATCCCAGTCTCGACTTGCATTTGCGCGGCACTTTCGGGATCGACCAGACGAAAGGCGGCAAGCAGGCGCGGAGCCAGTGCCTCACCGGCTCCGGGAAGGCCCTCGAAGAGACCCGCACGCTCGTCTTCGCGGGTGGCTGTGCGGATGGCCCCTTCGTAGGCGCGCACCGCCTTGTTGGCCGCTTCGATAGCATCAAGCAGTTCGGTGAGGCGAAGAGCGAAGACCTCGTCGGGTTCCTCGGGGACGTCTTCCTGGCGGGCAGCCCGCAGTACTTCGATGCGCTCGAGGATGCGTTTTTCGCTACGGCTGCCGTGCTTGTGGAAGAAGGCGCGCAAGGAGCCGTCACGGATCTTCACGAGCGCCCCGGTGCTTGGCCAACGTCGCAGGAATGCAAGGGCAACGGGCTTGGAGAGGTCTTCGCCGACCATCTCCATGGCGAAGGGGTGGCACGCGCGCAACAGGTCGACAAGGGCCTCGACAAGGCTTGTGCGCCGGTCAACGCCTTTGCGGCGGGCGCGGCAAAGCCCATCAAGCTTGGCGGCGTTTTGCGTGCGGGGTCACAGCGCGTGCAGTTTGTGCGCATGGGTCAGCAACAGATCGAGCAAAGCGGCGGCGTCGCGCTCGTCGCTCTTGTCCCCGCTGGGGGTGAACATGCGCCGGTATTTGGCCGCCGTGGCGGGATTGACCGCGTAGGTATCGATCCATTCATGGCGGGCGAGTTCACGCACAAGCAGCCCGCGATTGTTTTCCAGACACAGGGCCACGGGCCGCCCCTTGAAGCGAGCCTTGAGCTGGGCCAGCCATGCGCGCAGTTGGGGGAGCTTCGCTCCAACGCGGAAGTGCTCGGTGCCCACCTGGTCCGCGAGGCGCAGAGCGCAGGCGTGTTGGCCGTGTGCCCAGTCCAAGCCGATGACCGCGGCGTATTTGCTCAAAGCAGGATGGATTGCGGTTGCGGGGTTATTCATGACAGTGTTGGGTTGAGGTTCATTTGAAGGACGGGTCGGTCCGGTCGCTGAAATGCTTATTGACGATGCGTTGTGGCAGTCATCTTGAGGATTCATCCGCCGGGCCGGTCACCGCGCCTTCCCGAAGTTCTTCAGCAATGCCTCGAAGGCATCCCCGGCTAGATTCGTGGAAGGCGCGGCCGTCCCGTCCAGATTTTGGCACATCATCGCTGAGTAAAAAATACTCTTCGCGGGCAAGTTATTCACAACGCCCGCCTGAGCCTGAGCTTCATCCCTGCGGGCTCCGCTCAGGCAGGCGTCGATGAATAACTTGGAGTGGCAATAAGCACCCCGGCTACGCCAAACGCACCGTAGTCGGGCTGATTCATCGCCCGACAGGATACGGTCGAAACCTCCCCGGCAAACCGCGCACCCGCAGCGACGCGCCATGCATCAGTCCTTTCGAAGCGCCCCGTCCGCTGCCAACCGGGGGCTAAAGCACCCCGGCTACGCCGAGCACCGTAGTCGGGCTGATTTATCGCCCGACCGGATACGGACGCGCCTCCCCGGCAAACCGCGCACCCGCAGCGACGCGCCCTGCATCAGTCCTTTCGAAGCACCCCCTCCGCTGCCCACAATTTGGTCCAATAACCTGACCAGTGGCGGGGGCTGGTGCGCGGGCCGGAATTTCGCATCATCCGCTGAATGTTCCCCGATGCATCCAATCGCGCCACGGTGGTGCCATCGAACTTCCTGACCGGCAAGAAAAGCGCCCGCCGCCTGGGCCCCGCCCTTGCCCTCGCGACGGCGCTCCTTCCGGCGACCCTTCCGGCCGCCGCCGGGGAACCCCCGCGCCCGAACATCATCTTTTTTATGGTCGACGATTTTGGCCGCGAGCTCATCGGTGCCTACGGGGGGGAGACGCACGCCACGCCCAACATCGACCGCCTTGCCGCCGAGGGCATGCGCTTCGACATCTGCTACGCCACCCCGATGTGCAGCCCTACGCGGGTCATGCTCATGTCGGGCAAATACAACTTCCGCAACTACGACGCCTGGGGCAAATACCGCTTCGAGTCCGACCCGACGATCGGCAACACCCTCGCCGAAGCCGGCTACGCCACAGCGGTTACGGGCAAGTGGCACCTCGGTGGTTGGGAAAGCCCGCCCTTCGGTCCCACCCGCGCCGGTTTCCAATCCTACGCCACCTACAACTACCCCGAACAGCTCGCGGAGGACGCCACCGGCACCGGCAACTTCTTTTGGAACACCCACCTCTGGCTCGGCGCTCCCGACCGCGAACCCGAACGGCTCCGCCTCGGCACGACCTACTCCTCGGCCTACTTCCGCGATTTCGCCCTGCGCTTCATTGAGGAGCAGGCCGGGCGCGAAGGCCCCTTCTTCCTCTACTACCCGGAGATCCTCGCCCACCGGCCCTTTGTCCCCACCGACCGCGACGGGGAAACGGGCGAGGGGCACCGCGGACGCGCGGGCCATGCCGATTACTTCCCCGAAATGGTGCGCTACACCGACGAGATCGTGGGCACCCTGCTCGAAATGCTGGAGCGGACGGGGCAAGCGGAGAACACGCTCTTCATCTTCACCTCCGACAACGGCACCGACAATGTCGCCGAGGCTCGGGGCATGACCGCCCGCTGGCATGGACGAGACACCCCCGGGGGCAAATACCTCCCCACCGAATTGGGTGCCAACGTCCCGTTCATCGCCTGGTGGCCCGGGACGATCGCGGCCGGCACCCGCTACGACGGCCCGGTGGACTTCACCGACTTCCACACCACCTTCGCCCGCCTCGCCGGGGCCACGCCGCCGGAAGGCCTCGACGGCCACGACCTCACGCCCGTGCTCACCGGACAAGGCCGGTCGACACGGGCCTACGCCCACACCTGGGGTGTTTTTGAGTATTCCTCACGCAAATACAGAAGCCCGCAGGACTTTCCCGAAGACATCCTGCACGTTCTGCGCGATGAACGCTGGAAGTATTTCTCCAACGGCCGCCTCTACGACCTCGAAAGCGATCCCTTCGAGACCGGGCCCGTCCCCGAAGACAAACACCCGGAGGTCCGCACCCGCTTTGCCGAGGCGCTCAAGGCGCTCCGCTCAAGCGAACCGCGAATCTGGTAAAGACAACTCACCACTCAATCATACTGGGCAGGCGGTGGAAATGCCCCACAGTGGAAAGAGTACGAAGTTGAGTTTCACCCTCCCCCTACTCCGAAACATGCCCCGAATTATGCCCTTGGTCCGCACATCGGTCGTCATCGGACTGTTCATGCCCCTCGCGCTCCCCTTGAGCGCCTCCCTTGAACCTTTTCTGGAAAGCCCGTTCTTCTATTCGCGCGAACTGTGGAGCGGGGAGACGGGCGGGCGCAGCGTCATCGTGGCCTTCAACGGGGATGTTCTCGTCATCAAAGGCGGTGCCTCGAGCGAATACAAGCGCAGCAGCGACGCCGGCCTGACCTGGAGCACCGCAAACGCCTCGGGCGACGCCGCCCGCTACAGCAACGCCGTCCTCGACGAGACAAACGGGCATATTTTTGTCATGAACGCGGCCAACCACCGCATCTCGCGGAGCACGAACCACGGGATCAGTTGGAACGCCTCGGCAGAATTCCGCCCCACGCCGGACCGCTTCGGTTACCGCCCGACCAGTTTCTCTTCCCATCAGGCGGGCATCACCCTCCGCTTCGGTGAACATGCCGGCCGCCTGCTTGTGCCCACGCGGGTGCAATTCGGGCGCATCGACGACAGCCTCCGCGGCTACAATTACAGCAGCACGGTCTACAGCGACGATGGCGGGGTGACCTGGCACACGAGCCACCCGATCCCGGTCTTCGGCACTGGCGAGTCGGCCCTCGTCGAGCTGTCCGACGGCCGCGTGATCTACAACTCGCGCGAACCCATGAGCCGGGGCAACCGCTACATTTCGACAAGCTACGACGGCGGTATCACATGGGTCGCGCCCTACCGCGATCCCGTTTTGCCGGACGGACCGCGCGGAACGTCCTACGGGTGCATGGGCGGCCTCATCCGCCTGCCGGTGGACGAATACGACATCCTCCTCTACAGCAACCTCGATACGGACGCCGGTGAGATGCCTTCGGACATCGGGGGGACCCGCACGCGCGAGCGCGAAAACGTGACCGTCTGGGCGAGCTTCGACGGGGGGCAAACGTGGCCCGTGCAACGCCGGATCTTTGACGGCCCGAGCGCCTACTCGAATATCGGCGTGGGCCGCGCCGGGACGGTCACCGAAGGAAAGATTTTCCTCAACTACGATGGTGGGCCGGAGGGCCGCAACACCGCCTCCCACGTCGCCGTCTTCAACCTCAGCTGGCTCCTCGACGGCCAGAGCATTCACGAATTTCTCAACTGATCCTTTCACCGCCCCTTCACGGAATACCATGAAATCTTCCTCCCTTCTTCCCCTTCTCGCCCTCGGGCTCTTTTCCCTCCCGGGTCCGGTTCACGCCAACGGGCTGGACGCCTTCCTTGGCGCGGAATCGTTCAACCTGCAAAAACTCTGGGACGGCCCGGGCGGGACCAGCGTGGTCGTGGCGAAGGACGGATCCGTCCTTGCCTTCGAGGGCACGAGCGGCAACCGGGTCCTTCGCAGCACCAACGGCGGCACCACCTGGAGCACGCCCATCACCATCGGCAGCAATGCGCTCAACGGCAACGCCCTCGTCGATGAAGTCTCCGGAAATGTGCTCTATGTGAATCCCGCCCTCAACGCGCTCTGGCGAAGCAGCAACCACGGACAGAGCTGGACCCAGCAAACCATCACGATCGAGGCGGACGGACTGGGGAACCCGGGCCTCGACGTGCGCTACATGCAAGCCGGTATCACCCTGCAAAATGTTTCCTGGCCGCCCTATGGCTCGGACCAGCGCGGCCGCCTCATCATGCCGGCGCGCATCCTTGGTCCGGAAAATTCCGATGCCCCCGACTGGCGCATCTACCACTACGCCACTTCCATCTTCAGCGACGACGGCGGGGCTTCGTGGGTCACCAGCATTCCCTTCCCCATCATGGGGGCGGCCGATGGGGCGATCGCCGAGTTGAGCTACGACGGCCTCGTCTTCAGCGCCCGTGAACAGATCACCCGGGGCAACCGCTACATCGGAACGAGCCCGAACAATGGACTCAACTGGATCGCGGCCGACCGCAACGCGGACATTCCGGACGGCCCGCGCGGCTCGACCTTCGGCCTCATGGGCGGCCTCATCCGCGTGCCCGTTGCCGGTTACGATATCCTTCTTTACAGCAACGTCGATACCGACGCCGGGAGCCTGCCCGCCGAATTCGCGGGCGACAGCACCGACGGGCGCGAGCGCGTGACCGTCTGGGCGAGCTTCGACGGTGGCCAGACATGGCCCCTCAAACGCCTCGTTTACGACGGCCCGGGCGGGATCTCGAGCCTTGCCGCCGGACGTGCCGGAACGGCCAGCGCGGGCAAAATCTTTCTCCTCTTCGAAGGCGGCCCGGCCGGGAGCGATTCCGCCGTGCACCTCGCCACCTTCAACCTGAGCTGGCTCCTCGATGGCGCGGATATCGAGGATTACCTTATCGAACTGGTTGAACCCGAGCCCTTCCCGGCGATCTACTGGACGGGCCAAGGCAACCGTTTTGGCGGGCAGAGCAATGCCTGGAGCTCGGTTGCCTTCGATGATCCCGACTATCCCGTCTACACCACCGTGAGCAGCGGCGAGAGCTATCGCTTTTACTACGACTTGGCCGGCATGATCGGGTCCACCTCGACCGTGCGCATGAACCGTGACGACGTGACCATGATTTCGCTCAACCTTGCCGGCATCGGCTCCTCCGGCTTTGCCTTTACCAACGTCGACAACAACGGCAGCGGGCTCATGCTTGCGGGTCCGGTAAGGGTGCTCAGCGGCATTCATTCCTTCTTCACCCCCTCCCCCGGTCGCACCATTGAGTTGATGACCGATTCCACATGGACGATCGCGCAGGATGCCGCGCTCCTCTTTAACCATGTTCTCTCCGGAGAGCGCGGAATCACGAAAACCGGCCCCGGCACCCTCCGCATCACCGGCAACCAGCTCTACACAGGAGAAACATCGGTGGAGCGGGGCGTTTTCGGTGTCGGCTCCGGCCCCGCCAGCCTTGCCGGCAGCCTCTATTTCGAGCCCGAGGGCCTCCTCCGCTTCGATCCCGCGCACACCCTCACCGTGGCCGGGAGCGTAACCTTCGAAGAGCGTTTCGGCATCAACAACCTCGACGGGCTTAATGCGAGCGTCGTCCCCGGAACCTACCACCTCATCGCGGGCAACGTCGAACCGGCCAACCTTGAAAATGTCGGCCTCAACCGCGCCGCCCCCATCGGCCCCGGAAAATGGGCCTACTTCGGGACCGAGGGCGGGCTCACTGTGACCGTCGTCGATGCCATTCCCGAGCCCCCCACCCTCTCCCTGCAATGGATCGGTTTCGACGCCAACCGCCCCGTCCTCGAACTGGATGGTCCCGCCGGGGCCGCCTTCACCATCGAGGGCTCGATGGATCTGATCGATTGGGCCGATCTCGATACCCTCGTCCCGGCCGAAACCCCCGTGCAATGGATGGATCCCGAGGCCCTCACCGAAGACCCGCGCTTCTACCGCATGCGCCTCGGTGACGGAGAAAACGGGAACTGACGGCAAGCGCCAACAGCGGCCCCGCTCAGTGGATGCGGGACGATTACGGCTGGAACACCGCATCCTCATCCGCACCACTCGCAGAGCACAACCGATTCATGCGGTGGATTCGGCAGGCGAAGGCATGCGCGGGAGCCTTCTGCATTCCAAAGCGTAGACACCCTTTTTCCTAAAAACCCCAAACTTCATGACCCCCTCCCCTCTCAAAAGTGTTCTTCCACGACGCGCTTTTCTCAAGACCGGCGCCCTCTCCGCCCTCATGCTGGCCGGAGGATTGGGCGCTCCGGGCACGACCAGCGCCCTCGCCCGTCCGCAAAACAAGCGGAGGAAACCGACCAACGTCATCTTCATGGTCAGCGACGGCATGAGCGCCGGAACGCTTACCATGGCCGACCAGTTCAAGGTCTGGCGGGAGGGAAAGGCGAGCCACTGGCGCATGGCCTACGAGCGGGCTTCCGCCGGATGCGGCCTCATGGACATGAGCTCCCGGAGCAGCATCGTGACTGACTCGGCGGCCGCCTCATCGTCATGGGGTTGCGGGCATCGCGTGAACAACGGATCGATCAATATGTCCCCCGAGGGGCGGCCCCATGAGCCCATCCTTCACCTTGCCAAACAGGCCGGGCGCAAAACCGGTCTCGTCACCACGGCAAAAATCACCCACGCCACGCCCGCCGGGTTCGCCGCCAATCTGCCCGACCGCGGGGAAGAAGTCTTGATCGCCGATCAGTATCTGGAGCGCCAATACGATGTGCTCCTCGGGGGCGGCGTGGAGTTTTTCTGCCCCGGCCACCGGGCGGATGGACGGGATCTTGTCGCCGAGTTCACCGCCGGCGGGCACCGTGTGGTGCGCGATGCCGCGGCCCTGAAGGCGCTTCCGGACAATGCCGACCGCGTCCTTGGCCTCTTTTCGGAGAACCACCTGCCTTTCGAGGTCGATCGCCTCAACGACCCGCTCTTGCGGGAACAAGTCCCCAGCCTGGCCGAGATGACCTCCCGCGCCCTCAAGGCGCTCAGCCGGGAGGGCGAGGGCTTTATCGTCCAGATCGAAGGGGCGCGGGTCGATCACGCCGCCCACAACAACGATGCGGCGGGTCTGCTCTACGACCAGCTCGCCTTCGACGATGCCATTGCCGTGGCGCTCGAATTCCAGGAACGCAACCCCGACACCCTCGTCATCATCACGACCGACCATGGAAATGCGAATCCGGGAATCAACGCCGCCGGCGGAGACGACGGGGGCGAAAAAACCTTTGCCCACATCCAGCGATTTACCGGCAGCTACGGGCGCCTGGGCCTGACCAAAGAAATGACCCCGAACGAGATCCGCAGCCGCTTCGCGGAAATTCTCGGGATCGACCTCAGCCGGGCCCACGCCAACCTCCTCCAAGCAAGCCTCGGGGGCGAACGCGCGATGCCCTACCGGCGCATGAATCAGCTGAACTCGGTCATCGGCCAGGTTCTGGCCAACCACACCGAAATCGGCTGGGTCGGTCGCAGCCACACCTCTGACTACGTTCAGCTCCTTGCCCTCGGCCCGGGCAGCGAGAAAATCCGCGGCTTCAACCGCAATACCGATCTCTTCCCCATCATGGCCCGGGCGCTCGCCCTGCAGATCGCGGGTTGAACAGCCTTCCGGTCCACGCTTTCTCAAGCGCGGCTGCTTTTCCCTTGAAATTTCGGAGTCTTCATCCGAAAATGCAATAATGATTGAAAGAACCGCCTACGCTCGGAGGATCGAGACCGCGTTGCGACGCTCGCCGATCTGCGCATTGCTGGGTCCGCGCCAGTGCGGAAAGACGACCTGACGCAAACCTACATGGTGCGGCAACTCCAGCCCTGGTTCGAGAACCTGGCAAAGCGCCAGGTAAAATCTCCCAAGATCTACCTGCGGGACCCGGGCCTGCTTCACCTCCTGCTCGGTTTGCCCACATGGAGAGCGCTGGAAGGCCACCCGAAAGTCGGTGCCTCCTGGGAGGGATTTGCGCTCGAAGAGGTGTGCCGCCTGACTCGCGCAAGCGACGCTTATTTCTGGGCAACACAGAGTGGTGCGGAGCTGGATCTTCTGCTCTTCCTCAACGGAAAACGTATCGGATTCGAGTTTAAGTTCACGGGAAATCCCCGCGTGACCCGATCCATGCGCGTGGCCACTGAGGATCTACGCCTTGATCATCTGTTTGTCATTGTCCCCGGCGACATCACATCACGCGTGGCGGAATCCATCGATGTCGTCGGGCTGGAAACATTCGTGAAGCGGCCGCCGCCAGAGGTGCGGAACCCGTAGCGGAAGAAAGTGGTGACTTTCGCCATAATCTCCCTCAAAAATCAACAATCAGAAAACCTCCGCCAGCCCGGCAGCGTTCATCGCTGCCCCGCGCGGCCCCGTTCCGGGAAAGCTTTAAACTGCTAGTTTGCCGTGGCAAACGCGGATGCGGTGATCTGGATCAGGGGCGGGAACGGAATCCAACGCCGTTACCCCACCCTCCCTACCTCCGGAATTTTCCGAGAGCGAGAAGATCGCTTGGGGAAAGGCGGATGCCCGCATCGGCAGCCCATTCGCGAGCGTCCACGCCGAGGATTTGACAGGCCCGCAGCATGTGAAGGAAGGACAGGCCGTTATCGATATTTGTCAGGACGAGGTGGGGAGACTGTTCATCCAAGCCAATGCCATCGTCGAGAATGAGATGACGCGCTGTCCCCGGGTGACGTCTGAGCCAATCGTTGATTTCCACTTGGCGGTCGGTGCGGAAATCAGGCGTGGCCCAGTCCTCGTGCAAAGGAAGATTGGCCAAACCGTTGTTCGTGCTGTCGAAGCGGCGGAGCAGGCCGCATCCAGAACTCCCCATGTGCCCGCGGCGATGCGCTCCTGAGCGAACAACTTTATTGCGAGTTGAAAATCGAAATGGTCATCAGGAACATACGCAAGATCACCAACCCAATTCAACCAAACAGAGACATCCCGTATGGTTTTTTGCCAGATGTGCGCAGGGTCCTCCGCGTTCGGCTTCTGTCCAGGGGCGACGACCTGCATGCCCTGAAAAAAGTGATGGAGAAAATGAGCCCATGCATCTGCGCAGTCCCGGAAACCAAGCCACCCCGGCATAATGGGAAACAGGGCGCAGGCCAATTCCGCAGCCT
>JAFIGE010000169.1 GCA_020831585.1 Opitutales bacterium | reverse complement strand
GTGGAACTACTTTATTCGACCGTGAAAAGACGACATTTATTTTTGAGTGACTCCTAAACTCCGGCTGAGCCACCCGGTTACCTCGTTGGCGGACCGCATCCCGATTTCGCCCTTTCCGGTGCGGAGGAATTGGATGGACGCGGGGGAGGGAGGTTGGACAAAAGAGGGTATGCAGGGAATTGAAATGGATGCAATGGGGTCGATGTGTGGACGGGTGGTCGCGGTGCTGGGGGCGTCGGGGGCGCTTGGGCGGGCCTGTGTGGAGCGGCTCCGGGAGCAAGGGGCCTTCGTTGTGGAAATGGGGCGGCGCGTGAGCGGGGAGGGGACGGTGTGTGTCGATTTGGCGGATGAGGGGACATGGGGGGCAGCGGTGGAGGCTTTGCCGGCATTGGATGGTTTGGTTGTGGCCTCGGGGCAGCTCTCGGTGCGCCCGTGGAGCGCCCACAAGCCCGCCGAGGCGAATGCACTCTGGCAGGTCAACTTTGCCGGGCCAACCCAGTTTGTGCGTACCTTGTTGCGGGCGCGAAAACTGAATGGGGGCGCGTCGTTGGTCTTTGTGTCATCCATTGCGGCTGGCCGGGCGGCGGTCGGCCATGCCGCCTACGGGGCTTCGAAAGCTGCTTTGAACGCCTTCGCCCGCACGTTGGCTCTGGAGGTGGGCAATCGGGGCATTCGCGTGAATACGGTTTCGCCGGGTTTGATCGAGTCGCCCATGGCGGAAGCGGTGCGGGATACGGGGGCGGAAACGGTGCCGGGGTCCCACGCGGCGCGCTATCCGCTCGGGCCCGGTCGGCCGGAGGATGTGGCGGGTGCGGTGGCTTTTTTGCTCTCACCGGATGCGCGTTGGATCACAGGAATCGATCTTGTGGTCGACGGCGGCTTTTCGGCAGGTTGAGGTGGTCGAAAGGAAGTTTTTGATGAAACAGGTTTTTATAGTCGGAGCGGGAGGGTTTGGGCGCGAGATGCTGGCATGGCTCCGTCAACACCCGGCTTGCGGGAGGGATTGGACGGTGGCGGGTTTTATCGACGACAACCCGGATGCCCTCGCCAGTTTCGCGATGGATGTTCCGCTTGTGGGATCGGTTGACGCCTTCCAAGTGCAATCGGTTCACTGCTTTGTCTGCGCGCTGGGCCAACCGGTGGTGAAGCGCCGGATCACTGATCGTCTGCGGGCGCGGGGAGCCCGGTTTATGAGCTTCGTTCATCCTTCGGCGGTGGTGGGCGAACGCGTCCGTTTGGGCGAAGGGGTGGTCATTTGCCCCGGTGTCATCCTGACGGCGGATATTGAGGTGGGATCCTTCGCCGCCATAAACTGTGCGGCTTCAGCCGGGCATGATTGCCGCATCGGAGCCTACGCGACGATCTCGGGGCATGTGGATCTGACGAGCCGCACGCATGTGGGCGCGGGGGTCTTTATCGGGTCTCATGCTGTGCTTGCGCCGGGTGTGCGGGTGGGGGAGGCGGCGCTTGTGGGCGCGGGGTCGGTGGTCCTCAATCCGGTGCGCGAGGGCGCAACGGTGTTTGGCAACCCGGCGCGTCCGGTCCGTGAGGTGTAGAGCCAGATTTCCTGATCTGGCAGAAGGCTTTTTGTCCCCCGGCCCCCGGGGCGCAATCGTGCAATTGGCCGGCTCCGCGCGCTGAGTCCACGTCCGTGTTGATGGAAGGCCCAGAGAAAAATACGTTGAACAATTGGTTCCGCCGATTGTCGATAAAGAGCAGTGGTTACCCCTTTGAAGCGATATTCCGCAGCGACGAATCCCTCCGCCTTTGGCGCATATCGTCCTTTATCGGCGAAAAATTGCCGTAATCGGCCATTGACACTTACAGGAGGGGGACATTGACCTTTCGGCCATTGACATCTTCGGTCATGAGTCGTTTTTCTTCGCATGTGACCGGGCGAAGTCCGGGCGAGGTGGGCAACCACTGAGCTTCATTTGAGCCCCGACCCCAGAGTTTTAAATCAGCATTCCATGTTAAAGATTCCCATGAATAAATCCGTATTTTGCGGCGGTCTTGCCCTCCTGATGGGCTTGGGCCATGTATCCGGGCAGTCTCCCGCCGAAGTCCGGCAGCAGATTGAAGCCACGAACACGACTATTTCCGAGATGGTTCGGGTGCGTCAAAGCCTCTCCGAGACCCGTCGCGATTGGGATATTTTCCAAGAGATCGCGCAGCGCCGGATCGACCTTTTCCGGACCGAGCGCGATACCTTGCGTGAGAATATCCGCCTCACGGAGGAGCGGACGACGCAAGCCGAGCGCCGCATCGCCGAGATTCGTGCGGACATGGAAATGGCCCGGGGGGCGAACCGTATTGTTCTCGAAGCCATGCCTGCGCTCGAAGCGCGCTTGCGGGAGTTGGCCGAGTATTTTCCCGCACCTCTCCGTTCGCGCCCGGCTTTTGATCGCCTCCTTTCGCAACTCGGCCGACCAACCCAAGCTTCTGACCGGATGCAGATGTTTATCGGCATCCTCAATGAGGCCGACCGCTTTAACTCGGTGTTTACTCTCGTGCAAGACGAGCGGACCGCTGCCAACGGTGAAATTGTCCTGGTGGATGTTCTCTATATTGGCCTCGGTTTCGCCTATTACGTCAGCCAGGACGGTTCCAGCGCGGGCTATGGAGTGCCTGCCCGGGGCGGGTGGTCCTGGACGGAGCAAGCGAACCTGGCAAACAGCGTGCGCCAGGCAGTCGATTTCTACAACGGCCGGGTGAAACCTGCGCAAGCCGTCCCGCTTCCGGTCCGTGTAACGAATGTTCAAATTGGTGGTTGAGGCCCCCTTTCTACTGAAAGCTTACCCCTTTAGAGTCACATCATGAAAAAGATTCTTTCCCTCGGGCTTTTGCTCGCACTCGCCACCACCGGCCTTCCCGCCCAGAGCTTCCAAGATGCCGTGCGTCAGGCGCAGCAGCGCCTGGAGCGCGCTCAACAGGAACAGGAGGCACTCAATACGCAGATTTCCCGGGAACGCCCCGGAATCGCGGCCGATCTGGATGAGCTTGAGCAGGAGGTCATTCGCCTCCGCTCTGAGGCGACAAACGCCCAGCGCATCGTGCAGGGCGTGGACGTGGAGGTCAGCCAGCTGCAGCAGCAACTCCGGCAAATCCGGGAAAACAACAACTACATCCGTTCAACGCTTTTGAATGAGTATTTCCGCCGTTTGCAGGTAGGCATCAACGAAGCGGAGATTCCCCTCTACAATGACAAGATCCGCTCCACCCTCGAGCTTCTTGAGGCGGAAGACCGTGCCGACGATCAGACTATTTTCCGGGCGCAGCTCGACCTTTTGAATACCTCCCTTGATCGCCTCCAGCGCAACATCGGGGGGAACGCTTTCGACGGGCAGGCGGTGGTCGAAGGCGGGACGATCCGGGAGGGGCGTTTTGTTCTCTTCGGTCCGGTTTCCTACTTTGCGGCCACCGACGGGTCCGCCGCAGGTGTGAGCGTTGGGATGATCAACAACCGCGCAGCCATTTACTCGCTGCCTGCTTTTCAGAGCGACATTGCGGCAACGGTCACGGCCGGTGAAGGCCGCCTGCCCATCGACGCCACCGACGGCGAGGCTTGGGAGACAGATCGCCAGACAATCACGCTCATGGAAGAAATTGCTCTCGGCGGGATGGTCATGTATCCCATTCTTGGACTGCTCTTCCTCGCCACCATCATTGCTGTTTTCAAAGCGGTGGAACTTTTCTCCGTGAAAAGTGCCCGCGAAAAGGACATCTCCGCCATCCTCGACCTCATCCGCGAGGGCAAAAACGACGAAGCCCTGCGCTATGCCAAGAAAGTTGGCGGGCCGGTCGGCGATATGCTGGTGGCTGCGGTGGAAAATGCCGCTGAGGATAAGGAGGTCATCGAAGAAATTCTTTACGAGCGTATCATCAACACGCAACCGCGCCTGGAGCGCTTCCTCGCCTTCATTGCTGTGACGGCTGCCACGGCTCCGCTCCTCGGACTGTTGGGCACGGTGACAGGGATGATCCGCACCTTCAAGCTCATCACGATCGTCGGCACCGGGGATGCGCGTAACTTCGCCGCCGGTATCTCCGAGGCGCTCATCACCACCAAATGGGGTCTGATGACGGCCATTCCGACGCTCATCATGCATGCCTTGCTCAATCGCAAGGCCAAGAGTGTCATTGCGAGCATGGAGCAAGCGGCTGTGGGCTTCATCAATGGTATCGAGGAAATGCGCAACCGGGAGCAGGACGCCGCCTGATGATCCGCACCCGAAATTCGTTCACTTCCTGATCTTACCCCATGGATTGGTTTCTTCCATTCTTAGCACAAGCTGCCGACATCTCGGAGGTAGCCGGTGAAGCCTTTGGTGATGAATCCTGGGGCAATTTCCCCGCCTTTGCCGCAGAGATCTGGCGAGACGGCGGCTGGCTCATGGTGCCCCTGTTTGGATTGGCCGCGCTCATTTATTATGAAGCCATGTCCCTTCACCTCCGCATGAAGCGCAGTGGAGTCCGTGCCATTCCCCGCAAAGAGTGGGAGCAATGGATCGATGATCCATCGAAAGGACGTGGGCACGTGGGCGAGGTCATTCAATACGTGGTGGGCGACGGTTCCTTTAGCGGCGATTCGCTTCTTCGCGTCGAAGCCGTGAAAGCCCGGCAACTGCCCGACATCAATTCCCGGATCACGGTGCTCAGTGTCCTTGTGACGATTGCTCCGCTGATGGGTTTGCTGGGGACGGTTGTCGGTATGTTGGCGACTTTTCGGGTTCTTGCTTCCGCTGCCAGCACGGCGGTCGAACTCGTTGCCGAAGGTATCCGCATCGCGCTGATCACCACCCAAACGGGCCTGATGATCGCGATTCCCGGCTATATCTTCATCGCACTTGTGATGCGCGGTCGAAATGAGTATCTTGGTTTTCTCGCGCAGTTGGAATCCATCGTGGTCCAGCGCATCCACCACAAAAACAACCCCGGCAAATGAGCAGCAAGCGCGGCAGTCTTTACAACGACGATGCGGAAGTCAGCGACATCAACATCTCGCCGATGATTGATATGGTCTTCATCCTTCTCATCTTCTTCATTGTCGTGACCGTTTTTGTGGAAGAGCCGGGTGTGGAGGTTTCCCGCGAGTTGGCCATGACCGCCCAGCAGTTGGAGCGCAACAGCATCCTCATCGCCATCACGGAGGAGGGCGAGGTGGTTTACGGCGGCAGCGAAATCGGAATTGTCGGCGTGCGCAGTGTGGTGCGTCGCCTCACGGGTACCAATCCGCGCATACCCATTATCCTCCAAGTCGACCGGGGTGCCCCTGCGGGCACCGTTGTCCGTGTCATCGACGAGGCCAAGTTGGCCTCCCCGCCCTCCATTGTCAGTATTTCCACCGACGACGCTCCGCGCCGCCGCTAAACCCGCGTTGAATCCCAAACCCCCGTCAACATGAGTTCCGGACCCCGTCGCACCACGCCACCCAAGCTCAAGTCCGAGCAGCCGCTTTCCATCGGCACCGGCATTATTTTTGCCATCGTCGTCATGTTGGCCCTTCCCTTGAGTCAGCTGATCTCCGGTATTCGGCATCAGCCCCCGCGCCAGATTGATCTGGTGGACTTTCAACCGCCCGATGTACCGCCGGAGCCGCCGCCACCGGATGAGCCCGAGGACGATACCCAAATCGACGAGCTTCAGCAGGACCGTGAGCCCCCGACGCTCGATCAACTGGAGCTGGCCATGAATCCGGATGTTTCCGGCTTTGCCAGCGGGGACTTTACCATCCCCGACTTCACTATTGCCGGATCCCTCGCTGATATCATCTATGAAATCAGTGATCTCTCGCGGCCCCCGCGTCCCATCGTCCGTTCCAGCCCCACTTATCCGCCGGAGCTGCGCAACGCCCGTATCAGCGGGGAAGTCGTGGCCGAATTTGTTGTGCGAATGGACGGAAGCACCTCTGACATTCGTATCCGTTCCTCTACCAACCCGGCATTTGAAGAACCCACCATCCGCGAAATCCGCCGGTGGCGATTCGAGCCGGGCGAGCGTGACGGGGAAGCCGTTAATACGCGCGTTCGTCAGCGCATACCGTTCCAACTCAACTAGTTTTTGATTACAGCCCAATGAAAAAATCTATTTTATTGCTAGCCGGCCTCCTGGGATTGGCCGCCGCTCCTCTCGATGCGAGATGGAGCGAAGAGATTATGGCCGTTTTCCGTAGCCCCGCTTGGGAGCGGGCTTTTGTGGGCGGTTTTGGTGTGGATCCGGGTGTTGAGCCTGAGATTGACCGTCAGGACCAAGCCCTGATGACCGCCCTTGGTGAAATCCGTCCGCTCATCCAAGCCGGAAGCGACAGCGATCTTCGTCAGGTTGTCACCATACTGGAGGGCTACGTGCGTGCCCGCCGTGCGGCTAACCAGACCCCGTCGGCGACGGCGCTTCAGATCGCCGGCACGGTTTCCATGCGCCTCGCGGAGACCGTAAGCGATCCGGGTGAGCGCCGCACCCGCCAAAGCCAGGCAGTGGATTTTCTCCGGCAGGCCACGGAAGCCTTCCCGAATTTCCTTCGCGCGCACAAGAACCTCGCGAACATTCTCTTCCGCATGGAAAACCGGCGTGAAGATGCCAAGCGCCACTTTATTCGGGCAATCGAACTGGGGGATATGGACGCCTTTACCTTCGGGTTGCTCGGTTTTATCTACTTTGAAGAGGGTAAGCTGGTCTCCGCCGAAGCCGCTCTGCGCCAGAGCCTCATGGTCAATCCGACCACCTTTGAGTTTCGGCAGGTGCTCGCGCAGGTTCTCTTCAATCAACAGCGCTTTTTTGAAGCGGAAGCGATGATCACCGAACTGCTTTTCGAGCGCCCGAACAGCTCTGAACTCTGGAATCTCCAGAGTAATGCCTTTATCGCCACCGATCGGATCGAGGAAGCGGCACGTAACCTTGAAATGGTGAGGATGATGGGCGTGGCAGACTCCGCCTCCCTGCGGCTGCTTGGCGATGTATACATGAACAAGAACATGGTTGAGGAGGCGGCCGAGGCATACGTGGAGGCCATTGAGAAGGCGAGTGATCTCACTGCCTTTCGTGACTTTGCATCCTCGGTCCGGACGCTCATCAACTTTCAGGCATACGACCAGGCGAGCGCCGTCATCTCTGCGATCTCCAATCGTTTTGGCAACCGTTTGAGCGATGCTCAGGAAGTGGACCTCCTCACCTTCACATCCCAAGTCAACCTGGCAACGGGTCGAGAAGCGGAAGCAAGGGAAAACCTCGAGCGCATTATCCGGCGGGATCCGTTCAATGCCAGCGCCCTGATCACCTTGGCCAACTATTACGCCAACGCGCCGATCGACCGGGATCTCCCAGCGGATCAACGCGACCGCATCCGCCGGGAAAACGATCAGCGGGCTATCCTTTATTTTGAGCGCGCCCAAGACGTCGATAACGTTGACTTCCAAGTGCGTGCCTACATCGACCACGCCCGTCTGCGGGTGCGGCGCCAGGAACTGGATGAGGCGCAGAATCTCCTCGAGTCCGCGCAAGGTCTGCGACCACAGTCCTTCATTGCCGAGTATCTGAATCAGATCCGCGCGGCCAATCGTGCCCGCCGGGCGGCAGCGGCCGCTCGCTAACGGCGCGCAGGCCAGGCCCATTCTGAAACTTTCGGCTCCGACCCCGCGTTCAACGGGTTAAACACCCTCAGCTTCCCCGTTGTCATGCAAATGTCCCCCTCTCGAAATTCCCGGTTTTCCTCCCGGAAGGGTTTTACCCTCTTGGAGATGCTCATTGTCTTCGGCTTGATCGCTTTGATTGGCAGTCTGGCCATCGGAGCCCTCTCCGGAATCTTTGGCGGATCGCAAGAGGCAGCCGCGCGGCAGTTTGTGACCAGTTCGCTGAATGCTCCCTTGGAGCAGTTCCGCATTCACATGGGCGACTATCCATCCACCGAAGAGGGCATTGAAGCGCTTCTGCGCGCCCCCTCGGGCAGGGAAGGGCGTTGGCGCGGACCCTATATTCGTGAAATCCCTCTCGATCCCTGGGGCCGCCCTTACCAGTATCGTTTTCCCGGCACGCGCAATCCGCTGGGTGCGCGCGGTTTCGATCTCTGGTCCAAGGGGCCGAATCCGAATGACGAGTCCGGTATAATAGGAAATTGGTAATCCGGCCATCGCCCCTCGCGCGCTTTGCGGTGGGGACTTCTTTACCCTTCAACGGACTGCTTGGAGGGTAGACGGGAAATTTGGGCAGTCACTGAGGCGTTCGTTTGGAAGGGTGAAAGTCGGTTCTTGGTATTCGCTGAGTGCGCGCCAGACAGTTCTGTTTTTCTCCCGGACTGAATGAAGCCCGCTCCCTGAAAGGGGGTTCCTCCGGGTAGCGGGCTTCGCAAGACGGATCAGTTTTGGGCCCGACTGGCTTCTCCAGCTCTCAGCTCGTCACAATCCGGTGGGCATCATGGACTGCCTGCGCCGCAAAGGAGCCCTCGATTCCGCGTGGCCTTCAAAGATCATTCTCGTGATACCATTCGTCGTCTTGCGGGATATAGAACCAGCGTTCACCTTGTTCAGATCCCCGGAGGTAGAAGAGCCAATGATCAACATCGGCGAAGAGGTAGAGCCACGGGTAAGCGGTAGCGGAGGTCCAACCCCAGCTTTCGAGGGCAAAATCATAAAACACGAGGCTGGAAACGTCGCTTCCCATATAGTGCTGCCACCCATGCTCCAGATGGTAGATCCAGCCACTGCTGGCGAAAGCCGCGTTATGAAAATACCCGAACCAATCGAAGTCAAGCCATCCTCGACCGCGCTCTGTAGCGCTTGCCCATAGGCCAGCCTCCGGATCATAGCTGAGGTCGTAAACGAATACGCCTCCGGATTTGTCCTCAGATACGAGAACTGAGTCGACGAAACCTTGAAAATGAAGATTTACCTCACCAGAGAGAGATGGATCTATCGCGAAGAAAAAGGACGGGCTGGACGGGGTAACAATTTTCCGTTGGATGAGGCTTCCATCGGAGTGATTAATCGAAACCGAAACCCCGCTTACCGGGATGAGGTGAGCGGATGCCACAGTTCCACCAATACCGACCGGCGGAGTGAGGGCATCGGCATTTAGACAGAGAAAGAGGAGACTAAATATAGTCGGAGCGATTCGTAGATTGAGTATGTTTTTCATGGGTGTCTTTTTTTGAAATATTTCAATTTAGCGGTTTTCCTGAATGGAAGGAAGATTGAAGCGAAGACCGATGATAAACGGGTCCTTGATGAATTTGTTGTATAGCGGCACCACGCAACTTTCATAGTGAATGAAAACCTGGATTTCTAATCTTTGTTGATGCTGGCCGACAATAGTTGCATTATTCCTTGATAGCATCATCATTAAACGCCGAAGCTCGTTCTCAAAATCTTCGTCGCTGACGCTTCCATCTAATCGGACAAAGAGAATACCGGATTGCGCCTCGATGGGTTCATTCGTTTCATAGAATGAAAGCGAAGGAGGCCCAATCCAGAAGTGGTCACCTTCTCTTTCAAAAGGAACGATCTCCTGTGGATTTTCGGAACCAGGAAAGATCCGCTGTTCCCCCGGAAGAGGGCACGATGACTTGGCGCAGGCATTGATCGTCATAATAGCAAGAAGAATGGCTGGTAAACTCTTTAGTCCAGATTTCATATCCGTGGTGTCTATTGCGACTAATTCAGTGATTCCGTGATCAGCGGCGAGGTATTGTCGTGTCGACCGGGACACGTTTGAGGACAGCGGATCGGTCGCCGGTGAACCAGATTACCGAGGATTTCCGGGCGAACTCACTGCGCTGCCTTGGTTGTGGAGAGAACTCGATTGTAAATTCAACCGTCTCACCGGGAGTCGCCTGGTAGGAAACAGGTGTAATCGAGCTGATGTAACCGTAAGGATCTCCGAGGATGTTGGGTTCGACGAGGATTTGCTGGAGGGTTAGCTCCAAGCCCTCGGGAATGATGTCAGCAATTCCGGTAGCCGCCAAATCGAGACCGAAAATCTGACCGTTTGTGGCCTCAACAAGGCGATTCATATCGCCCGATGTGGCTCCGAGTCTGGGAGATTCCAGACCGATTATGATGGTTCCGGTTGATTGGAGCAGATCAATAACCTCAGAGAAACCGGCTCCCGGATAGTTGGAGTTGGTGTCGCTATCGTGAAAACGAACGTCTGTCGCCAGAATAATGACCCGGAGTGCACCTGTGCGCCAACCCACACTTCTCGGCTCCAAGTTGGCTTCCGGATGGGCTTTGTTGCATAATTGACTGTTTAAGTTGATATAACTTTCTCAATGACCGG
>JAFIGE010000011.1 GCA_020831585.1 Opitutales bacterium | reverse complement strand
ACGCCACTCGAGACTAAACTGAGGGCAATAAACCAAGCCGGAATCCATCGCGCAATCTAAAATTTTGTAAAACGGAAGGGCAGGAATTCCCCCAGCGGGACAAATCGATCGGTCCCGGAAAATTTTCTGAAAAAATCCCATACGCCCCAATCCCGCTGCTGAAAAGGGTTGGGGCTTTTTTGTGGGCGGAGCGGCAGCGTGACAGAACGACATGTCGCCAAGAGGGGGCGAGGCTTCCGTAGTCGGCCTGCTTCAGCGGTCGACATGGGGCGGAAGCGCGGGGTAGGCAACCCTCGCGCGCCCTCCTCGTCGCCTGAGGCGCTCGAACATGCGCACCCGCCTCTCCGTCGCGGTCCGGAGATGAATCTTCCGGACTACCTTTTCGCCTTTTCGCCTTTGGTGCCGGGCGGCCTCCTGTGCTTTTCCCGTTGGGTCCGTGCCGCGGGGCGCACTCAGGCATGGACCAAAGGTTGGACTTCGTGGTCGATGCGTTCGCCAAGTTCTTCACGGGCGCGGCGAAGGTCATATTCCTTTTGCAGACCGAGCCAGAAATCGGGGCTGTTCCCAAAATAGCGGGCCAGGCGCAAGGCCGTGTCCGGCGTGATCGAACGGCGACCGGTTACAATGGCAGTGATACGACTGTGCGGAATACCCGTGTCGACCGCGAGCCGATACTGGGTCAACTTCATCTCATCGAGAAACTCCGTGCGAAGAATTTCGCCGGGATGCGGGAAGTGGAGATTTCGTGCTGTCTTTTTCATGGGTTCTTTCCTTGTTCAAGTTTGTTCAGAGGTGATCGCCGGTCAGTGGTAGTCCTCAATAATGACCTCATGGGCATCGCCGTTCTTCCAGCGAAAGCAGATTCGCTATTTCCGCCCGACGTCAATAGCGTTTCCGCAAAACGTTCATAGTCCATGCAGATTGAACCTGCCGCGCCCCTATCCATTCTTTCCGCCGCTGCCCATTACCGGGACGACTGCGGTTGGATCGTCCACCCCCTGCACGGGCCCAACGAGGGCACGGAGAAGGAGCGCGGTAAGAAGCCGAAGCTGCGGGCCGCAACCAGAAGCTGACTGACGCCAAAGTGTTGATGAGGCACGCGGGTCCTCAAAGGAGCGTCAAAACCAAGGTCAATCCGGCGGTGACAATGGCGACCATGCTCATGAGTTTGATGAGGATGTTCAGACTCGGTCCGGACGTGTCTTTGAAGGGATCGCCCACGGTGTCGCCGATGACGGCCGCTTTGTGGGCCTCCGAACCCTTTCCGCCAAAGTGCCCTTCCTCGATGTATTTCTTCGCGTTGTCCCACGCTCCCCCGGAGTTGGAGAGGAAAATCGCAAGAGAAAAGCCGGTGGTGAGCGCGCCCACGAGCAGACCAATGGTGCCCGGCACACCCAGAACCAAGCCGACGAGCAGCGGTATGCCGACCGCCAAGCCCGCTGGCAGGAGCATCTCCCGCTGCGCACCGGCAGTCGAAATGGCGACGCACCGCGCGTAGTCCGGTGTCGCCTTGCCTTCGAGAATGCCGGGGATCTCGCGGAACTGCCGCCGCACCTCATCAACCATCCGGCCAGCCGCCGTGCCCACAGCGCTCACCGTGAGGCCGCAGAAAATAAACGCCGTGACCGAACCCAAAAACACCCCCATGAGCACAGTGGGGTTAAGGAGGTTCACCTCAAAGTGGGCCATGAACTGCATGAGCGACGCTTCCGCCACCTCCGTGCCATCGGCCAGGAGGGTGTCACCCCGGCGCATCATGGCCATGCGGATGACTTCGATATACGAAGCGATGAGAGCGAGCGCGGTGAGCGCGGCGGAGCCAATGGCAAAGCCCTTGCCAGTAGCCGCCGTGGTGTTGCCCAAAGAGTCGAGCGCATCGGTGCGTTTGCGCACTTCCGGTCCAAGGCCGGACATCTCGGCATTGCCTCCGGCGTTATCGGCGATCGGTCCGTAGGCGTCGCTGGCAAGCGTGATGCCAAGGGTGGATAGCATCCCGACGGCAGCGATACCGATCCCGTAGAGACCATGGCTGACTTGCGAAGCATCAAAACCCGACGCCAGACTGTAGGCCAGCTTCGTGCCGACGACGACCAGGATGACTGGAAAGAGCGTGGAAAACATCCCCACGGCGGTCCCCGCGATGATCACGGTGGCCGGTCCGGTCTGCGCCTGCCGGGCAATCTCACGCGTCGGTCGATAGGAGGCGGAGGTAAAGTATTCGGTCGACTGTCCGATGAGAATCCCCACGACCAAGCCCACCACCACCGCACCCCAGAGTCCCCAGGCATTGGGCAGCCCCATGGAGTGGATGAGCGCGGCGCTGCCCGCGATGATGAGGAGAGCGCTCAGGTTGATACCCCGCGCGAGCGAATGGAGCAATTCCCGCTGATCCGCCCCTTCCCGCGTGCGCACAAAATAAACTCCCGCAATGGAAAAGAAGATACCCAGTCCGGCGATCGCCATGGGCAGCACCACAGCCTGCATCTGCAAAGCCGGTTGCCCAAGAAATGCCGCCGCTCCAAGCGCCGCCGCCGCGAGAATCGACCCGCAATAAGATTCATACAAGTCGGCCCCCATGCCCGCGACGTCGCCCACATTGTCGCCCACGTTGTCGGCGATGGTGGCCGGGTTGCGCGGGTCATCCTCGGGGATGCCCGCCTCCACCTTGCCCACAAGGTCCGCGCCGACATCGGCCGCCTTTGTGAAAATGCCTCCTCCCACGCGCGCAAACAGCGCTTGCAGGGAGGCTCCCATGGCAAACGTGAGCAGGGTGGTCGTAATCAGAACGAGCTGCCCGCCCTCGCCGCCGCCACCGGTGAAGACAAGCAGGAGGATAAACCAAAGGACAATGTTCAGCAGCCCCAGCCCCACCACCACCAAACCCATGACTGCGCCGCTGCGGAAAGCCACCGTGAGACCGGAGGAGAGCGATTCCGAAGCCGCCTGTGCGGTGCGGGCCGAGGCCGCCGTGGCTGTCTTCATGCCAAAATAACCGGCCAGCGCGGAAAAGAACCCCCACACGGGAAAGGCCACCGGGAGCCACGCACTCTGCAATTCGAAGACGAGGGCGAGGATGGCAAAAAGAACTGCGAGAACGATGAAAACGAGCGCCATGACCCGGTATTGCTGTCGCAGATACGCCATCGCTCCCGTCGCCACATGCGCAGCGATCTCGCGCATCACGGGAGTGCCCTCCGATGCCGCACACATCTGCTTATAAAATACCCAGGCAAAGACCAAAGCGGTGACCCCGCCGGCGGGGGCCATCCAGAAATGCAAGCTCAGTTCGTTCATGTCTGTGTTTTGTCCGTGTTTGGAAAAAGGTCTCTTAGAAATCAGGGGGGAAACCGGCGCATCACTCGCCGAAGGTGGCGAGAGCGGATCGCCACCAGTGGTAGTGCTCGTTTTCGAGATGCTCCCGCGAGGGCATCGGGTAGAACAGGCAGGTTTCGCCCGCTCCCACGAAAAACCCGTTTTTGATCGTGCGGTAGAGCACGTCGCCGCGCACGTTGCGCACGACCAGCTTGGTATCCTTCGCGCTCGGGCCGCTCACGGTTTTCAGACAGTCGCGCACGTGATCGATGTTGGAGTAAGGCAGGTTCCCCGGATCGGGGGCATCCGGGTCTTCCCGCAACTCGCGCAGGATCAACTCCGCAAAGACAATCTTCGGCACGGAAACCGGCAAGGTCCGGTCCGTGACCACACGGCAGAAATCGAGGGGGCCCAGGCGGCTGGCCACACGTGGCCCCATCGGGCAGAACTCCTGATAGAGGTGAACCGAAGGCTCCGGCGGCACGACGTATTGCGCCCTTTCCAGACCGAGGACTTTCCCGTCGTTGGTCGCCAGATACAACTTGCCGAGCGCTTCCAGAGGCACGTGTTCGAGCACACGGTAAGTGGCCAGGTATGTGGTCGCGCGCGGGACCCCGTTGGCATGGGGCACGCAGTGCGTCTTGATGCGCTCCAGATTGAAGTAGTCGGACTTCAAATCCGGATCCACTTCGAAAAAGATGGCCTGCCCGCGCGAGCGCCCCGACGGACCGGTCGCATAATAGGAGCCGAAATCTTTCGGCGGGAGCATGGAGGCAACAAGCGATTCCGGAATCAACGACAGGTAGAGGTAGGTTTTCATGGGCTTCGCTGACGGTTGCAAAGGTAAAGAATTAAAATTTCTAATCTGACTACGGCAGAGTATAAGCTCAACACAAATCAGACAGTTGCCCCGAAGGGAACAGCGCTCCTTTGGGGACGGGGCCGCATCGCTCCATGCACCCCAAAATCACGCCCTCTCCTCTGAGATTGATAGGCAAAACGCTTTTTTCCAGTCGCCCCCTATCGGCTGAAGCCTAGCATGAGAATCCGGTTAAAGTTAGACTCCCGCCATGGCACTCATCGATAAACTCCTCGGCAAGCTCCAACGCCATCCGAAACGCATTGTCTTTCCGGAGGGAGCGGACGCCCGTATCATCCAGACTGCACGCCAGTTGGCCACGCGGCGGTGCGGCGTGCCCGTGCTGTTGGGAGACCGGGCGGAAATCAAGGATCGCGCGCGTCGCCTCGACATCCGCCTGGACGGTATCCGGATTCTCGAACCCGAGCGGAGCGAGGACTTCGAATTGTTCCTACCGATGGTGGATGCGCATCCGCGATTCGGATCCTTCACGCCTTCGGAGAAGCGTGCCCTGCTCCTCGACCGCCACAACTTTGCCGCGCTCATGCTCACGTCCGGCCGGGTGGATGCGCTGGTCGGCGGCGCAACGGTCACCGCGTCCAGCGGGTTGCGCTCGCTCTTCCGCATCGTTCCCAAGCAAAACGGCGTCAAGTCGGCCTCCTCCATGCTGATCCTCGACCAGGAAAAACCGGAATTCGGTTTTGGGGGACTGCTTTTTCTCGCCGATTGTGGCGTCATTCCGGAACCCACGACTGAGCAATTGGCCGACATCGCGGTGACCACGGCCTCCATCGCCGGTCACCTCACGGGGGAAATTCCGCGCGTCGCATTACTCTCCTACTCCACCCATTCACCGAATCCCCCCGCCGACATCCAGCGCCTGCGCGAGGCCGTGGAGATCGCCCGCGTGCGCGCGAAAAACCTCAAGATCGAGCTTCTCGTCGACGGCGAACTGCAACTCGATGCCGCCCTTGATCCCGAGACCGCCGAGCAAAAAGGCGTGGGCACCTCCCCCGTGGCGGGCCGCGCCAATGTGCTCGTGTTCCCCAACTTGCACGCCGGCAACATCGCCGCAAAGATGATCCAGACGGTTGCCGGCGCGCGCACTTACGGTCAGATCATTACCGGGCTCAACCGCCCTTGTGCGGAGATCAGCCGGGGTGCGCACATTTACGACGTCTTCGGCACGGCGGTCATTACAGCTTGCCAGGCCATTGATCAAAAGCTTCTCCTCAGCAGCTCAGCAACCGAAGAATCCACCGCATAAGCGGGACGCCCCACCGCCGCCCTCGATCATGAACGCCCGCTCAACCAACGGCTCCACAGCTCTCCAGTCCCAACCGCTCAACTGCGATATCCCCCGCCTCTTCATCGCCGCGACCCGGCAGAACGATGGCAAGACGACGACGTCCCTCGGCCTCTTCGCCGCGCTCCGCCAACGCTTCGACCGCGTGGGCTACATCAAACCCATCGGCCAGCGCTTTATCGATGTGGAGGGTCTCATGATCGACGAGGATTCCTTCCTCCTCAACAGCATCTACGACGTTGAAGTCCCCATCGAAGCGATGAGCCCCGTGGCCATCGATACCACCTTCACGCGCCGCTTTCTCGACGATCCCGAAAAGACCCGCCCCGTTCTGGTGGACAAAATCGTGCGCGCCTTCGACCGCACCGCCTACCAAAAGGATGCGGTCATTATCGAAGGGTCCGGGCACGCGGGCGTCGGTGCCATTTGCGATCTCTCCAACGCGCAGGTCGCCAAACTTCTCGGAGCTAAAGCGGTCATCGTCAGCCGCGGCGGGATCGGCAAACCGGTCGATGAAATCGCTCTCAACCTCGCCCTCTTCGAGAAATACAACGTCGAGGTGATCGGGGTCATCATCAACAAAGTTTTGCCTGACAAATACGACGTCATCGAAACCTACACCCGCAAGGCCCTTGAGCGGATCGGTATTCCGCTCCTCGGTGTCCTGCCGGAAATGAACGAACTGGCCGCCCCCAATCTTGGACAGGTGGTGGAGGAAACCAACGGCCGCTGGCTCAACGCGCGCCAAATCGGCGTGAACGCCCGCATCAACAAAGTGATTGTGGGGGCGATGACAGCCCGCGGCGTGATCGATAACCTTCATGCCGGCACCCTCATCATTGTGCCCGGAGACCGCGACGATGTGCTCCTCGCCACCCTTGCCTCGCTCGCCATGGATGACAGCCCCCGCATCGCCGGCCTCGTTCTCACGCGCAACCTCCTCCCCCACCCCAAACTTATGGAGATGCTTGCGCATACCGACATCCCCATCGTCATCTGCCGGGAAGAGAGTTATGCCGTGGCCTCGAAGATCCACTCCATGACCGTGAAAACACAGCCGCACGACCTCGACAAAATCCCTCTGATCAAAGACCTCATCATGCGCCACGTGGACCTCGACAGGCTCCTCCCGAAATTATAATCGCCGTTACGCCAGGGCGGGTCCCGGCCGCTTTGCAGCCTTTTTCCCTAAGCGCGCGCAATCACCACATCCGAATCTTCGAGATGAAATGGCTCCACGCCCTCCCCGGAAGCCTTCGCTGAGGGGCACCGAATCCAACCTGTGCAACGGCGCGCCCAGAGCACGTGAAAAGCGGAACGGTCGACCGGGCGGAAATCCGTCCGCTCAAAAAGTGCGTGCGTGCCCGCTGCCGCCTTCAGGGAGAAATCCCACTCCGCCGGCACTTCCTCCGACGCAGGCCAGGCCACCGCAAGGTTTTCCAGAACCAGCTCACCGATGTTCTCCGCCACCACAGCCGCCCGGGCGCTGCGGGCATCAAGTGTTTTGCTGGAAAACTGTGTGCCGCCGACAGCCGGATTGGCGGCCGGAGCGGGGTCATCGATCACCGGATAAACCATGCGCACATCGCGCAGGACCACATCTTCGATCACACCCGGTTCCTCCGCCGTGAGAAGAATCCGCCCATCGGTGCGGGCGATAAACTGACTCACGACAACGTGGCGAATCGACCCCAGCCGGCTACCGGGATTACGCCGGCGCACATCGAAATGGATCGGGCGATTGAAAAGGAAGGGCGCGCGCGTATCGCAAACAATGTTGCTCACCACCACATCCTCAATGTGCCCGCCTTCCAGCGAATAGAGGGCAAAGGCGCGGTTGCTCTCGTAGACCACACAGTTGCTGAAGGTGATCTGGCGGAAATCGTGGAAAGATTCGTTCGCCCCCAGTTTCAGCGCGGCACAGGGCGTGCGTATAATGCAATTGGTCACCGTCACCCGTTCCACGCTCCGGCTGTCCTTGGTTGTCTTGAGGACAATGGCGTCGTCGCAACAACTGAGATGACAATCGCTGATCATGACATCGCGGCAACCGGTCACATCAAAGCCGTCGTTGTTCGGTCCCCGCAAATTGGCCTCCAGGTGCACCCCGCGAATCCATACATAATCACAGCAATGGAGATGGAGATTCCACCCGGCACTGTTGCGGATGATTGTATCCACAATCCGGATATGGCGGCATCCGGTGAAATCGATCATCGGGCTGGGACGGCGGTCTTTGTGCGCGTGTATCCAGAGGAGTGGTGCACGGGCCGGATCCGGTTCACGCGCCACGACGCAGGTGAGCGGATCATCCCCCCTCACCTCTTCCCAGAAGGCCGGCCCGTTTCCGTCGATCGTGCCGCCCCGCAAAGTGATGTGGCTGCAATCGTGCGCCACGAGGAGATGCCAGGGATTGCGGTCGATATCCTCGGTAACCCCTCCCGTATCGTAATCTTCAATACGGGGAGAGCCGAGAAGCACGGCGGCGGGGTGCATCTCCAGGGTGATGCCGCTTCGCAGATGGAGCGTGCCCGTAAGGTAGGTGCCGGCGGGCACATACACCGTGCCCCCGGAAGCAGCCGCCGCCGCCTCCATAGCCGCTTGAATGGCCGCCGTGTTGAGCGTCGTGCCATCGCCGATTGCTCCAAAATCCCCGATATCGAACGTGTGCCTCATATCCACAGAGAGTGGGCTTGCCCCTGTATCCGGCAAGAAAGTAAGAGGGAAGCTTCTCAGCAAGGGCGGTCAGGGCTCCCACCCGGGGAAGAATTGAAGAAACAACGAGTTGCAGGAGAACACATCACGGTTCTCCCAACTCAAGCGTCCACTCCCGCTCACGTCCATTCCGGAACGTCCGCAGGGAGTTCACGGCATTGGGCCGGAGAGCGGCGTTGAGGCTCGGCAGGTCGGTCACGGGTTCGCCGTTGACCTCGAGAATAAGGGTGCCCGCAGGAAACTGTCGGCGATGAGGCGCTGTCCGCGTGGCTCCAACGACAATCACGCCCGTGCGCGCCTCGGGGAGGTTCCAGTCAACCGCTTGCGCCGGATCGATCTCCTCCAGATCCAACCCCGGAAGGAGCGGCACATCCGCACGAACCGCCGCGACCACACGGGGCTCCTCCAGACTGGAGAGCACCACCGTTGACCGCTCCAATCTTTGATCCCGCAAATACTCCACCTCTACCGCCGTATCCGGACGGTAACCCGCGATGAGCCAGCGGAGAGCGGCGACTGTTTCCACCGCTTGACCGTCGATGCGCTGAATAATGTCGCCCCGCCGAAGTCCGCCCCGGTGAGCCGGTAAACCCGGTTGCGCGCCCTCGATGAGAACGCCCCGCAGGCCCGCTTCCCCGGCGATCTCCGCGCGACCGATATCGCGAATGGAGACGCCCAGAAAACCCCGGCGCACTTCCCCATACAAAAACAGTTCGCGCGAAATATCCCGCGCCAGGCGCGCCGGAATGGCGAAACCGATACCGATGTTGCCCCCGGATCGCGAAAAAATCGCCGTATTGATTCCCACGAGGCGGCCGGCCGCATCAATCAGCGCCCCACCGCTGTTGCCCCGGTTGATGGCGGCGTCCGTTTGAATGAAATCTTCGAAGCTCCCCGAACCCAAGAGGTTCAGGTTGTTCCGGCCCAATGCGGAGACAATGCCCATGGTCGACGTCTGCCCCACTCCGAGGGGATTTCCGATGGCAAACACGATATCCCCGATGCGCAGGCTGCTGCTATCGGCAAACGGAAGATAGGCGAAGGGCTCGCCCTCGCTCACCAATCGAAGCAAAGCCAAGTCCGTGCGACGGTCGCGGCCGATCACTTCGGCTGTAAACTCCCCCCGGTCGGTAACGATCACGCGGATCTCATCGGCCGCGCCGCCTCCCTCCTGGGCGATCACGTGATCATTGGTGAGCACATAACCGTCGGGTGAAACGATCACGCCGGAGCCGGAGCCGCCGGGTATGCGCCGATCACGCGGAGCCGGAGCCGCCGGTTCGTTTCCGTCGTTTTGGGGAGAATCGCCGTCTTGCTCGGCTTCGTCCTCCAACTCCCCTTGGAAGCGCCGGAAAAGTTCTTCCAGGCTCTCGCGCCGGTCACGTTCATCGCCTGCGCTGCGAACGACCGTCGTGCGAATGGAGACCACAGCCGCCTGCGCCGGTTCCAAAATGTCGGCGTAGGACGTGAAGAGGTGCGTCTGCACCGCACCCACCGGTCGCTCGTCGATCGACAGGAAAGGGGGCATGACCGCCGCCTGAAGCATCCCTGCAAAAAATCCGCCCAAGTAAATCCCCCACCCCCAAACCAACCGACCGTAGACGTTTTGCATAGTTACTCTGATATTGTGCGAAGCCGTCCGGATTGCAAGAGCGTGCTGCGACTTGATTCCGGCTTTAACGCCGACGCAGCAATTTTAATACCGGAGCAGGGGCCGAAGCAGCCCCCCGTCTACGGGTTATACAAGCGCACGGGAACAGATCCCTGCGTTCACACGATCCGCCCCTCGTCGAAATCAATCATGTCGGCGAAGGAGATGAGGTCGTTGCGATGGCCCGCGCCCATTTTGTCCTTGGCTTCCTGGAGGGCCTCGCGGCCCATCGGGCTCATGCCTTTTTGCACAAGCTCCCGGTTCCACTTATGCGCCTGAACGTCGGGGGGGAAGAGCGCGCGCAGACGAGCGTCAAGATCGGCGTCGTCCCCAGCCGCAGCCCCTACGGCTTCGATCACGGCTTCAGGATCGACGCCGAGGTGCAGGCAAAGAAAGCGGTCAAAGCCCCGACAGAAATTGCGCTGGTAGGACTTTGGCAGCTCGCCCCGCAGGTGCTTGCGGATCTTTGCAATGAATCGGGGCAAGTGGAGAAGTCCCGTTGCGGCGTGCGGCAAATAAGAAGAGGGCAAATCGCGGCAAATTTCACCGGTCGGGCCCAGGGCGGCGTGGTCACTCATCCGAAACACGCTGGTGATCCCGCGCGCGTTGTCAAAATATGCGTCTCCGGTAGCCCCGCTCTCATCATCCTTTCAAATCCCATCCATCGTGCGCCATCTTTGTGCCGCGTAGATGGGCTCGGCGGCAGTCGCATCGAGGACTTTCGGGCGTCGCTTGCGCAGCGGACCAAAAGACCCACCCAATGCGCACACCCGCTCCAGCCAGGAGGCGCTTCCCACCGCGCCTCCTTTGGCCCCGTAGCCCTCGACCGGTGCGCCTTCTTCGACCACGGTATCTTTCTCCTCATCGTTTGTGCCACGACTCCGGGAGGCTCTTTCAGCCTGCAATGCGTTCGTCAGACGCCCCACATGGGCCACATATTCTTCAAAAACATCGCGCTCGGCCCATTCGCCTTCACCCCGTCCCTTTCTGCGGCGCGTCAGCCAGCCGTAAGCGGCCTTCTCTTTCACACTGCCGCCCAATGCCTCGCCCAAACCACAGTAGCGGTATTCCCCGGGCGACTCCGCCAGTCCGGCCCGCACAGCATTCAGGTCGATGTAGGCGGCGACCGTTCGCAACGCCCCCGAAGCGGGTTCGACAAGCACGCCGCGGTAGCGTTCCGCCCAGAACGTGCCCACTGTCTTGAAGTGTTCGTTATACCAAAACGTGAAGCGCGTCTTCAGCTCACGCATAAACACGGACAGATCCCCCATCCGAGCCAGAAGCTTTCGGCGCGCCTCGTCCGCACCCGGTCTGTTTTGAACCAGCAGCACCTCCAGCGTCTCCGCATCCACGCCGAGGGAGGGCGAGCGTTTGCTTCCATAAAGAGCGCGGAAGCGCCGCACCAGCTCTGCATCCGACACTTCCTCCCGCGCCCTTTTTGGATCGATATGCAACAGGATATGGAAGTGATTCCTCAGAAAACAAAACGTAATCACCTCCAACCCGGCAAACGCCGCCTGTGTGCGCAAAATCCGCCGCATCTCCTCCATCCCCCGGTCGTCGATCAGAAAGCGCTTCTGCACAACCCGCGACATCGCATGAACACACACCTCATCCGCCATCAAAAGACGTCTAAACTTTCGCATACCCCCAACCTTCCCACAGGGCACGAATCTTAGCAAGTTTTTATTTCAGAATATTTAAACCATGGTTGACGCCTAATCCGAGTATTTACTTGCGGGGTGAACGGGGCGGTCTACGTTTTTGCCGATGGAATCGGAGGAACCGACGCAGCCCGAATCAATCAAGTTTGAGGAGGCACTATCCAAACTGGAAACTTTGGTCGCACGCATGGAGGCGGAACCGCTGTCGCTTGATGACCTCGTCAACCAATACGAAGAGGGTCAGCGTCTAGCCCGCGTCTGCCAGGCGCGCCTGGAGGTGGCGGAGACCCGCATTCGCGAACTAGCTGAAAACGCCGGAGAGGAAAGCAAGCAGCCATGAGCGGGTTACTCGACAACATCCACGGGCCGGCCGACGTCAAGGCCCTCGACGCATCCCAGCTCGCCCCTCTGGCACAAGAGATCCGCGAGCGCATCATCGCAGTGACTTCGAGGAACGGCGGGCACATCGGACCCAATCTCGGGGTCGTCGAGCTCACAATCGCCCTCCACCGGGTCTTTGAGACGCCGGTTGATCAATTCGTCTGGGATGTCTCCCACCAGGGTTATGTGCACAAGCTCCTGACCGGGCGAAACGGCCCGGAATTCGACCTCATCCGGCAGCGCGAGGGCCTCAGCGGATTTCTCATGCGCAAGGAAAGCGTGCACGACTGCTACGGTGCGGGTCACGCGGGTACGGCCCTCTCCGCCGCCCTCGGGATGGCGGCGGCGCGTGACCGGCGAGGAGAGGACAGCCATGTCGTCGCCGTGCTTGGCGATGCCGCCTTCACCTGCGGCATCACAATGGAGGCGCTCAACAATGTCTCTGCGACCACGGGCCGCCTAATCATCATTTTGAATGATAACGAATGGTCGATTGCGCGCAATGTCGGTGCGCTTGCCAAGTATTTCAACGAAATCATCACCAACCCGCTCTACAACCGCATCGACCGCGATCTCAAATCGGTCATCGAAAAGATGCCGGGCGGGCGCTCGGTGATCGAACTCGGGCGCCGCTGGAAGCGGGAAACAAAGGACTTCATTGTCGGCTCCAGTCTCTTTGAGGCATTTGACCTGCGCTATATCGGTCCGGTGGATGGGCATGACCTGGACTCGGTGGTGAAGCACCTCGAGTTCGCCAAGGCGAGTGAGCAACCCATTCTCCTGCACCTCCTCACGCAAAAGGGTAAAGGCTACGAGCCCGCCCTCGAATCCCCCGAGACCTTCCACGGCCTCGGCCCCTTTAACGTGAAAACGGGCCGCCCCCCTCCCTCTAAAGCCGGAAGCCCGCCCAACTACCAGGACGCCTTCGGGCAGGCACTCCTGCGTTTTGCCCGCGACGACCGGCGGATTGTCGGCATCACCGCCGCAATGCCCCCCGGGACCGGCCTTTCCTATCTCGCCAACGATCTGCCAGAGCAGTTTTTCGATGTGGGGATCGCCGAAGAGCACGCTGTCCTCTTTGCTGCGGGAATGGCGACAACGGATTTCCACCCGGTGGTGGCGATCTATTCCACCTTTTTACAGCGGGCCTATGACCCGATCATTCACGATGTCTGCCTGCAAAACCTGCCTGTGACTTTCTGCATGGATCGCGCCGGGCTCTCGCCGAACGACGGCCCCACGCACCATGGATTGTTCGACATCGCCTACCTGCGCACCGTGCCCAACACCATCGTCATGCAACCCAAGGACGAGGACGAGCTCACAGATATGCTCTGGACAAGCATCCAAACGGCGGGGCCCACCTTCATCCGCTATCCCCGCGGAGCCGCCGCCGGTGTCGCTGTGAAGGCCGAGCCCACTATGCTCGAAATCGGGCGGGCGGAAGTGCTCGAAGACGGCGCGGATTTTATCATCTGGGCGCTGGGACCGTGGGTGGCCGATGCCGTCGCCCTGGCAAAACGCCTGCATGCCGGGGAGGGCTGGCGGATCGGTGTGGTCAACGCGCGTTTTGCCAAACCCCTCGACCATACCCTGCTGCTTTCTCAGGCGGATAGCGCCCGCGGTTTCATAACCATGGAGGACCATGTCCTCTCCGGTGGATTCGGTAGCGCCGTCCTCGAAACCCTCAACGATCACGGAGCGGCCGTCCCCGTTTTGCGAATCGGTTACCCGGATCAGTTTGTCGATCACGGCAACGGTGTGGCCGACCTTCGGGCGGATGTCGGTCTTTCAGCAGAGTCAGTGGAGGCGCGCGTTAGGGAGTTCATCTCTGCCCGCATGCCCGCCACGCAGCCTGTTTGAATTTCGCAAAAATAAACATTCCCCATTGCCAATAGGGGTGCTTGTCCGGTACTCTGCTCACCTATGATCGACCTATTGCGCAAAACCGTTCTCGCCGGAATCGGAGCCACTGTTGTCACCGCCGAACGTGTGGAGGAAGTCTTTAACGACCTCGTCGCGCGGGGAAAAATGACCGCCGAAGAGGCCCGCGAAGCCACTGAAAAGGTCAAGTCCGAGAGCAAAAAGGAGTTTCAGGAAGCCAACAAAAAGCTCTCCTCCATCTTCGACGACCTCCTCGAAAAGGCCAATGTGGCGAGCGCGGAGGATCTCCACGCGCTCGAAAAGCGGGTCGCTTCTCTCGAGGCCCTCGCCGCCAAATTGCCCGATATGTTGGGCGACGCCGCCGAAAAGGGCGGCACCAAAGGAAAGAGCTCCTAACGCTCCCCCGTGCCCGCTTTCAGCATTTTTCGCGACGCCGTTCGCGCAAAGCAGATCATTGCGATCCTTCTAAAGTATCGCTTTGACGAGATTCTAAGCAAAATCGATACCCCGGCGGCTTGGATCACCAAGATCACACCGGCTGTTTCGGGTCATCACACACTCTGGCAGCGGGTGCGGCTGGCAATTGAGGAACTGGGCCCCACCTTCGTCAAGGCAGGGCAGCTGCTGAGCACGCGCCCGGACATTCTCCCGCGCGAACTCATCGTCGAGCTGCACGAATTGCGCAACAAGGTGAAGGCCGTTCCCTTCACTGAAATCAGTCCGCTGCTCGAGAAAGAGCTGGGGGGTGCCCTGGAGAATTTTTTTGAGGGTTTTGACGAAACACCGGTGGCCGCCGGATCGGTCGGGCAGGTTTACCGCGCCAACCTCAAGGGAGAGATGCGTCCCGTCATCATCAAGGCGCAGCGCCCCAACATCCGCAAAAACATCCTCACCGACCTGGAGATGATCCAGTGGTTTGCCGATCAGCTGCACGAAAACATCGCCGGCCTTCGCCCCTTCGATCTTCCAACGGTTGTCGAAGAGCTGCGGCAGGGGCTACTCAATGAACTCGACTTCACTATCGAGGCGCGCAACGCGGATCTCTTCAACTCCCTCAACCAATTTCCCGAGCAGGTCTTTGCGCCTGCCGTCATCGACCGTTTTACCACGGAGCGCCTGATCGTGACGGAGTATGTCGCCGGTGTGCCCCCCGATGACCGCTCGCTCGATAAGACCCATGCCGCCGAACTCGCCCAGATGGGGGGCAATTCCTTCTTCTCGCAGATTGCCGTGACGGGCTTTTTCCACGGTGACCCGCATCCCGGAAATCTCCTCATCACGCCGGACCGCCGCATCTGCTTCATCGATTGGGGCCTCGCAGGGCAACTCACGCAGCGCATGCGCTTCCACCTCATCGACCTCTTCTCCGCTTGCAACGAACGCAATGCCGAAAAGGTCGCCCGCATCGCCATGCGCATGGGAGCCTCTTCCCGCCGGGTCGACCAGGTGCGGCTGGAGAAAGCCGTTACCACGGTCCTCTTCAAGTTCGACGACGACCTGCGCGAGATGGACAACCTCGGGCACCTCATCTTTGAGCTGATTTTTGTGTTCGGTTCCAACGGCATCCACGTTGCGCGCGACTACACCCTGCTCGCCAAAGCGGTGATTTCCATTGAGGAAACGGCGCATGCCCTCGATCCGGATTTCAATCTGGCCGCCGTGGGCAACCCCTATGTGCGCCGCATGACCTGGGAGCGGTGGAACCCGGTCAACCTCGCCCGCAGCGGCATTGATCTCACGCGCGAGCGCGTCGGCACGCTCATGGAGCTGCCCCTCGATCTCCAGCGCGTCCTGCACCGTCTCGAAGACCAGGATCTGGGCATCCTTCTTGAACACCGCGGCTTCGCCAATGTCGGCGAGACCATCCACGATGCCTTCAGCCGTCTCGCCCTTGCCGTGATCATTGGCTCGCTGATCATCGGCAGCTCGTTTGTCATCAATACCGGTGTGGAACCGCTGCTTTGGGGCTACCCCGCGATCGGGATTCTTGGGTACATCCTGTCCGTCTTCATGGGCATTTACATCGCCTTCGATATCCTCCGCAGTCACAAGGTCAAAGAGCCCCGGAAAAAGCGGCGCCGGCGATGATGCCGACACTCTCTGCAAAAAACCACGAAGAAGCGCCCCTCGTGGAAGGGCAAGCGGCGCAAACGGACACTCTCCCCCTCCTTTGCCTATGCTTACGAATCCGGAGCAAATGATCACTGCCCGGGGCGAGACCGTGGGCATGCAGGTTTTCGGCGACCCGAATGGACGACCCGTTTTCTTCTTTCACGGTTGGCCGGGTTCCCGGCTACAGGGAAGATTGGGCGATGCTGCTGCGCGGAAACACCGTATTCGCTTCATCGCACTTGACCGGCCCGGTTATGGCCATACGCCGCCATCTCCCGGATGCAAACTCACGAATTGGGCTGATACGGTGGGGCGGGTGGCCGACGCACTGGGTATTGATTCATTTGATACCGTCGGGCTTTCGGGCGGTGGACCTTCTGCCTTGGCCTGCGCCTGGCGACATCCGGCAAGAGTCAAGGCCGTCAAGCTCCTCGGAGCCGCGCCTCCTTTCTCTGATGTCGGAGGAACCGGAGACCTCATGATTGCCTTCCGCCTTCTTCTCGCTCTGCGCAGACGTTCGCCAAGGATCGCCCGCTGGTGTATCCGGTTTGCGGCTACCTTTATCCAGATATTTCCCGCCAATTGCCTGCCCCTTTTATTCCTGCCCTTCCTGCCGGCAGCGGACCGGCGTTTCGTGCGGCGGGGAGCCATCGCCCGCCAGTTGGTTGAATCCGTCCGGGTTGGTATTCGCAGGCACCCGCAAGTCATCCTGGAAGATGCCGACCTCCTGACAGCATCCTGGGGTTTTCTGCTATCCGAGATCCATCAAAAGGTAGAATGGTGGCACGGCACCGCTGATCGAACGGTCCCCTTCGTCTACGCCACCCGAACCGTCAAGCTGCTGCCCCATGTCAGCTTGCACGGTATGGAAAACGAGGGGCACTACTCGCTGCCATGGAAATTTGCCGATCAGGTCATGCGCTCTCTCACTGCGCCGGATGATTGAGCAGGCCGTTTAACAGCGTAGATTTCCGAATCCGCGACGGACGATAATGCCTTCGCCTTGGCCGACCGCAGGAACCCGAACGGACCATCCGCCGCGCACAAGCGGTCAATCCAGGTAGCCGTTCCAACTGCGCCTCCTGCGCCGGTGTATCCATAATTCACTGCCGATTCCTCCACGATGCAGTCCTGGTCTGCGTCTTTCTTCCCTGCACCGGCAGAGAGGCGAACCGTCCTCTCCTTGTGCAATCTTTCCACGATACGGTTCACATGATCCACATAATCCGCGTAGGCGGCTCGCTCCGCTATAATCCCGGGGCTCCGGCCTCGTCCTCCCCGAACCAACCATGCGTAGGCTCCCTGGGCGCGTGTCTCGCCGACAGCCGCCTCACCCAATCCGCAAAACCGATAACCCTGGGGCGTCTCCGCCAACCCCGCCCGCACGGCATTCAAATCAATGTAGGCAGCCACGGCCTTCAGTGCCAGGGACCCGGGCTCTACGAGGACGCTGCGGAAACGCTCCGCCCAAAAGGTGCCCACCGTGTGGTAGGTCTCGTTATACCAAAAGGTAAAGCGTGTCTTCAGTTCTTTCATGAAGACCGAAACGTCCCCCATTCGCGCCAGCATCTTTCGGCGGAGGGTCTCTGCCCGCTCCTCATGCCGTTCGAAAACGGCTTCCAGCTCTTCAGCATCCACTCCCAGCGACGGAGAGCGTTTGGACCCATAGAGCGCGCGGAAGCGACGAATCAACTCTTCATCGCTGACCGCCCCCCGCGCCTTTTCAGGATCGAGATGCACGAGGATGTGGAAATGATTCTTCAGAAAGCAGAATGTGATCACATCCAATCCAGCAAACGCCGCCTGCGTGCGCAGAATCCGACGCATCTCCCCCATGCCATCCTCATCAATGAGAAAACGCTTCTGCACCACTCTCGACATCATGTGCACGCAAACCTCATCATTCAAAACCGGCCTTTTCGTATACTTCGACATCTCCACACCCTCCAAAATCACACATCGTCTGTCGAGAAAAATATTTCTGAACTATTATATTTTCCATCGATGCGCTTGTCATGGGGAGCGGAGGCGCGGTATCGTGAGATATTTGTATGAAAGATACTTTTTATATCACGACTGCGATCGACTACGCCAACGGGCGGCCCCATCTGGGACATGCCTACGAGAAGGTGCTCACCGATGTGGTGGCGCGGCATAGGCGGCTGATGGGGGAACGCGTGCACTTCCTAACCGGGATCGATGAGCATGGTCAGAAGATTTTGCAGACCGCCCAAGCCCAAAACAAGACTCCCGAAGAACTGACGAATGAGGTGGCCCCTCTTTTTGTCGAACTCTGTGCGAAGCTCCATATCTCCCACGACGATTTCATCCGGACAAGCGAGACCCGCCACAAGGATGTCGTGCGCAAGATCCTGAGCGATCTCTTCGAGGCGGGCGATATCTACAAATCCCCCTACCGCGGCTTCTATTCCGTCCGCCAGGAGCAGTTCGTGTTAGAGAAAGAAAGGGTCGATGGCAAATGGCCCGAGATCTACGGCGAGGTTGTCGAGATCGAAGAGGAGAACTACTTCTTCCGACTTGGAAAATACAAAGAGCGGCTGGTTGAGTTCCTGCATGGCAATATTTTTGTGTTTCCTTACTTCCGCCAGAAGCAGGTGACGGAGTTCCTTAAGGACCCGATCAACGATCTCTGCATTTCCCGGCCGAAGTCCCGCCTGCCCTGGGGCATTCCCCTTCCATTCGATGAAGACTACGTGACCTACGTGTGGTTCGATGCGCTCATCAACTACATCTCCGCGATCAAATACGGGACGCCGGATTTCGAAAAGTGCTGGCCGGTTGATTTTCATGTGATCGGCAAAGACATCCTCGTGCCCGCCCACGCTGTCTATTGGCCGATCATGCTCATGGCGATGGGTGTGCCGCTTCCAAAATCACTCCTGGTTCACGGCTGGTGGCACATTTCGGGAGAAAAACTCTCCAAGAGCAGCGGCGTGACCGTGGATCCCTTCAGCCTCGCCGAAGAGTTCGGGGCCGATGCCCTGCGTTACTTTCTCATCCGGGAGATGAATGTCGGGCAGGACAGCAACTTCACCGCCGAACTCTTCCTTTCGCGCTACAACGCGGACCTCGCCAACAACTATGGAAACCTTGTCAACCGCCTCCTCAATCTCTCCGGCAAACACCTGCCGGATGGACTTGCCACCGCCAGCGTGACAGAGGAGCCCGAAGCCGAAGTAAAGCAGCTCTGGGCAAAGACGGAAGCAGAGATCCACGAACTTTTCGAAGGCTTTCAATTCCATTCCGCGCTCGACCGTATTTTCACTTTCATTACAGCGCTCAACCGATACGCGGAAATCCGGGCACCCTGGAAGCTGGCGAAATCGGATGATCCAGAGGATCGCAAGCTTCTCGAGACCTCCCTCGCCCTCCTCGCCGAAGGCATTCGCCTGGCCACCGTGGCGTGCCTACCGGTGATGCCGGAAACCGGTCAACGGGTTCTCGGGCTCCTCGGCGAAACAGTTCCGCAAACCTGGGAAGGCGAACTCACCTGGAGCGACCGCCTCACCGGCCGGACCTTTGGCGAACGGGCCATTCTCTTCCCTCGCCCACGCACCTAGTCGCAGAGTCACGCCAGTCCTCAACCATCCACCCCACCCCGCCCGCATGGAGGTCATCGAGACCCAGCGCCACCGCGAAGCCCGCGTCGAAGACCTCGAACGCTTCCTGGAAGCGTGCCGCGACGCGGCGGAGGAGGACGGTCACTGGAAAGTCGCGAGCATCAGCCTACGCGTAAACCACGCTGATCCACTTGCCGTCCTCGAGGCCATCTACGAACCAGGTGAGTTCCACGCCTACCTCGAACACCCCCAGACCGGTGAGGCCATAGCAGGAGCAGAAGCCGTCTGCTCAGGCAGTTGGGCGGGACCCGGCCGCTTTGCGGAAGCCCGTGCCTTCGCCGACGAAGTGCTCGAACACACCATTGCCGTTGGCGATCTCGACACCCCCGGAAGCGGCCCCCACTTCCTCGGCGCGTTTCCCTTTTTTGATGAAGCCCGCGCCGGGGGCGAAAATGCCTTTCCGCGCGCGGTCCTCTTTCTGCCCCACTGGCAGGTGCGGCAAACCCAGGGCCGTTACGTGGCTGTTGCCAATTGCCGCGTTGAAGCCGACGCGGACCCCACTCTCCTCGCCCGCCGGATCTGGGAAGCCCACCAACGCTTCATCTCTTTCCGATATGGAGAGGAGCTGCCCCCGCCCCCTCCCCGCCTCCGGCAGCGCGCGGAAGTCGGCGGCGAAGGGCACTATTGTCGTCAGGTGGGGGCGGCCCTGCAACGCGTGCGGGCCAACGCCTACGAAAAGATCGTTCTCGCCCGCGCGCTTGACCTCACCTTCGACCGCGCCCTGCGTCCCTTGGAAACCGCCAACCGCCTGCGCAACCGCTTTCCGAGCTGCCATGCCTTCTCCTTTGCCAATGCGCACGGCCAAAGCCTCATCGGGGCCACGCCTGAGCGCTTGCTCGAAACCGACGGCCGCCGCCTCCGCACCGAAGCCATCGCCGGATCCGCCCAGCGCGGCACGAGCGCCCGCGAGGATGCCCGTTTTGCGAGTGATTTGCTCGCTAGCGAAAAGGACCTCCGCGAGCACGCGCACGTCGTTGAATCGATCCGCCGCCGCCTCGCCTCGGTGGGGATTACCCTGCCCGATCCGCCCCCGCCCCGTCTTCTCGCTCTCCCCAATGTACAGCACCTCCACACTCCGCTTGAAGCCGAATTGCCCGACGGCACCCACCTCCTTGCGGTGGCCGACGCCCTCCACCCCACCCCGGCCGTCGGCGGCACCCCGCGCGAAGCGGCCCTTCCCGACATCCTGCGCCTCGAAGCCTTCCCACGCGGGCTCTACGCCGGGCTCGTCGGCTGGTTTGACCATCGTGGGGCGGGCGAATGGGTCGTGGCGATCCGATCCGCGTTGATCGATGGCCCGCATGCGCGTCTCTTCGCCGGTGCCGGGCTCGTGGAAGGCTCCCAACCGGAAAGCGAGGAGCGGGAAACCCGCCTGAAGATGCAGGCGCTCCTCGACGCCATCACCGAAGAAGGTAACCCTTAACGCACATGGAACCCCGCTTCTTTCCCGAGCAACTCTCCAACATCTCCAGCGCCTGGGGTGCGCTCGGCGTGGAAGCCCTTTATCGCCTCGGCTTGCGGGCAGCCGTCATTTCCCCCGGCTCCCGCTCCACCCCCCTCACCTTTGCGCTCGCCCGTCACCCCGGCATCCGGTGCCACGCCATTCTCGACGAGCGCGCCGCCGCTTTTTTTGCCCTCGGCCTCGCCAAGCAAAACCACCGCCCGGTGGCTCTCGTGTGCACATCGGGTACGGCTCTCGCGCACTACCTCCCCGCCCTCATCGAAGCGCGGGAGAGCCAGGCGCCGCTCCTCGTCCTCTCCGCCGACCGCCCCCCGGAGCTTCGCCATTGCCGCGCCGGGCAGACCATCGATCAATTAAAAATCTTCGGCGACACCCCGCGTTTTTTCGCGGAGGCTCCCCTGCCGGAAAATACCGACACCGTTCTGCGTGCCTGGACCAGCCTGCTCTCCCTCGCTTGGGAACGCTGCCAGCGCCCCGTCGCCGGGCCTGCACACGTCAATTGTCCCTTCCGCGAACCCCTCGGCCCCGAAGAAGGAACGGCCCTTGAGCTGGCCACGCCGCCCGCGCGCCTTCTGCCCCCGGTATCGCCGGCACCCCGACCGAAGACCCGGACACTCCCGGAATCTCTTCCGACACCCCACGGCAACGGGCTCCTCATCGCCGGCCCCGACGCCAGCCCGGATTCAGACACCCCCCGCGCAGGGGTATGGGATTGGTCCGCCCGCACCGGCATTCCCGTGCTCGTGGATTTTCTGCACCCCGCCCGTCATGGAGACGCACCCGCGGACACCCTGCGCGTGGCCCATTACGATGCCATCCTGCGCTCCCCGCAAGCGGCAGAAGCCCTGCGACCGGACTGGATCGGCATTCTGGGCGAACTCCCCACAAGCAAGGTACTCCGCCAATGGCTCGGCCAGCAACCCGTGCCGCGCTACATCTTCAGCCCCTCGGATGACTTCCGCGATGCCACCCTCGGGCAAGCGACGCACCTGCGCATCCGCTTCGAGGAAATCGCCCCGGGCTGGACGCCGCCCTCTCCCGACCCCGCCTACACGGAAGCCTGGAGGCTCGCCGCATCCTCTGCCCGCCAAGCTCTTGACACCGCCTTCGCGGAAGCACCCGCCGAATGCGAAAGCCTCCTCTACCACCTTGCCGGCCAAACCCTCCCTGCTGACGTGGACATCCTCATCGCCAGCAGCCTCCCCGTGCGCGACGCGGAATGGTTTTGGCCCGCCGGAGGAGCTGCGCGCACGATCTATTTCAATCGAGGGGCAAACGGCATCGACGGCATGATCTCCACGGCTCTCGGCCTCGCCGCCGGGGGTCAGCGGATTCTCCTCATCATGGGCGATCTCGCCGCCGCGCACGACCTTGGTGGCTGGCTCAATCGCAACCAAATCGCCGGCACCGTTGTTGCCCTCGTGATCAACAACGCGGGCGGGGGCATCTTCGAGCACCTTCCCATCGCCAAATGGGACCCGCCCTTCGAAGAGTTTTTTGCCACCCCCCAGGACATTGTGTTCGAGACCTTTGCCGCCTCCCTCGGCATTCCCCACCGCCCGTTCAAAGCCGCGCCGCAGATCACCCAAGCCCTTGCCGATTTTCCACGAGGAGGCGTGCACCTCTGGGAGTGGACCACCTGCCGCAAAACCTCCGCTGCTACCCGCAAAAGCCTCCTCGCCACAGCGGCTGACCGGTTAGAAAAAACATTCTCCGAATAGCCACTCAATGCCCGTTCTTCTCTTAACCGGATTTCGCGCGTGGGGAGATCACGCGTGCAACCCTTCGCAAGAACTTGTGGAAGCGGCCCAGCCCCCGTTGCCGCCCGGATGGTCGCTGCGCACCGTGTGTCTCCCGGTTTCTTGGAAGGACACGGTCCCTGCCTTTTTCGAGGCCCTCACACCCGACACGGGTGCGATTCTCGCCTTCGGTCTTGCCGCCAACCGTAGAACCATCCAACCGGAACGCTTCGCCCGCAACGCCGCCTCCGGCCCGGATGGCGACGGTCAACCGCCCCCCTTTCCCGTGCTCGCCGAGGAGGGTCCGACGCGCCGATCATCCACCTTGCCCGTGGACGAGCTTGTCGCCGCCCTCACCCGCGCAAATCTGCCGGCGGATGTTTCCGAGGACGCCGGGGACTATCTGTGCAACGCCCTTTCGTATGCCTTTCTCGGCCATATCAACCGTCTGCCGAAGACCATCCCAGCCGGTTTCATTCACCTGCCACCGGATGAATGGCTCAGTGCGGAAGACCGGCTCCGCGCGCTCGACATCATCGTCGCAACAACGCTGGCACCGTGATTTGATCACGGGCAGCGCGAATCAGAGGATCAAGGTTACCCGGTTACCCGGTCGCCCCGTGCGCCGCCAGCGGCCTCAGCTCTCGTTCATGCGATAGCCCACACCCCGCACGGTCTCAATGAGGACGGCCTTGTCCCCCAGTTTTTCGCGCAAGCGGCGGATATGCGTGTCGATCGTGCGGGTCTCGGTGTTCGTCTCGTAGTTCCAGACATTGACGAGGAGGTTTTCGCGGCTCTGCACCCGGTTTTTCCGCTCCATGAGCAGGCGCAGAAGCTTGAATTCCGTCGCGGTGAGTTCGATGGGCCGTCCTTCAACCGCCACTGTGTAACGGGACGCGTCGAGAACAACACCACTGACCTCAATCTGATCCTGTTCAACCGGGGCTTCCTGTTGCATACGCTTGAAAATGGAAGAGACCCGGAGAAGCAGCTCCTTGATCTCGAAAGGTTTGGCGATGTAATCATCCGCCCCCAATTCGAGCCCCTTGATGCGATCTTCGATTTGGCCCTTGGCGGAAAGAAAAATCGCGGGGACGGCTTTCAGCCAGCGGTCCGCCCGGATCATCCGGCAGACCTTGAGGCCATCCAGCTCCGGCATCATGATATCCAAAATGAAAAGGTCCGGATTGAACTCCCGCGCCTTGCCCATGATCTCGAGGGGATTTTCGATCGCCTCGACCACGTAACCCTCCCGACGCAGCTTGAAGGAGAGCAACTCCGTCACATCGGACTCATCGTCCACAACTAAAATGCGCTTTGGGGTGCCGGCGGGAGGGGGTGTCATAAAGCCTCGGAAGAGGGTGCGGTCGGGTGGCCTCAGAGGAGTGAGCGTTTCACCACTTCCGTGTGGCGGATGTCCCGTCCCGTTAGGAGAAAGACAATTTCCTGAGCAATGTTGGCGGCGTGGTCACCAATGCGTTCGAGGGATTTGGATACAAAAACAAGTTCCATGTAGGCCGAAGCGAGTTCCGGATTGGCGGTGATCTTGCCAAGGAAGCGCTCGTAGTTTTCGCGGTTGAGGATGTCGATTTCCTTATCCTTACGGGGCACACCGGTGGCGCGCTCGGCATCTCCATCCAGAAGGCTGTCGATGGCTTCCCGAATATTGGCTACGGCCAAATCGGCCATGCGCAGGATCGAGCCAAGATCGAGAACAGACGCGTTTTCCGCGAGACGAAGGGTGCGCTTGGCGATACTGGAGGCTTCGTCGCCGATTCGTTCGAGGTCGTGGCTGGTTTTCAGAGCAACCGTGATGAGGCGGACATCACTGGCCACCGGCGCGCGCAAGGTGAGGTAGCGGCTGGCCTCAGCGTCGATATCGACCTCCAATTGGTCGATAATATCGTCCTTTTCACGAACCGACTGGGCCTTGCCCACATCGCAATCGCGCAGGGCTTCTATGGCATCGGTAACAGCCTGAATGCTGTTCTCGGCCATAAGGAGGAAGTGGTTGCGCAGCTCGTCGAGCTCTTTGAGGTAGAAGCGGTTCATGGAGGGAATGTGGAAATAATTGGAAAGGGTAGGATTCAGATGAAGAGGAGGAAGGTTAGCCGAAACGACCGGAAACGTAGGCTTCAGTTTGGGGATTGCCGGGATTCATGAAGATTTTTTCGGTTTCATCATACTCGATGAGTTTACCGAGGTAGAAGAAGGCGGTCCGGTCGGAGACCCGCGCGGCCTGCTGCATGTTGTGGGTCACAATCACGATGGTGAACTCCTTCTTCAGCTCATGGATGAGGTTCTCCACCTTACCGGTGGCGATGGGATCGAGGGCCGAGCAGGGCTCGTCCATGAGGAGGATCTCGGGGCGGTTGGCGATGGCCCGGGCGATACAGAGGCGCTGCATCTGGCCCCCGGAAAGCCCGAAGGCGCTCTCTTGCAAGCGGTCCTTCACCTCCTCCCACAGGGCCGCGCCGCGCAGGCTGCGTTCCACGACTTCATCCAGTTCGGCCTTCCGGTTGCGCCCGGCTACCCGCAGGCTGTAGACGATATTCTCGTAGATCGACTTGGGGAAGGGATTGGACTTCTGAAAGACCATGCCGATGCGCTTGCGAAGGGAGATGACTTCGAGGAGCGGATCAAATATGCTGTGCCCGTCGATGGTGATATCGCCCTCATGGCGGATCCCGTCGATCAGGTCGTTCATGCGGTTGATGTTGCGCAGGAGGGTGGACTTGCCGCAACCCGAAGGCCCGATGAAGGCCGTCACCTTTTGCTTGGGGATGTCGAGGTTCAGGTCAAAGAGAACCTGCTTATGCCCGTCGTAGTAGAAGTTGAAATCCCGCACCTGGATAAAATCCGGTTGCGTGGAGGGTTCTTTCTCGGCGGCGGAACGCGCCTGAACCTTGGTTTGGAAGCTATGGCTCATTTTTAAGTGGAATTAGAAGGCAGCCGATTCGAGTTTCCGGCGAAGATGGTTGCGAATGAGAATGGCCGCGAGATTCAGAACGATGACCATAAGAATGAGAACGAGGGTGGAAGCAAAGACGAGCGGCTTCGTCGCCTCGGTGTCCGGTGAATGGAGGGCCACAATGTAGATGTGGAAGCCCAGGTGCATGAACTTTCTATCGAGGTGAACAAAGGGGAACATGCTATCGATGGGCAAACTCGGCGCAAGCGCCATAACGCCGACGAGGAGCAGGGGGGCGACCTCGCCCGCACCCCGCGCCATCGCGAGAATGAGGCCGGTGAGAATCCCGGGGCTGGCCGCCGGAAGGACGAGGCGTTGAATGGTCTGCCACTTGGAAGCCCCGCAGGCAAGGGAACCTTCGCGGACGCCCCGCGAGACGGCTGCCAGGGCCTCCTCGGTGGCGACAATGACCACCGGCACCGTCATCAGCGCGAGCGTCAACGATGCCCAGAGAATGCCGCCCGTGCCAAACACGGGCGTATTGATCGCGACCATGCGGGGATAGAAAACCTGGTCGATGACCGCCCCGACCTCGTGGATGAAAAAGCCGAGACCGAAAACCCCGAAAACAATCGCGGGCACACCGGCGAGGTTGTTGATGGAAATGCGCACGGCGCTCACGAGCGGACCCTGCTTGGCGTATTCGCGCAGATAGACCGCGGCGAGCACGCCGAACGGCGTCACCGCCAGGCTCATGAGCACGGTCATGACAAAGGTGCCGAAGAGCGCGGGGAAGATCCCGCCCTCCGTATTGGCCTCGCGCGGATACTCGCTGAGAAACTCCCAGACCTTCCAGAAGAACCAGCCGATCCGCTGAAAGAGCGACATCTTGTTTGGAAAGTAGAAGTTGATGATGTCGCCGAGGGGCTGAACCTGCGTGTGCCCGCCGACCACTTCGAAGGCCAGGCGCACCTGGTTTTGCTGGTCGCGCAGGATCCGGCTGGCCGCCGTCAGGGGACCCAGTTCTTCGCGCAGTTCGGCCACACGGACAAGCCGATCTTCCAGTTCCCGTCTCTGTGCATCGGACGGCTCCGCCAGGCTGCGGAGGTAACGGATTTCCAGTTCCTCGCGGTTAATGAGGGCGTTGATGCGCCCCATTTGCCGGCGCTCAATGCGAATGATTTCGCGCCGCCGGTCGCGGACTTCGTCCACCTGGTCCCGCAACGTCGAGACAAAAGCCGGATCATCCGCACCCAGGACCCGACCATCGGCAAACCGCAGTTCGAGGGGGCGTCCAATGGCATCCCCCCACTCTGTCCGCTCAATGCGGATGAGTTCGCGGGGAAACTCCACGGAAGTGATTTCCCCCATGTTGAGGAAAGCGAAATTATTCGTCGCAAAGAGATCCCGGTTACCCGTGAAGATCATCATCTCGCGCATGAAATCGCGGTTATCGCGGGCGAGGTCGAGGAGGTCGGCATCGGAGGGGCTGAGGTTTTCCGCCGTCAGGGTGCGTCGCTGAATGATGACCCCGGGCACGGTGCGTTCACCGCGGAAATCGGAACGGCCATCCTCGGTGAGGCTGATCTCGGCAAGCGGTTTGGGCCAAAAGAAGTTGAGCCCGTTCCACGCGATGACCGCGAGGAGGAAGCAGATCATGAAGAGACCGATGGCGAGACCCACACCGGTGATCCACACCCAGACCTCACCGGCCGGGCGGACATTTTTCTCGAAAGGTTGTGTTGAACTCATGGATACGGGATTCCGCGGTTTCTCAGCATTCGCAGGGCTCACTCGACCGCGCGGTAGCGCTTGCGCAGCCACTGGCGGAGAAGTTCGGCAAAGGTGTTCAGCGTGAACGTGAAGACAAAGAGGATGAAGGCGCAGAGGAAGAGCGTCCGGTAGAGCGTGCCGTTCTGTTCCGCCTCGGAAATCTCCACCGCGATATTGGCGGAGAGCGTGCGCATGCCCGTGAAGGGATTAAAGTCCTGCACAACGGCATTGCCGGTCGCCATAACCATGATCATGGTCTCACCGATAGCGCGTCCGAATCCAATCATGAGGGCAGAGAAGATACCGGCGGCAGCGGTGGGGATCACGATGCGCATGGCTGTTTGCCAACGGCTCGCACCGAGGGCCAGCGAACCCGAGCGAAAGGCATTGGGCACGTTGCTCATGGAATCCTCGGAAATGGTGAAGATAATAGGGATCACAGCGAAGCCCATGGCAAAGCCAACAACGAGCGCGTTGCGTGTCTCAAAATCCCATCCGAGCACTTGCACCACCCACATGCGGAAGGAGCCGACGTCGCGCCCGAGGGACTCGTCGTATTGCACAAAGAGCCAGTTCTCCACGACTTGCCCAAACTGCCAGCCGAGAAACGCCACAAAAAGAGCCGGGCCGAGGACGAAGAAAAACTCCCACCCGGTGGGCACCCGCAGGCGAATATGCTTGGGCAGGCGCGTCCAGACCAGGCCCGTGATGAGCGCCCCGACAAAAATCCCGATGACGGCGAGCATAACAGAGGGCACGGCATTGCTGATAATGGGCGATAGCCACATACCCGCGAAAAAGCCGAGAATGACTGAGGGCAGCGAGGCCATGATCTCCATCGTGGGTTTGACCACACGCTTCAAACTGGGCCGGAGAAATTGCGAAACGTAGACGGCTGAGAGCAAGGCAATGGGGACGGCAATAAACATCGCATAGACGGTGCCCTTGAGCGTCCCAATCATCAGCGGCACCATGGAAAGCTTTCGCTCAAAATCCGCCCCGCCGTCCGACTGCCAGTCCCAGATGCGACCCGGGCGGCCTTCATATTGGATACGGGCGAAAAAAGCCGTAAAACCGGCGATGGGGTGGTCATCGACCATCTCCTTGATGTGAAGGCGGCTGCGGGTGTCGAGGAAGATGAGAGCGTCGTATCGCGGAGCAATGATGGCCTGGTGGATATCAAAATCTAGGTTGGCCTGCCAGCGCGTGGCCATGGTCGTGAGGAGCGAAAGCCGGGCAAAGTTGCCACTGGTGACAAGAAATGTCTTGTTGCGGCGGCTCGGGGCAAAACTCTCCAAGGGACCGGGCAAATCATCAAAGGTTTTGCTCGGGATGAAGAGACGCCGGGCCTCCTCGGGAATAAAGGCCAGATTCCAGGCGACGTGGTAGCCTGTTTCATCAAAAAAGACGATCGTCTGGTCGCCCAGAATGAACTCCATCCGGGAAAAGCTGGCCCCGGTGCGTTCGGCAAAGGGATCAAATCCCTGCACGCGCCGGGTCTCAGCCTGCGCATTGATGCTGAAGAATTCAATGCGCCCATCGGTGTAGGCGACGACCAGTCCGTCTCCCGTTCCCAAGGCGAGGATTTGCTTGGGCTCCCCCGAGAGGAGATCGAGCAAATCCGCTTGCGCCCCGATCTGCAAGGGCCCGGGGCCAAAGGGCGTGCGACGCTGCGTGAGGATGGCCGCGCGCACCGTTGTGCGGCCATCGCCCGTCTCCTGCAATGCGGCCACGAGGCGCTGCCGGTCGCCCGCGGAGTAGACGGCCCCGAAAGCCGGGCGATTTTCTGTGCCAAGCCGAACCTCCGGCAAAAGATTGATCGATGGCCGGACCACGGGATTGGCCGTGCCTCCGGAAAAGTCCTGCGTGAAGCGAATTTCCTTCACCTGCACACGCCCATCGTTGGACGTCAGAACAAAGCGGTCACGCTGCAAGTCGTGGTAGAAAGAGTGGAGTTCAAAGTCTCCCGCGAGCCCGGCATCGACCGTGAAGGCGGGCACTTCCCCGCCCTCCTCCGCCAAGGGTAAAAAGTAAAGGTCGCCCGCCTCCGTGAGCACATAGAGCATCTGGCGCGATTCATCGACGCCGAACGAAAGAATCCCTTTGTCCGGGACGACAAAAGTCTGCGCCTCGCTCACCTCCGCCGCGCGAAAGAGCGGCATGATTTTGAAAGCGATGAAGACAAAGATGAAAAACACCGCGACGATGATGGAAACCCCGCCCACCATAATCAGACCCGTCATGAAACGGTCGAAGAACAGAGTCGCTGGCGAGACACGGAAACGTTCGTGCAACACTGGAGAAGGTCTTGGTGTGGATTTCATGAAGAGCTGATGGCGCTAGTTTGAAAATAGGTGCGGGGCCGCATCCCTACGGCCCCGCACCCGCAAAATATCTCCTTAGAACTGCTGACGCTGTTGCGCGGCAAAGGCAGGAGGAAGGCTAAAGAAACCGGCACGTTCGACCGCAGCCTGTCCCTCGGCGGAGAGCGCATAGCGCAGAAACTCCGCCGTGAGGGTATCGAGAGGCTCGCCGGGACGCTTGTTCACGTAGACGAAGAGCAGCCGGGCGATCGGATAGTCTCCCGAGGCAGCATTTTCCGGGCTGGGCTCAAAGAGCGCATCCGGCGTCTGACCAACCTTGATCGCGCGCGTTCCCGGCGTGAGATAGCCAACACCCGAATAGCCGATGGAGAAACGGTCCTGACCAATGGCCTGCACCACCGCAGAAGAACCGGGCATTTCCTGGTAGCGCGCCCCGTCGAAGTCACCGCCACCGAGAGCAATTTCGCGGAAAACACCATACGTGCCGCTCACCGAGTTGCGCCCGTAGACCGAAATACGGCGGCTCGCCCAATCACCCGTGAGACCCACCTCACCCCACGTGCGGATCGGTGCGTGGCCGAGACGGTTCGTGGAGGAGAAGATCGCGTCGATCTGGGGAAGGCTGAGACCCTCGATCGGATTGTCCCGGTGAACAAAGAGCGCCAGAGCATCGATACCAATAACGACCTGCGTGGGCTCATAACCATAGCGTGCGCGGAAGGCGTCGATTTCGGCCGGGCGGATCTCGCGGCTCATCGGCCCGAGCTGCGCGGTGCCGTCGATGAGGGCAGCCGGAGCCGTGCCCGAACCGGCACCCTGGATCTGGATGTTGACGTTCGGGTAAGTGTTTTGGAAACCCTCGGCGAGGAGCTGGAGAACAACCGTGAGGGTGTTCGAGCCAATCGAATTGAGGTTACCGGAAACGCCCGAAACGCGCTCGTAGGACGGGTGCGAGGCAGCCGTCGAAGCAAGCGGAAGGGAGGTCGCAAGCACGGCGGCTGCGAGAGTTGTGATGATTTTTTTCATGTTACGTTGGGTGGATGAGATGAATCTCAGATTTTGATATTAGAATTGCATACGCACGCCCGAGATGAAGGTCGTGGACGTCCCTTTGGCATCGCTGCTGTCGCTGCTATCCTTGCTCTCGGCACGCTCTACCCCGGCCATCAACTTGAGGTTGTCGCCGTGGATGTAGTAGTTGAGGCCAAGGTAGAAGGCATTGTAGCGGTTGCCCGCGCGGTAGAGTCCGGGAACGCGGTCAGCATAGCGGTTGGAGCCCAGGCTGACCCCCTCGTCACCGCGAATGCTTTCATAGCGCCCGACAACCTGCAGCTCCTTCGGGATGATGTAGAAGGAGGGCATGAGGTAGAAACCGCGGATTTTGGCATCGTTGAAGCGCTTGCCATACATGTATTCGGCACGCATATCGAACTCGCCCGCCACGAAGTGGGTGCTGAAGGCCACGGCATCCTTGAAGGGATAGAAACCGCGGTCCTTCTGGTTGTTCAGGTAGTCGAGGCGCAGGCGCAGGCGCATGCCATCGCCGACCATTTCGTCGAGGTTGAGGCCGCCGCTGATGTTGAAGAGGTAGCTGTCCACGTTTGAAGCCATGCGATCGGTCGCAACGCTCGTGGCATTAAAAAGGCCGGTGTAATAGGAAAAGATACCGGAGCGACCGTGCACGCGCAGACCCAGGGGCTTGCCACCATTGAAGATCCCCGTGAGGCGGGAACGCTCCATTGTGAGAATGCTCGCCGAGGAAGTGTTTTCCTCGTGGCCGAACTGCGGCTTGGCCTTGCCAAACGTGATGTTGGCCTCGGGAATCGCCGTGTAGGTGAGGGTCGCCGAGTCCAGATCCGTGTTCGTGAGGACATTCGCCTCCACGAGGAAACTGAAGTCGTCGTAGATCTTGCCCTGCACACCGAGACGGACGCGACGCAGCTCGAACGTGCTGTAGTCGCCCGCACCGGCGGCGATGCCACTGTTGCTGCCGTCGGAGTAGGCATACTGGCCTTGGATTCGCCCGCGGATCTTCAGCTCGCTGATCGTGCCCCGGTTGGGCGTTACAACGACACGCTCAGGAGCGGGCGGACCGGACTCACGCGCCATTTGCGCGCGCACATCATTAGCTTGCGCCTGCGTGATCGTCCCGTTGTTCACGAGAATTTGCAGAAGCGCGTCGTTTTGGCCGAAGGCCAATCCGCCAGTTAGAAGACCCGCGAAAACAAAACTGCGGGAGAGAATACGAAGATGCGTTCTCATTGGATTTTTTATGACTGTCTGTTTATTGGTTTGGTTGCGGACACCTCTCGGCCCCCGGTTTCTCACTCACCGGAGAGTCGGGAGGGAGAAACGAGGACGCATGGTAGAGATCGGGATCGTCGATTTCGCGTCGGGTTTGTGACAACTCCGTGACATTGCGCCCGATTGTTTAGTCGCTCAAACGCTTCTCCACGCGCTCACGGATGCAACGCGCCCAGACCGCCCCGACCGGTTCTCGACAGGTCTTCAAGGATACCGGGCGCGACTTCGACAGCTCCGGATCCCGTGGCTCCGATGCTTTTGACCACGGCTTCCGCGCCACCCGCAGCCTCCCCATCGCCGTCGCGCAAGCCCTCAAGCCTGCCGACATCCAAGCGGCCCGCTCCCGCACCAAAGAAAACCTCAACGAACACGAGCCCAGAGCCACACCAAGCGACCACAATCGCAAATTGGTTTCACCCCACCGCCGCCGAGCCCAGCATCCGGCTGCGACAACTATTATTTGATTTGCAAATTATTTTCCCCGGCGTGCCAGCGTGCGCCGTCAAAAGGGTCTAAGTGCTACAACAGCGAGCGAGCCCGCTCGCGGATACGCCCGCACATCAGGCGGCAAAGCTCCTTCACACAGGGATCGACGAGGTGGTAACGCGCGAAATTCCCGTCTTGCTCCCGGTAAACAAATCCAGCCTGAAGCAACACGCCAAGGTGCTTGGAAAGGTTGCCCTGCTTCAATCCCGTACGGTCCATCAACTCCGTCACCGTATAAGCGCCCGCCAGCAACTCGCGCAAAATCCGCAGTCGAGAGGCATCCGAGAGGATCCCAAACAATCGCGCCGATTCCTCCAGTTGCGCGTCCGTCATCGATTCTTCATTTTTCGCTTGCATATCGCTAAATAGTAATATCGTAATGTAGGCACACAATCATGGAAAACACAACAATGAAATCACCGATCACGAAAATTCCCGCAGCTGAAGCGGCGGGCCACAAGAACGCCGTTTGGCTCGATGTCCGCACACCGGCCGAATACACGGAGCACCACATTGATGGCTCGGTGCTGCATCCGCTCTCCAATCTGGATGCGGCGGCGGTAAAGAACCTCGCGGGGGACCGCGCCTGCGTGGTCGTGTGCCGGAGTGGCAACCGCGCCAGCCAGGCAGCGGAGAAGCTGGCCGCCGCGGGGGTCTCGTCAGTGCACGTGCTCGACGGAGGCATTCTCGCGTGGGAGGCGGCCAACCTGCCGGTGAATCGCGGGGCCAAGACCATGTCGCTGGAGCGGCAGGTGCGCATCGCCGCTGGGGCGATGGTCTTTGCGGGCACGCTCCTCGGGGTGTTTGTGCAGCCGTGGTTCCTCGTCGTGCCGGGCTTTGTCGGAGCCGGGCTTGTCTTCGCCGGAATCACCGACACCTGCGGCATGGGCATGCTCCTCGCCCGTATGCCCTGGAACCAGCGCGGAGCCACCTGCCCTTCCTGCAAGGTCTGAGCCCCGCCCATCGAACTCAAAAACCCTCACCTTTCGGAGGACACCATGTTTCTACGTCAAATTTTTGATCCCTATCTGGCCCAATACGCGTATCTCGTGGGTTGCCAAAAGACAGGCGAAGCCGTAATCATCGACCCCCTGAGGGACGTCGATACCTACCGCGACCTAGCGGCGGCCAACGACCTCCGCATCACCGCCGTGGCCGAAACGCACATCCACGCCGACTTTGTCAGCGGTGGAGCGGAGTTGGCCGCCGATCCGGACGTGCACCTCTATATTTCCGCCGAGGGCGGTCCCGACTGGACCTACGCCTGGCCGAAGGACCGCGCCAACGTAACCTACTTGCGCCACGGCGACCGTTTCCGCGTGGGCAAGATTGAAGTGGAGGCCGTCCATACGCCCGGGCACACCCCCGAACACCTGAGTTTTCTCATCACCGACCTGGGAGGCGGCGCAAACGAACCCATCGCCCTGGCCACGGGGGATTTTCTTTTTGTCGGTGACGTGGGTCGACCGGACCTGCTGGAGACGGCCGCCGGTCAGGCGGGGTCGATGCGCCCGGCCGCCGAAAAGCTCGAAACCTCGCTGCGCGAGCGCCTCGCCCACCTCGGCGAGTTTGTGCAAATCCTTCCCGCCCACGGGGCGGGCAGTGCCTGCGGCAAATCGCTTGGTGCCGTGCCCACCTCCACCATGGGCTATGAACGGCGCTTCAACGGTGCGCTCAAACGCGCCCAGAAGACCGGCGGTGATTTCGTCGAATTCATTCTCTCCGGCCAGCCCGAGCCGCCGCCCTACTTCGCCCGCATGAAACAGGTCAACCGGGACGGGATTCAGGTTACCGGCGGTTTGCCCAAGGCTCCCCGGCTCACGCCCGAAACCTTTGCCGGGAAAGACGGCCCCATTCTCGATGCACGGGGCGACGCGACCAGCTTTGCCGAAGGACATTTTCCGGGGGCGCTCTTCGCGCCCCTGCGCACACCTTACTTCTCGGTCGTAGCTGGATCCTACGTCGAACCCGACGAAACCATTCGCCTCGTCCTCGAACGCGAATCCGACCTCGATTGCGCTCTCCGCCAGCTTTACCGCATCGGCTACGACCACGTGGCGGGCTGGATCCTCGCTTCCGATCTCAAAACGGCCAACCGACTCACCGCCTCGATCGAAAAAATCGACTTCCCCGACTGGAATGGAGAGGAAGCCGCGTCCGCGGGAAATGTACTCGACGTCCGCACCAAGGCGGAGTTCGACGAAGGGCATTTGCCGGGAGCGCTCCACCTCCCCTACACCCGGCTGCGCGTGCGGAAGGATGAGCTGCCGACCGACAAAGAGATCCTCTACGTGCACTGCGGCTCCGGGAGACGCGCCGCCCTCGCTACGGCCTACCTCCAGCGCGAAGGCTGGAAAGTCGTCCATGTCGATGGCGTCTGCGAAGCCTGCGAACGCATCGCCGAAGCGAAAGGCATGACCCATTGAACCTGCTTTGGGAAGCCATCTCAAGCGGGCTCCTCGTCGGTCTCGCGCTCGGCCTCACCGGGGGTGGCGGCTCCATCCTCGCCGTCCCGTTGCTCCTCTACGGACTCGGATTCGACCTTCGCGGAGCCGTCACTGTATCCCTGGCCGTTGTTGGGCTCACCAGCCTCTTTGGCGCGGTCCTGCAGCGCACAACCGTCTTTTGGCGGGCCGGTGCGGTCCTCGGGGCCGGGGGAATTTTCGGGGCACCGCTCGGCGCATGGCTGGGGCGCACCCTCCCCGAAACCGTCGTTCTGCTGCTCTTCGCCGGGCTCATGATCTTCATCGCCCTGCGTTTCCTGCGGGGCGGCGGCAGTGCAACCGAAGTGCCCCTTTCGCGCTTCAGTTGCGGCATTGAACCGGGCGAGACGCGCCCCCGCTTCCACGCGAGCTGCGCGGGTAAGCTCATCGTCGCCGGGGCCGGAGCCGGGGTGCTCGCCGGGATGTTCGGCGTCGGGGGCGGCTTTCTCCTCGTGCCGGCCCTCATGACCGTCGCCAGCCTCCCCCTCCAAGCCGCCCTCTCCACCAGCCTCCTCAGCATCGCCATTCTCAGCGCCGTCAGCTTCCTTGCCAACCAGAGCGCGGACCTCGTTATCGCCTGGGACACCGCGGCTCTGTTCATGGTCGGTGCCTTCGTCGGCATGGTCATCGGCACCGCCACCAAACGCCACGTCCCCACCCTCTGGCTCCGCCGAACCTTCGCCCTCTCCGTTCTGGCCATAGCCCTCGCCATCATTCTCCAAACTCTCGCCCTCCCTTAACACACACAGCACACCCGCCGTCAACCCGTTGCTTTATCAACAATTCATTGTGCAAAACCGTATACGTGTTTAGCACATTCTTTAAGTCTTTCGCGCTCAGGCTATTGCTTCACTGGAAAGAGAGCCCCGGCTTCGAAGAGGAACCCGGGAAAATATCCTTGCCGAAGAGGGGCGTTTGCGTTTAATTCCCGACTTTTCCAAGCTGCTATTGTACAAAGGCTCAAGTCGGCTTACCGGTGTCTGCTTATTGGATTAGGTCTGTGGCACGCGCTCGCTCCACCGGGAAGCTTTCCACAGAGTTGCTGACCGCCCCAATGTATAGTCAACGGCGAAGGAACTGTACGCTACCCTACCTTATAATAATCGCTCCAGAGAACGTGTCGGGGCGCTCAGTCTATACCCTACCCTTCAGTTGAAAGTACCCTGATGACGGACAAAATCAGAGAGAAAGGCATTAGCCGAATTGATTCGGGATCTACCCACGGTTGGTTCGTGCGGGGATACCGGAACGGAAAGACGCATTCCCGGCTCTTCAGCGACCGGAAGTGCGGAGGGAGGGAGGCGTCCTTCATGCAGGCGAGGGTCTACCGCGACGAATTGCTTGCCGGCCTAAAAGAGATTCCTCTAAAGCCGCGGGCGCGGCGGGTCGTTTTCCGGGATGCCCGTAACTCAACCGGGATTCTGGGAGTCTGCCGAACGGCGAAAACAGGGGCCAACGGGAAAATCAATGAATGCTATTCGGTTAGCTGGCGACCGAGTCCCGGGGTGCAAAAGTGCACCTCCTTTTCGATTCGGAAATACGGCGAAAAGAAGGCCTTCCAAATGGCGGTGGAGCACCGCAAGCGGATGTTGCAGGAAATCCACGGGGAAGAAGTGGTGCGGGTGATGATGAGGATGCGGAAACCGCTGAAATCGGCTTCCTAAGCTCCCTCACCGGTTTCGGGATTGCGGGCCACCCAGAACCGGCATTCATCGGAGAAGGCCCGTATTTCCGGGGGTTCATCCGTGATTTCCGAGCGGAGGGTATCTGATTCGCACTTCCAGCCGGTTTCCTTGAGAGCGGCGCGGACTTCATCCGGCAAAGGAATGTGAACATACAAGCGGCCCGATTCCGTCTCTTCGTATTTATCTCCAAACTCCAGGAGAGCCTTGTCTTGTTTGCCCTCGTCCCAGCGGCGAGCTTCTTCTTTCCAAAACCGCTTGTAGGGCCCGACGCGGCGGTCGTGCGTGGTAAAGACGAAATATCCGCCGGGCCGAACCACCCGCCGGATTTCCCGGAGGGCCTTGAGGCGTTCATCCCTTCCCGGGATCTGCATCAAGCCATTGAATCCGAAAATCGCACCGTCGAAGGCGTGATCGTCAAACTTGAGTGAGCGGGCATCCATGACCTGAAAAGCGACGGCATACTCGAGGATTTGCCGGAGGCGCTGAGCCCGCTTGATCATTTCGCGGGAGATGTCGACACCGAGAATCCGGGAGTAGCCCAGCTCGGCCAGACCGATGGCGATGCGTCCGGCACCGGTACCGATTTCGAGGAGGCCATCGTCCTGATCAAATACGGAAGCAAACACCAGTTCCTCCGAGCGCCAAAGCCCTAATTTTGCGGCGGCCCGGGCGTAGTGATCGACGGTCTCCGGATTTCGATAATAGCTCAAGACATCAACGTCTTTCATAAACGAGAATGGCTAATAGGCCGTGTGTGAAAGTCCAGATGATCCCATCAAAAAAAGGGGAGCGGCGCGACCAGCCACTCCCCTTTCGTAGGAAGAAAATGCAATAGGCGTTACGACTTAACCGTGCCAGCCGGCTCCGGAGCGGCGGCCTTCCGGGAAGAACGGTCGGCATCATCCGCACCATCGGCACCGGCAAAGTAATATTGCGAGTAACTCTTGTCGTAATAATGGGCATAATAATACCCGGCGACCTTGGAGTTGATGTTGTTGAGCACGGCACCAAAGATGGGCACGTTGGACTCACGCAGGCGGCGGATATTCAAATTGGCCGTCTTCCGCTTCACCATGTTGAAGCGAATAACATAGACCACGCCGTCCACCAGGGGAAGGATGTTGAGCGCGTCACTCACGGGAGCGAGCGGCGGCGAGTCAATGATCACCTTGTTGTAGCGCATGCGCAACTCGTGGACCATGTTGGCGAAGACCTCACTGCTCAAAACCTGCGTGGGGCTTTTGCTCCGCCCCCCGGTCGGGAGAATGTCGAGGCCCGGCAGGTAATCCTTGATGATCACATCATCGAGGGAAGCGTCTCCCTCCAGGTAGCTGAGGGATCCCTTTTCGACCTGGAGGTTGAGGGATTTGCCGATATTCGGCATCCGCAAGTCGCCATCGACAATAATGGTTCGTTCACCGTGATTGGCGAAGGTGATACCCAAATTCGTGGAGACGAAGGACTTTCCTTCACTTGGAATGGTGCTGGTGGTGAGGAGTACCTTCGCATTCCGACTTTCCTCGTTTAGTTTGAGGGTCGAAAGAATCGCGCGGAAGGACTCGATGGTATGTCGGTCCGCATCTTCCGCGACGATGCGCGCCTTCTCAAGCGTGTCCACTCGACTGATACGCGGGATGATCCCGATGAGAGGCAGCCCGATGGTCGACTCGATGTCGAAGGCCGTTTTGATTTTGTCGTCAAGGATGGCGAGGGCAAAGACCAGGCCCAAACCCAAAGCGACGCCACCGAACAGACCGATTGCCAAATTCATGCTGACATTGGGCTTGTAGGGCCGCGCGGGGGGAGCCGCGCGATCGATGATGCGCGCCGTCTGCCCTTCGAGAGCCGTTTTCACCGTGGCCTGCTGCAAACGGGAATAGTAGTGGTCATAAAGCGTCATGCTGATCGCCAGATCGCGCTGGAGCGCATCAAAGTCCGGCCTCAAGCGGGCCATTTCGATGAGGCGCTGCTCTTGGGCGGCCAAGCGTTCGCGGGAATTCTCAAAATTTGCCTGAGCGCGTTCATATTCATTTCGAATAGAGGCGACGGCGGAGTTGACCGCAGCATTCAACTGATTCTCAATCTGCTCCTGCACCCCTACGGCAGAGATCATCCGGGGGTGCCGGTGACGAAATTTTTTGGAAAGTGAAGAGACCTCCAACTTGATATTGCCGAGGCGTGTGAGGAGATCGGGAATCTGGGGCATACTGGCAATAAAGCCCAGCTCCCAAAGGGGATCTCCGCGCTCCTGGTTGCGCTGGAGCTGTTCCCAGCGGGTTCGCATGGTATCGTAGACCCGTTTATCCTCCTCCAATCGAACGTTGAGGGCGATGAGTTGCTGAGAAAGAATATCGCGATTCTCATCGAAAGATGTGGTGGAGTAACGGTCTTTGAAATCCGCCAAACGCGCCTGCATTTCCTTGATTTTGATGAGTTCCTGGTCGGCTTGCTGGCGCAACTGCTCAACCGCCCGGCGAGAACCTTCGATCTGCTCGAAGCGCGTATAATCAATAAAAGCCTCGGCGAAATAATTAGCCACAATGGCCGCCACCTCGGGATCCGGATGAGAGAACAAGACGTTCACCATCAAAGACATCCGCTGGGGAGCAATCCGGCGGTTGCGCAACAGAATCTGCTCCGGAGACAACTGCCCCCGCAAAGAGACATCCAGCCCCTCCTCGAAGGGGGCCATGAAGCGGCGAAGCTCCGATCCTTGCAGGCGCTGACGGACCTGTGTGACAATGTTCACACTCTCCATCACCTGAATCTGCGTATTGAAATCCTCCGCATTGAGAATTCGCTGATTGACCACGTCCTCAAACTGAACCGTCCGGTCCTTCTCCCGCAAAAGCTCAAGGCGCGCTCCCGCCATGTACTGTTCCGGTGCGTTGAAAGTATAAAGCGCCACCCCAAGAAACACCACAAAGACAGTCACCACCAACCACCAAATCCGCTCCCGCAGCATGATGAGGTAGTCCTTGATTCCCCGACTCGGGGTACCGACAGCGTTTTCGGAGTAACCGCTGTAGCCTTCTCCATAGTAATAGCCGCCGTAATAACTGCCGTATTCGTTCGAGGAGGGTGGTTTACTCATAAATTTAAAGGGTCAAAGTATTGTTTGGATTAAGATCGAAGGAGGGATAACTCACCACATACGGCGGGGTACGAAGACGAGGTCGCCATCCTGCAGGGGGAAATCGACGGCGGTCAGCTCATCGGCATTGACGACGATGTTTTCCTCGGTGCCGTCGGCCCGAATACGGGTGACCCGAACACGGCGCTTATCGGCCAAATCATTACTGCGAAAACCACCGGCCGCTCCGATGGCTTGAAGGAGCGAAAGCGGCCGCTCCGTGGGAAGAAACACCTGCCCCTGGGCATTAACCTGGCCCATGATTGTCACCGAACGGCCGGAGGAGGTGAGAACGACCAAATCGATGTGCGGCTCGACGTAATAATCGCGATTGTAGGGCTCGAAAAGCATCCGGCGGGCTTCCTCGACGGTGAAGCCGGCAAGGGCAAAAGAGTCCAGATAAGGAAGGGAAACGGTGCCCGAAGAAGAAACGCGGGTCTCGGTGGAGAACTGAAGCTCATCAGCGACGAAGAGCTGGATGCGGATGACATCCAACGGCATAATAACATAAGACCCGGAGGCAAAAGACATCTCCTGGTTTCCGGTGCGGGTTTGGGCCGTGAGGGAGCTGAGCGCCGCAAAAAGGGCGGCGAGGGCAAGGCAAGTGGATCGAATCATCATAAAGTGGGGAGGGAAAAATTTTGCAAGAACGAGACCGCTTGGAGGAGAGACTAACTGATCAAAAGAGATGCTCAAAAAAAAGAGAGATCAACACATGAATGTGTGACCCCTCCCGAATAAAAACTTGAATGCCCCAGCACCGCCTCAGTAACGAAGCGAGGCGGAGACAGAAAATGTATTGGCGCGATAATCAGAGGCTTGAAGGCCGGTGCCGTCCACCCGGTTGTGAGAGATGGTGGCGGAAACCCGCACATACTCGTTGGGGGTGTAGTGGACCCCTACGCGGCCAAAGTAATCATCCTGTTCGCGATCCGAATTGGAATAATCGGAGAAGCTGTAACCCAACATCGCCGTGGCCGACCACATGGGCACGAGGGAGAAACGGCCAAGGACGGATACCTGCGAGCGGGAGAAATTCTGGCCGCCGAAAATACTGGTCATGTAATCGCGCTCCAACCGGAGGGTGTAGGAGGAGTTGGTCGCGTTGTAAGTCACGCCCACATCGTAAGTGATGGAGTTGATTTTGCGATTCGCAAAAGGGAACATGGCGATGTCGCCGCGGAATTTGCGCTCCATCCAGCCGACGCTCAGATCCCCAGTGAAGACCGGAGAGCCAAGTTCGCCCACCAAACCAATCGTGAAGTGGTTGTCGCGGTAGCTATCGACAAAGGTATCGTTGGAGCCGATGATATCGACCTTGCGCCACTGGTAGCCGAGGCGGGCGTCGAGAACCGGCGAAACCTCATAGAAGAGAGAAACCGGCACCGAGAAGGATTCCGAACCAGCCAGACCTTGGTCATTGTAATCGCGACGATTGAAGACCAGACCGGCGGAGACGGAGGTGAGGTTGGAGAAGGCATAACGGCCATTGATCTGGACCGCCGTGTCGTTGAGATCGCGGGCGATGCCGCTCGCGTCGGTGATCTCGCTCGCGCGGTCGAGGCTATTGATGCTGCGCTCATCGTAGCTGGCGAGAAAGCTGATTTGGTAAACTTGCTCGTCGAGGCTGGCGGTGAGAAGCAGGTGCAAAAGCTCGTTGTTCAAGCCGCTCTGATCCGCGTAGCGAAGAATTTCACCTGAGGCGAAGAGGGCAGCGGAGGCCGCGCCCTGAGAGCCGAACTGAAGCTCAACGCCAGGCTGGAGGCGAAAGAAAAAGTCGTCGGTCCGGTTCGTTTGCGTGCGGAAGACGTTGTCTTGGTAAGTGATGCCTGCGACGCCGGTAACGAAGAGAGCAGCGTTATCGCCGATGGCCACCATCGGGGCCGCGCTCAGACCTATAGAAGAGGAAAAAGCTGCGAGGAGGGCGAAGACAGTTTTATTGGGTCGTGTCGTCATGGAAGTTTGTCCAAGGTAAGGTTGCAAGTCTGGGAACTCAGGTAGAGAAAAAATCTAGGTTGGGTGAAGATTGGGAAGGAAGCTGGAGTTGGCAATGTTTTTTTTGAACTGAAAGTTTGTTCGCCGCAGACTTGAACAGGTCAAGCGAATGCCTCAACTTCCTCCGCATGTCATTTGACCCAAGTATGGACAGTGAAGAAAACGCCGGGGGCGGCAAGCAGCCCCCCCTGACCGAGCTGATGCGGCGAAAGTTCCTTGAGGAGCGCAAGATCTTTTTCTGGGGCGAAGTCTCGGACAAGTCGGCGCGGGCGGCCACGGAGCAGCTCCTTTACCTTGAGGCGGTTGATCCGGGGAAAGAAATTACCCTTTATCTCAATAGCCCGGGGGGCTCCATCACTGCGGGGATGGCTGTCTTCGATACGATGAGGCTGATCACCAGCGAAATCCGCGTGGTCGTGGTGGGCCTGGCCGCGAGCATGGGCTCGATTTTCCTGTGCGGGGGCACGAAGGGGAAGCGTCTCCTCTATCCCCACTCGCGGGTTCTTATTCACCAGCCCCTCATCATGGGAACGATGCGCGGTGCGGCGGTGGACATTCATATTCAGGCTCAGGAAATGGAAAAACTCCGCGAGGAGATGAATACAATCCTTGCGGACGCTTCGGGCCAACCGATTGAGCGAATCCGCCAGGATACCGACCGCGACTTCTATTTGAACGCGCGCGAGGCCATTGAATACGGCCTTGCGGACGCGATCGTGGAACAGGTGGTCTGACGCGGCGGCTCCCTGTCTCCGCCCGGTCGCCCAATCATCGGCTCAAGGCGGGGATCCGGCAGCATCCCGGAGTGAGTTGAGGCGCTCGCGCCACTGCTGACTCAGTTCCCTCTCCCCCGCTTGGAAGGCGATTCCGGCGGCGGGACCGAGTTGGTCGGTGAGCATGCTCTCGGGCAGCCGGTCATCCGCAAAGACGAGCCGAAAGAGCCGCACCCCGGCATCCGGTGCGCCCTCCTGCCCGCTGCGTCGCGCAAGTTCGAGATACAAACCCCATTCATCCGGACGGTCCAGGGGAACGGGCGTCCACTGCCGCAGAAACTCCTGGCGCGCGGAGCGGCTCAAGGCCGGCCCCGAGCGTTCCAAGTAATCGAAAACCAGAGCCGGGTGCGGGAACTCGCCCAGCCATTGTTTCGTGAGGTCTGCGGCGGTTTCGGCGTCGACCCGGCTGCCATCGCGGCGGGTCGCGTTCAATGAGCGTATGCGGGCATAGAGAGCGAGGGGATCTCTCTCCAGCGGCACATCCAATTGTGCATCAAGGGGTTGACGAAAGGGCTCATAGAGAGGATCGCCCAGGGTGATATTCTGCCAACTCAGGGCCGGCAGGGAAAAGTAGGCGGCGTCTCCCCAGTTCATCTCCGTGAGGAGGCCGAAACTCAGCAGATCGAGATAATGGGTGTAGCCGAGAAAAGGCTCGTGGACGTTGCCCACGGTGGCGGCCACACCCCGCGCGACAAAGGGGGCTGTCCAGCCGCGCTCGGCATCCCGAAGCGAACGGGCGGAGAAACTATGAATGTGTATGGCGATGGCTCCGGGAGGAAAACGGAAGCCGGGCAGAACAAACGGACCCTCCACATCACCGGCATACCAGCCCATGTAGACGGCGGGCGCGTCGAATCGCTCGGCATAACCGATGAGGGGCCGGGCGGTATCCATGTGCGCGGAGAATCCCGCCTGGACCCACAGCTCATGCGCGCGGGCCAGCCAGTCATTTCCCAATTGAAATCCGCCTCCCCGCCCGTCCTGGTCTATATAGACGCGGCCCCGCAACCCACTTTGCTCGCCCTCCAGGGCGGAATCGACAAGGCCCCGGGCATCTTCGAAAGTCGGCCCATCCAGCCGGAGGACCCTCACAACATCGGTAGAGGCGGACACATTGCGATCGCGAAAGAGGCGATTTTCGATTATGCCCGTGCGGGGAACAGGTCCGAGCGCGAGGGTTGCCAGCTCGGAGTCGACCGAGGCGTTGTTGCGGTCGAGCGGTGCGCGCAGAAATTCCTCGCGCACAGGGGTCGAGCGGCCCTCGCGGGCGCGCTGGAGGAGCCGATCGATGAGAGCGGTCTCGTCCAGAGTGCGGTCTTCCGAGACACGCAGCGGGACCCCCCGGCAAAGCACCAGATAGCGGACGCGGTTGGCAATCACGGTCGCCTCGACCGGCAGAGTCGGCTCTTCCGGCCAGGAGAGGATGGCTTCGATAAACCCCCGGTCGACCAACTCACGGAGCAGAGGATTGAAAATCGCCCGGTTAAACTGGGCACGGCTGATTGTCTCGCGTTCCGGAAGGGGCAAGGCAATAATCCGGTCCCGTGGAATTCCCCGCCGTGAAGCATAATAATGAGCCAGGCGAACGGAATCTTCATCCGCCGAGTTGGCCACGATGACCACCGTATTGGCCAAGCGATGGGGTTCGGCCCATTCAAAGCCAAAATCAGGCTCAACCGCAGAGACCGGCAAAGCCGCGCAAATGCCCAACCAAAGCAAAAAGAAAAAAAACTCCCTGCGGGCCCGACGGACACCCGCAGCCGCAGCATCAATCCTCTTCTTCGCTGTCATCCTCCGAATCCTCGGCCGAGACGGCATCGTTATACTTCAGAAGGCGCTTCTGCTGCGGCAAGGGGGACATGATCAGATTGATATGCCGCCCGCTCAGGCGCGGGGGCACATCGGCCACGCCCACGTTGGTGAGGTCTTTGGCGGCCCGGTTGACCATCGCCAGGCCAAGATCCTGGTGTTCCATTTCCCGGCCGCGGAACATCAGCGAAACCTTGAGCTTGTAGCCTTTGTAGAGGAACTCCTCAGCGCGCCGAAGCTTTGTCATGTAGTCGTGCTCCTCAATACGCACGCGAAACTTCACCTCCTTGATTTTGGAAGAGGAAGAAGCCTTCGCCTTGTTCTCCTTTTGCCGCTTGGACACCTCGTACATGTATTTGCCAAAATCCAGGATCCGGCAGACGGGCGGATTGGCGGAAGCGGCAATTTCCACCAGGTCGAGCCCCATGCGCTTGGCCAGCGTAAGGGCGTCGTCCCGCGAAACAACCCCGAGTTGATTGCCCTCCGGGCCAATTAAGCGCACTTCCCGTGCGCGAATACGTTCGTTTTTGCGGACATAATTCTGTTGTCCGCCGCGTTGATATCGCCCGCGGCCGCGACCGCCAAAGCCAGGTTGATTCGACATGCAATTATTATTGATTCAGAGGGCCTGCCATCCTGTTGAATGAGAGAAGACCCGAATTCTCGGCGAATCCGGAAAGCTTGGAGGATGCAGACATGAGTGATTTAAATTTGAAGGTTTTGTGCAGTCCCCTCGTCTATCGCAAACATAATCGTCTGCTTTCCGCCCTCGGGAGGCACGGCGATTTTTGCAACGGTGCCCCCGCTCAGGGGGTTTCCCATCGACAAGGTTCCGCCCATCTCGTCAGGCTCAGTGCCTTTTCGTCCTCATTTCATGTATCCCGGTCGATCAACTCCCCGACAAGCCCGCCGCGCCTTCACCCTTGTGGAGATGCTCGTGGTGATTGGGATCATCACCATTCTCGCCGGGCTGGTGGTGGTAAACGTGACGCCGATTTTCGAAGGCATGGGTGCGCAACCGCCGGAGCGCACCCTTCGCCAGGCCGTGCGCGAAGCCCGCTACCAGGCAACCATGCACAAGGAGACGACCTATCTGCACTTTTCCGCTCCCGAGGGGGCCTTTATCATCACCAACACCACCGGGACCGAGCACGCGCGGGTCGAGACCGGTTTCGGCGCGGATGTGCCCGATCTAAATTTTCAGTTTCACCAAATACTTCCCGAGCGCGGTCTTGGCGGGCCGACCCGCCGCACGGAGACGGCTCCCGTTCCCCGGGTGCGCTTTCAACCGGACCGCTCCTCGACTCCCTTTGAAGTGGAGATCGTCTGGGGCCGGGACCGCTCGCTCCACCGCTTTGATCCGTTCTCCGCCGTCGAACTCCGCTCCGCCGAATGACCTTCCCCCGCCAAGCCTTTACGCTCGTTGAAGCCCTCGTGGCGCTGGCCATCGCGGGCGTGGCCTTTGCTGTCCTCACGAGCAGCTTTGCCAATACGCTCTCGGCCCTTCGTCTCATGTCGACCGAAGCGGACCGGCAGGCCGATATTCGCTTTGTGCGCAGCCAAGCCATCCTGGAACCGGACTTGCAGGAATTTGAGCGCGGGGGCGATATCGAGACGCTCGACCGGGGCCGGGCCTCCTGGCGAGGCGAGGCCGAGGCCACCGAATTGCCCGACCTCTTCCGCGTGCGCCTTTTCATCTCCCTCGACAATCCCCAGGGCCGCCCCATCGAACATGAGGAGACCCTCCTCCTCCTCCGCCCCACATGGTCCGACCCCATCGAACGGTCGCAGGCCATCTCTGAAATCCGCGACCGCCTTCAGGACACCCGCGACTCCCTGCAATGGCAATGACCCCCTCCCGGCCACAGAACAGACGCGACGGCTTCTCCCTCCTCGAGATGCTCGTCTCCATAGGCATCCTTGCCTTGCTCATGACGACACTCGCCTTTCACACCTTTTCCCTCACGCAGATTTGGCGGGACGATACAGATCACGATTTCTTTCAACAACATGCCGAAGGGGTGGCGCTCTTTCTCAATGCCTCCCTTCTCCGTGCCGCCCCTCCGGCGGCGGGACCGGGAGGTCCGGCGACGACGGGAGGCGGCACCGTCGAGTGGGCGCGTCCGCCGGACTGGGGAGAAACCCGCGATCCGCTGCTCTTTTTTCGTCTCACGGAGGCCCCTCCCCTGTTTGTCATGGAAGGTGTGCGACTGCCCGACGTAAATTGCTACATTCACTTTGAAAGCGGGGAAGGTCTCTCCATCATCTGGTTCTCCGACTTGCAGGAAGAGGCCGAGACGCTCAACGACCTTTTCCGCACACCGCTCTCCCACCTCGTTGCCCGCATCGAATATGCCTATTACGACCGGGAGAGTGACCGCTGGTCGGTCCATGATCGCCCCGAGACCGAACCAGACGGGTCCTTTCTTCTTCCGGATTTCCTCCGCCTGCATTTTTCCCATGAGGGCGAAACGACCAGTCGGCATATCTTTATTCCCCAAAACGCCCGCGATGTCCCTGTCTTTTAAGAAAACGCCCCCTCTTCCCGGGCCCCTGCAATCCCGGCGCGGCAGCGTGATTGTCGCGGTGCTCGCATTTGTTGTTTTGTTCTCTTTTATCGTCGTCGCCTTCCAGCGCGAAGCGATTTCCAAAATCCGCTACGCCGGGCTCTTCCAACACCAGGACGACCTGCGCAGCCATGCCTTTTCCGCCCTCGAAGCGACCCTCGCCACGATCAACGCCATCCGCGAGATTGACGGCGCACTGCACATGCCGAATCAAGGCTGGGGCGATCCCACGGCCTTCATCGATCTCCCCAAGGCAGACGGCGTGCGCATCCGCATACGCGTGACCGACGAGAGTGGACGCATTCCCCTCCAGAATGTGCAGGAAGACACCCTCCGCCACGCCTTCGAGCGCCTCGGCTTTGATATGATCCAGGCCTCCGAGCTCACCGATACCCTCCTCGATTGGATGGACGAGGACGACGAAGCCCGCCTCAACGGGTTCGATGGAGACGATTACCTGCGCCTCACCCCTCCCCGCCGCCCCCGCAATGGGCCCCTGCGCACCTGGGATGAACTGGAGCTGATCCACGGCTGGCAGGCGGCTTTCTGGGACAACGAAGGCCGCCCCCTCCCCGCCCTCGGCCAGTTCCGGGAAATGTTCTCCCTCCATCACACCGGCGCGGTGAACATCAACACAGCCCCCCCCGTGGTGCTCGATGTGCTCGACAGCATGGGCCTCATCAATGCGGGCTTTGTCCTCGATCACCGGGCTGGGCCGGACCGCATCCCGGGGACCGAGGACGACCTCCCGATCCGCTCGCGCACCGACGGGCTCTTTCTCTCAGAAAGCAACCTCGTGGGCATGGAAGCCCGGCTCTTCCGCGTCGAAGTGGAGGCCCGCCGGGGCGAAGCCGGTTTCCTCATCGAAACCCTCGTGCGCTGGCGCGGCAGCCAAGTGGGCGGCGGACGGATCGGCTCCCGTCAAACCGGGCGCACCCCCACCGATCCTGCTGCCGACCCAGGCCCGGACGCGCCGCAACCCCGCGTGACCGCCCGCCGCGATGCGCGCGACGATCCCCGCGGCACCGCCCGCACAACCCGCAGCGGCGAAGCGGCGGCCCTCGGCTACCCCTTTGAGATCATCCGCCTATCCGAGAACCGGAGATTGTGATGGACACCCAACCCGCCCCGGCTTCGTAATCTCTCCCCATCGGCATGCCCTCGTATTTTGATAAAACGCTCCAGTCGCTCCGCGACCGGATTCCCGAACGCCGCCTCCTCCTCGCCCCGGCCGATGCTTTTTTCTGTCATCACATGGAGATTCCGGCCGATGTGCAGGCGGCCGGTGGAGACGTCTCAGAAGCGATTGAGTTGATGCTCGAAGGCCTTTCCCCTTTTCCGGTCGACCACCTCTTCTGGGGCTACATCCGCGAACCGGACCGGACCGAAGTCCTCGCCTACGCCATTCCCCACGCCCGCCTGCGGAAACTGGGCGTGGACAATATCGACGCCTTCTTTCACGCCTTCCCCGGATTCCTCACCCGCTTCGGCGAAACTCACCCGGGAAAACGCGTCACCTTCCTCTGTGAAAACGGATCCGTATCCGCACTCTACCACCTGCCCGACCGCCAAGTCCCCGAGCGCATCCTCTCGCGGCGCGTAGCCGGGGACTTCCTCACCGATGAAGCCATTCTTGCCACCCGCGACCGCCTCGCCAACGCTGTCCCCGCCGACGGGGGATGGACCGTCGAAGAAGGCGTCTGGGTAGGCGAAGGCTACAAGATCGATGGCGAGCGCCACCTCAGCTTCAAACACCGCCACCTGACCCCCGAGACTTCGGGAAACCCCACCGAGCGCAGCTTTGGTCTCGACGCCGAAGCCACCTGGGCGGCCGATATCCACTCCCGTGTCTGGCGCACCGCCCAACGCAAGGAACGCGAGCGCTCCCGCTATGTCTGGCTCTCCACTGTCGCCGCGATGGGCTTTTTTGTCTTTCTGATCCTCTTTCAATCGCTCACCTGGGGATTTGATATCTGGAATGGCCGGCAGACCCGCCGGATCGTCGCCGAGCAACCCGCCGTTTTGCGGGTGAACGACACGTGGGCGCTGGCCGCACGGCTCACCCAAAGCACAGAACAGGACATCGCCCCCTTCCGCATGTTGGAACTCGTCAACCATGTGCGCCCGGACTCCGTTTACTTTACCCGCACCCGGGCCACCGCGCACAACGAAGTGCGCATCGAGGGACTCTCCAACGCCGTCGCCCCAGTCAACGCCTACGCCGAGAGCCTCCGCCGCCTCCCCGCCGTGGAAGAAGTGGAAAACGTCTTCGAAACCCGCGACGGCCAAACCCGCTTTGACCTGACGGTCCGCTTCCGCGAAGCCCCCGCCCGCCTCCACCCGCCCGCCGCGATTCCCGCCCTCACCCCGGCCGATGATTTCCCGCCGCTCGACGAGAGCGAGTTTCTCAATGACGCCACCGAACCCGCCGAGTGATGCTCCGTAATTTCTTCAACGCCCTCTCCTTCCGGGAACGCCTGCTCCTCGCCGTCTTCATCTGGGCACTGCTCTTGATCTGGTTCCTCATGTCGGTGCGCACCTTTCAAGATCACCTCCTCAGCTTCCGCATCAATCAACGGATTCTTGCCGATAATGCGGCCACCCTGGGCAACCAAGGTGCCGCCGAGGCCGAGCTCCAACGCACCCGCCAAGGTCTCGATGCCAGCCGCACCTTTTCCGCCGCCCGCCTCTCCGAGCGCCTCGATACGCTCGCCCGCGAAACCGGCCTCAGCTTTAACATCACCAGCCCCGTTACCGTTGATTCCGATATTTTCAGTTACCATACCGTTCGCCTAGCCATTCGCCAGGCCCGGCTCGAACGACTCATGGAGTTCGACGAACGCATCAAACAAGAGTCGCCCTACATCACTCTCACCCAGTTTCAGATAACCGCCAACACGCGCGATCCGCGCCTCCTCGACGTCACCTTCGAGCTTTCTTCCTTCGAACTCAAAGACGCCGCTCTCAACTGATTTTTAAAACCCCGCCATGCGCCTGCCGATGACTTTCCGCCGCCTTCTCGTTTTCCTCCTCGCCCTTGCCGCCGGGCTGGCTCCCCTCTCCCACCTGACCGCACAATCCGGGCCGGAGAGCGACGACGAGTCCAGCGATGCCGCCTTCCCCCCTCCGCCGGAAGATGAAGATGTGCCCCCCCCACCCGACTTCATCCCCCCGCCCGCCCCCACCGGTCCACGCCCCGTGCGCACGCCGGTCACCCGTCCCGGCGCGCGGCCGACTCCGTCTCCAGTCGACGCCGATGCCACCACCGCCACCGCCGCCAACCTCGTGAGCCGCGCCGATCCGCGCATGGCGGAAAGCGTAGGCCTTCTCCGCATCCCCGGTTTAGGGACCAATGAAGTTCTCGAAATCCTCGAAAACTTCACCCGCAAACCCATCCTCCGCCAACAGAACCTCCCCGCCGTCAACATCGTCTTCATGAGCCAATCAGCGATGACGCGGGGCGATGCCATACTGGCCATCGAAAGCCTTCTTGCCCTCAACGGCATCGCCATAACGGACGTGGGCGACCGCTTCCTCAAGGCCGTGCCCGCCTCGGCCATCAATTCACAGGTGCCCCCGCAATGGATCGGCACCACCCTCGACGCCACGCCCTCGCAAAAGCTCTATGAAAAGATCTTCAACCTCGAGTTTCTCACCGCCCAGGAAGCCGTGCCCCTCATTCAACCGCTCATGTCTGTTGGCGCACCTATCGCCTTTGATAAGAGCAATCTCCTCCTCGTAACGGATGCCCTCATCAACCTTCAACGCCTCGAGCGCCTCCTTGCCGTCCTCGATGCGCCCAAGAAATTGCGCACCGAAATGCTCTTCTTCCAGTTGAGCAACATCAGCGCACAGGATGTTCTGCGCCGCCTCCAACAACTCCAAACCGGTGCCCTCCGCCGCCAACTCGAGAACAACACCCACTTCGACGCCGACGACCGCACAAACCAATTGATCGTCTTCACCCACCCTTCCAACGCCGAACTCATCACCAGCCTCATTGAGCGCATCGATGTAAACGTCGCGCCCCTTACAAACACCCGTGTATTCAATATTCAGCACGCGCAGGCGCCGGATGTGGTGAGCCTCATCGACCAGGTCATCTCCGGGCAAAAGCAGGCCCGTGATGCCAGCCAATCGGGTACGCGCACAGCTCCGGGAAGCGCCGCCGCGCGAGCCGCCGCCCAGCGGACCGGCCCTCAGCAGCCGCAACCACAAGTCCCCAGCACCCTGCGCGGCGAAGCCTCCACTCTTCAGTTCAGCGACTTCATGACTCTCGTTGCCGATGAGCGCGCCAATACCATTGTCGCCTCCGGCACAGAGACCGACCTTCGCTTTCTCGAAACCCTCATCAGGGAAATTGATACCGTCCTCGCCCAAGTCCGTATCGAAGTCGTCATTACAGAAGTGACCATCACCAACGACTACTCCCGCGGCCTCGACGCCTTCGGTATTCAAACCAATGTCGCCGCCGATTACCGGGTGAGCGAGTCCGCCGGTCGTATCGCTCCGCGCCTCAATGCCGTGGGTGGGCCGAACACCGTCATCTCGCCCGACATCGTCGGCGGCAGTCTGCGCCCCATCATCTTCGGTCCCGGCGAACTGAGCATCGACCTCGTTTTGCAAACCGGTCGCGTGAACAACAACGTAAAGGTCCTTTCCTCGCCAACGATCGTCACCACGCACAACCGCGAGGGCAGCATCTCCATCACCCGCCGCATCCCCGTGATCACCGGCACCGTCGCCACCGATACCGACCTCGGCCTCGGCAACATTCGCCAAAACGTCCAATATACCGATGTCGGTATCGACCTCAAAGTCACCCCGCTCATCGGCTCCAACGGCGTCGTTCAGCTCGAAATCGAACAGTCCATCAGCTCGGAGACAGGTGCTGTGGGCGCAGGCAACAACCCCATCTTCACCTCCCGCGACGCCCGTTCCTACGTGAGCGTGGGCAACGGCCAGATGGTCGTCCTCGGCGGTCTCCAGCAGCTCGACTCCACCGATGGCGAAGCCCGTATCATGTTCCTTGGCGACATCCCCGTTCTGGGTAATCTCTTCCGCCGCCGCACCGAAGCCATGACCCGCTCGGAACTGCTCATTTTCATCCGCCCCTACATTGTCGGCGATGTCGAAGCCGCCCACCTCGATGCCCAGGAACGCCTCCGCCTCATCGAGTCTTCCGACGAAGTGCAGCGTTTTCTCGACACCGGCACCTTCCGTCCGCCCGAGCCCGAACCCGAGGAACGGACCAGCCCACGCCGCCGCCACGGCTCCTGAGCGAGGGCACTTCCCGCTTTCATGTCCCTCCAACAAACTCTCGCAAACAATCCCCATCCCACGGGCGTTGCCAACGCACTGCAATCGGCCATCGACCGCCTCGCCGAGAGCGGTGGCGGCACACTCATCCTGCCCGTGGGCACGTGGACGACCACAACGCTCCGCTTGCACAGCGGCATCACCCTGCACCTGCCCTTCGGTTGCACCCTGCGGGCGCACGACCGCACCGAAGATTATCCGCGGGGCAAGGATTTCGTGGGAAACAAGGATCGCCAACCCTTCCACCTCATCACCGCACACGATTGCGAAAATATCGGTATCACCGGCGATGGCACCATCGACGGGCAGGGGCCGGCCTTCTGGAATCCCCCCATGCGCGAACTCGCCGCCGCCGGTGTCGATATCGAAGCCTACTGCGATGAGCACGGACTGCACCCCGTCTACCGTAACCCCACCCACCCCTGGTTCCGCGAAAAGAAGACACGCGTGAGCCCCCTGCTCGATTTCGTCGCCTGCCGACGCGTGACCCTGCGCGATTTCACGATCAAAGACTCACCCGGGTGGACCGTCCACTTGCACGACTGTGACGACGTGCGCATTCAGTCCCTCACCATCCGCAATAACCTCTTTGGGCCAAACACCGATGGTCTCGATATCAACGGCTGCCGCGACGTGCGCATCAGCGATTGCGATCTCACCTGCGGCGACGATGCCATCATCCTCAAGAGCATGACCGATGCGCGCACCTGCGAACGGATCGCCGTCTCCAATTGCATCCTCTCGTCCAATTGCGCCGCCATCGGCCTCGGCGCGGAAACGTCACACGGCATCCGCGATGTCACCGTGACCGGATGTGTCATCCGCCGGGCCCTGCGGGCCGTGCAAATCGAGATGTGGGACCCCGGCATCATCGAAAACGTGGTCGTCTCCGGGCTCACCGGCACGTCTGTATCCGATGTTCCCCTACAACGCGCGATCTACGTGGACATCCAACACCACCGCCGGACGGACGGGGCTCTCGGCGTCTGCCGCAATCTCATCTTCTCCAACATCGCCCTCACCACGCGTGGCCGAAACCTCCTCACCGCCGCCGACGGGGCGACCATTGAGGACGTTACCCTGCGCGATGTTTCCCTTGTTTACCCGACCATCGAAGATCCGCAAAAGGCCGTGGCCTTTCAGAGCAGCTCGCAAATGTCAAACGACTCGCCCCACACCCGCGATAAACCTGCCGTCCTCGTCTGCGATAATGTCGACCGGCTTACGGTGGACAATCTCCGGGCAATCTGGCCGGGCGAAGGGCGTCGCCATGATTTGGATACAAATGCCAACACCGCCGTAAACCCCTTTCACGGACCGGTGCCCATGCACGGCCTTTGGCTGCGGCGCGTGCGCGGCGCGCACATCCATGCGCCCTTCCTGCGCGCACACGATCCCGGAAAATCCGGCCTGCCCCTCATGGTGCAGGAAGATTGCAAGGATGTGCGGATGCGCGCGTAGCCCATCCCATGGCCTTGACGACCGAGATTCATCGCGGTGCCGACGCCACCCCGCACCTCAAAGAAGTCGCCCGCCTGCGCACCACCGTTTTCCGCGAGTGGCCCTATCTCTACGAGGGCGATATCGCCTACGAAACCCAATACCTTCGGCGCTACGCCACCTGCCCGGACTTCCTCCTTGTCCTCGCGCGGGCCGACGGCGAAGTGGTCGGTGCCTCCACCGGTCAACCCATGAGCGCCGAGAGCACAGCATTCAAAGCACCCTTTGAAGCCGCCGGTGAATCCGTGAACCCCTACTTCTACTGCGGCGAATCCGTTGTTCTGCCCGCCTTTCGCGGCAACGGTTTGGGAAAGGCCTTCTTTGTCGCACGCGAAACCCATGCCCGTAACCTCCCCGGCATCCGCCACACCTGCTTTTGCGCCATTGAGCGGCCCCTACCCGACAGCCGGCGCCCCTCCGGTCACCGCGAGCTCCACAACTTCTGGGCGAGGCTCGGCTATACCCGGCACCCCTCCCTGGCCGCTTCCCTTGAGTGGAAGGAAATTGGAACAGGCGCCGAGCTTGTCCACACCCTCCCCTTTTGGACCAAGACGCTCTCGAAATAAAAAACCGGGAAAGGGCGCTCACGAAATCGCCAAGGTTCATGGGCCTTGCCACGCCCCTCGATAGGCACCGACCGGCCGTCACGCCGACAAGGACTCAGAGGTCCCTCAGGTAGCGTGCGCTTTCCGCCACTGCGGCCATCGCGTCCGTCCCCTCAAACTCAACCACCACCGGCCAGTTGTGGGCGCGGGCCTTGCGCAAAACCTCCGGAAAGGGCACATCGCCTTGGCCTGCGGGCACATCCGCTCCATCGGATTTTCGGAGTTCTTTGGCGTGTATATGGGAGATTTGGGGCTCCAGAAGATCGATGATACCGAGGGTCGATTGCCCCGCCTTTTCCACCCAATACGTGTCCAATTGGAAACTCACCCGTTGATCGCCGAGGTGGCGGGCGAGCGCCGCCAACGGAATCTCGCCCGTCGGCAAGGGAGCAATCTCATGCGCGTGGTTATGGTAGGCAAAAAGAAAACCCGCCCCTTGCACGCGGTTGGCCAAGGTAGAGAGGCGGGCCGCCGTGCCCTCCAACGCCTCGATTCCAAAAGCCTCCGGAGGGAGGAAGGGAACAATGAGCGTGGGGCAACCAATCTCCCGATAAAAAGTCACGGTCCCCTCAAAATCTCCTTCAAGGGCCTCCACAGGCACGTGCGCGGAACCCACCGAAAGCCCGGTTTCGGCAAGCATCCGGTTCCACTTCGCGGCCGCCCAACCATAGGTCCCGGCAAGCTCCACAACAGAAAAGCCAAGCCCGGGAACACGACGCAAAGCCGCTTCGGGATCGGCAGCAAACTCATCACGAAGGCTGTATAATTGAACACCAAGCGATTTCATGGAAAATGAACCTGAAGAAACCGCCAAAAGGCGTCCACCCTGAAAACAGACGACCCTACCCGAAACATATTTATTTTAGTTGTTCTGAACATTTGCATTGATTTCTCAATGCGTATTGTTTGGATGGCAGAATGAGCAGGAGGTTTTGCCGAAGACTGAAGTATCCACGGTTGGCTTGCCACCACCTTATTTCGAGGGTGGTGCAGAAAAGGCGGCTGATGGATGAGGAGGCGATGCAGGCGATGCGCCACATTATGCGCTCGCAGGCGGTGTTTGCGGGGATGGAGGTGCTGACGTATTGCTTCTTGGCTAATCACTTTCACATCTTCG